>JBNMPT010000009.1:0-25457 GCA_051277025.1 Roseivirga sp. | reverse complement strand
ATGGTTTTCACTGGAATACGTCATTTTAAACATTAATACATTGGGGATTTTCGATTTTTTAAGAGAAGATATAGCAATTGATTTAGGAACCGCCAACACCCTTATCATTCATAAGGACAAAGTAGTGGTTGACGCTCCATCCATAGTAGCCATTGATCGCATGACGGGTAAGATTATCGCAGTAGGACAAACCGCCCGTCAGATGCATGGTAAAACCCACGAGAACATCAAAACTATTCGCCCTTTAAAAGATGGCGTAATAGCAGATTTCGAGGCTTCCGAAGCAATGATTCGGGAGATGATCAAGAGTATTCCTGCCCTGCAAAAACGTTGGTTTCCGCCCGCACTTCGCATGGTTATTTGTATTCCTTCTGGTATTACCGAAGTGGAAAAAAGAGCGGTAAAAGACTCTGCACAACATGCCGGAGCCCGTGAGGTTTATCTTATTCACGAGCCAATGGCAGCGGCCATTGGAACTGGTGTTGATGTGCAAGAACCAAAAGGAAATATGATTATTGATATCGGTGGTGGTACTACCGAAATTGCAGTTCTAGCCTTAGGTGGAATTGTAGCGGACAAATCAATAAAAGTAGCGGGTGACGTTTTCACCAACGACATTGCTTATTACATGCGTACTCATCACAATCTTTTTGTGGGAGAACGCACAGCAGAAGAAATCAAAATACAAATTGGCTCTGCCCTTGACGAATTATCAGATAATGCTCCAGAAGATATGCCGGTACAAGGCAGAGATCTGCTGACTGGTAAGCCCAAGCAGCTAATTATCACCTATAAGGAAATTGCTAAAGCCCTCGATAAATCCATCATCCGTATCGAAGATGCAATAATGGAGGCCTTATCTCTTACTCCACCAGAGCTTGCCGCTGATATTTATAATAGTGGTATTTATCTTGCTGGAGGAGGTTCGATGCTGCGCGGTTTAGATAAGCGAATTAGCATGAAAACGGACTTACCCGTTTATGTTGCCGAAGATCCATTGCGAGCCGTTGTGCGCGGAACAGGCATTGCCCTGAAAAATATTGGTAAGTACAACTTCTTGATGACTTAATTATTTATGCGCTACTTTTTCCTATTGCTCAAGCGAAGCAGAGTCTTACTCTACTTCTTGCTCTTGGAATCAATAGCCTTTGCTTGGATTGTTAATAAGCGCAGCTACCAGCGTTCTCAGTTTTTAAGTCTTACCACAGAAATCAAAGGAAACTTTGAGGGATTAGCAGAAACTAGTAGATCGTATATCAACTTGAGAGAAGAAAATGACCTTCTTGCTAAGGAGAATATGCGTCTGCGCGAATCCTTGGACCAGTCCTTTATTTTTCAAAATTTCGGAGCAGATACCATTAATTCCATGCTCTATCAGCAGCGCTATACTTTCGTAGATGCGCAGGTAATAAGCAGTAGTCATTATAAAGTAGAAAACTACCTATTGATTAACAAAGGTGAACTTAGCGGCCTGCGAGAAAATATGGGTGTAATCGGTCCTAACGGGGTTGTTGGGGTCCTTTCTTCCGTTAGTAAACACTTTGCACGAGTAATACCGATTATAAATCCTAACCTCCGCATCTCCGCAGAGCTTTCGCGTGATGGTTATTTTGGTCCTTTGCGCTGGTCGGGCGAAAATTACCGTGAAAGCAGCATTCAAGATATCCCCCCCTATGCCAATGTGAAAATTGGGGATACCGTCAAAACAGATGGTCGTTCTTCCTACTTCCCGCGTGGTATTTCAATTGGTTATGTAAAATCAACTAGGCTCCAATCCGATCAAAACTTCTTTGAAGTGACCGTTAACTTAAGTACTGACTTTGCGAAATTGCATAATGTTTATGTGGTTAAAGATTTATTGATTAACGAGTTAGACTCCCTAATAAATACACCATGAATGTATTAAAGTCTGGCTTTTCACTTTTTGTGCTGCTGTTTTTGCAGCTCTTTATCCTCAATAACTTTTTGTTTCAAGGCTTTATGAACCCCTATATCTATGTGGTTTTCATTTTGCTTCTTCCGCCGCGCACAGCCACCTTTTATACGCTTACACTAGCCTTTTTTATTGGCGCAATTGTAGATGTATTTGAAGGAGCTTACGGCGTCCATACTGCCGCAACGGTATTTTTAGCTTTTTCTAGACCTGTTATTTTGCAGATTTTCAAAACTGGTAAAAATGATCTTTCCGAATCAACAGAAATTAAAGAACTAGGCTTACTACGCAGCTTAGGCTATCTTTTTGTTGGCTTATTCCTCCATCACTTTGTGCTTTTTAGCATTGAGGATTTTTCTTGGGATGATTTAGGGTCACTATTAAAACGCAGCTCTTACAGTAGCATTTTCTCCTTTACCTTTGTGCTTCTTTATCAACTTTGGAATCACCGTCGCTAAATGCAACGTAAATATCTATTCTTCAGCTTCTTTACTATTATCGGTTTAGTATTTCTAGTCCGACTCTTCTACATTCAAATTATTAATGAAGAGTATAAACTCTCCGCTATTAGTAATGTGGTTAGAGTAGACAAAATTTATCCCGGAAGAGGATTAATTTATGATAGAAATGGGAAACTTTTAGTAGGAAACCAAAGTGCCTACGATCTAATGATCATTCCTCGTCAGGTAGTACTTATTGATACTCTAGCCTTTTGTAAGGTTCTAGGAATTACCGTAGAAGACTACCGAAAAAAGATCCTCAAAGCCAAACGATATAGCTATTTAAAGCCTTCCATCTTCATCAAGCAAATTAGCAGAGAGCGTTTTGCCTATATCCAAGAAAAGCTCCATATGTATCCTGGGTTTTACCCTCAAAAGCGAATTTTACGCAGCTATCAGGAAAGAGCGGGAGCAAATGTTATGGGCTTTATTGGTGAAGCAGGCGTATCCTTTATTAAACAAAACCCCAGTTATAGTCAAGGTGATCTTATCGGGAAAACTGGTATTGAGAAGAGTTACGAAAATGTACTAAAGGGGAGGACTGGTCAAGTTTACAACTTAGTAGATGTCCATAATCGCAGCCAAGGCTCCTACGGAAATGGGATTTACGACACCCTTCCTGAGCCTGGAAAGCATCTCACCTCAACTATAGATATTGACCTTCAGTCCTTTGGCGAACAGATGATGTATAATAAACGCGGGAGCATCGTAGCCATTGAACCTCAAACGGGAGAAATATTAAGCCTTATAACCAGCCCTAACTACGATCCTAATTTAATGGTGGGCAGTGAGCGAACATCTAACTATTCCAAACTTTATTTAGACAGTATTAATAAACCACTTTTCGATCGCGGTTTGCTAGCGGAATACCCACCTGGTTCACCCTTCAAAGTTATTAATGCTTTAATTGGCTTGCAAGAGGGAGTTACCAAGGAACAGACCTCTTATACTTGTCACCATGGTTTTCACTACCGACGGTTGCATGTTGCTTGTCACTGCGGTACTTCCAGTCCTATTGCTCTGCGCAAGGCTATTAGCAAAAGTTGTAACAATTATTTCTGCCAAGTTTTCAGATCAATCATTGAGAAATATCCCACCGCTCAGGAAGGTATGGACGTATGGAGCAACCATGTGAAAAGTTTTAACATGGGACGCTTTTTAAATAATGACCTTCCGACTGGAAGAAAAGGCTTGGTGCCAAATGCAGCCTATTACGATAAAGCATTTGGCTATACGGGATGGAGAGCGGTAAGTACAATATCACTTGCTATTGGTCAAGGAGAACTACTTTTAACGCCTATCCAGATGGCTAATATGACCGCTGCCATTGCCAACCGTGGTCATTATTACACCCCTCATATGGTGAAGGCTATTGACAACAAGCCCATTGATGACCCTAACTTTACTACACCCAAATTTACCACTATCGACAGTGTACATTTTCCGGTGGTGATAAATGGTATGTTCGATGTTTTTGAAACAGGCACGGCTCGAGGCAGCAGACACGATACCATTAAAATGTGCGGCAAAACTGGTACTGCTCAAAACCCTCATGGTCAAGATCACAGCATTTTTGTGGCTTTTGCGCCAAAAGACAATCCCAAAATTGCCATTGCCATTATCGTAGAAAACGGTTACTGGGGAAGCCGTTGGGCGGCTCCTATTGCTAGTCTCTTAATTGAACAATATTTAACCGGCGAGGTCAATAGACCGGCAATGGTGAATCGAATGCTAGCGGGTGACCTTAGCGATGAGTACGAAAAGCAGTTGCTCAATATTTATAAAAAGCCCCTTAAACTTACCGATGCGCAAAACTGACGGCATTCTTAATAATCTAGATTGGTTAACGGTAATTTTATTCCTTCTCCTGGTGCTTATGGGCTGGGCAAATATTTACGCAGCCGTTTATGACGAAGAGCATGCTAATATTTTTGACCTTAGTCAAAGGTATGGCAAGCAGCTAATGTGGATTGGTACCTCCATCATTCTTATTGGTATTATCTTTATTTTAGACGGTAAAATTTATCAAACCCTGGCTATTCCTATCTACATTGTATCGATGCTTGCCCTGTTATTGGTTCTTTTTGCGGGAAAGGAGATTGCAGGCGCTCGCTCTTGGTTTGCCTTTGGAGGTTTTAGCATTCAACCCTCTGAATTTGCCAAATTCGCCACCGCTCTTGCTTTAGCCAGTTTTCTTGGCAAAAAAGACCGCAACTTGAAAGGACTACGTGATAAGTTGATTGGCTTCGTAATCATAATTATTCCCGCTGTTTTAATAATTCCCCAACCAGACCCTGGTTCTGCTTTGGTTTATGGCTCCCTTCTACTTGTTCTCTATCGCGAAGGCCTCTCCGGCGCATACATTTTTATTGGTCTAGCCCTTGCCCTACTCTTTTTAATGAGCCTACTCATCCCTTTGCTTAGCCTTCAGATAGCATTGGTCTCTGTCGCCGTGCTCATTATTGTGCTTACACGGAAATCAAAAGGTTTCTGGATAAAAGTTTTGGGACTTTGGATTATTAGTGCCTTGCTAGTTAATACGGTTGATTATGCCTTTAATACTATCTTAGAAGACCGCCATCGCAACCGTATAAACATCCTTTTAGGCAAGGCCCACGATCCCAAGGGAATTGGTTATAATACCGCCCAATCTATGATTGCTATTGGCTCTGGCGGTGTTACAGGAAAAGGCTACTTAAATGGTACTCAAACTAAATTTGATTTCGTTCCCGAACAAAGCACCGACTTTATATTCTGCACCGTTGGGGAAGAATGGGGCTTTGTAGGCAGTGGAGTATTTATTGTTCTTTTTCTTCTGCTCTTTTTCAGACTGGTGCAACTAGCAGAAAGACAAAAGAACACTTTTGCTAGAGCATATGGATATGCCGTGGTAAGTATCCTCTTTTTTCACTTTACCATTAATATTGCCATGACCATCGGTTTAGCCCCCGTTATTGGTATACCTCTGCCCTTTTTTAGCTACGGTGGCTCCTCTCTCTGGGGCTTTACATTATTGCTTTTTATCTTCTTAAAATTAGATTCCTTCCGTTGGGAAAGTCTTTAAACTTACGACCCGTATTTTGAAATCATTGCCTATTATTATCCAAAATAGAGTGGTTTTGCTGGATCAAGCCTAAAGCTTTTGTGTAAATTTATCTTAAGAATGTCTTCCTTTAAAACGGCTATTTAACTACTCCACAACAATTACGCATGATCCTTTTTTAACTCCTCATCTACACCATAACTTGAATGGTCTTTAGCATTAAAACCACCAGTGTAGATGCGCCATTCAACTTCTTTTTGAACGAAAGTAAAGGGCTCGTTCCTTCTATAAAAATTAATATAAATCGATTAGATAAGAAATCTAACTCTTCCCGATTGATACCTAGCTCACAAACCAGTTTGAGTACTTCTTAAAAGCTAAGCGTCACTGCCATTGAAGGTATCAAAAAGAATGGAGTCAAGACTTTTAAAAATAAAGGTGGCTAGCCTTAAGCTCTAAATGATGTTTTAGCAAGCAGTGAGTCTTAATATAAACAGCCCTTTTATCGGCTATTCACTTATTTCTACCCCATTCCAAAAGGCAATGTGATTGCGAATATTGTTGGCTAAAGGCTTTGTATTGGGATAAAACCAGGCAGCATCGTTATTCTCCTTTCCATCAACATTCAAACTATAATAGCTCGCTTCACCTTTCCATGAACAGTTGGTGTGAGTTGATGATTCCTTCAAAAATTCAATATTTACAGACTCGCTTGGGAAGTAATGATTATTCTCTACTACAATGGTATCCTTACTTTCTGCGATCACCTGCTTGTTCCAAATAGCTTTCATAAACTGTGTTTAAGTAAAAAAGCCTCCGAGGAGGCTTTTTGTTCAATTTTTAATCATCTCAAACTGAAAATCATTTGAGAGCTTCTGGGTTTCGTATGACCTTGAGAAATTCAAGATGTTGTAAATGGTTTTTGCATCCGGTCTTGCGTTAGTAGCGCAACCGTCTTTAAGAGTAGTGGTTTTATCCATATCCTGTGTTAGTTAGATACTGTGATAAACGAGATACTCTGAAACTTATTGTTACATGCTTAAAGTCACCTTATTATCAACCATCAATTTTCTTAAATTTATTAATGCATAACGCATTCTTCCTAGGGCAGTGTTAATGGATACGCCAGTTTGTTCCGCAATATCCTTGAAGCTTAAGCCTGAAAAATGACGCAGCTTTAAAACTTCCAATTGTTCCTCTGGTAAAAGCAGAATCAGCTTATGTAAATCGGTCTCAATCTGAGCCTTTATCATATCGTTCTCAGCAGAAGGACTTTCATCCTTGAGGATTTTAAAGATATCATACTCATCATTGGGCGCAATGGTGGGAATACGTTTCTGTTTGCGAAAATGGTCAATCACCAAATTGTGAGCAATTCGCAAAGACCACTGTAAAAACTTTCCTTCTTCATTGTAATTCCCTTTCCGAAGGGTCTTGATGATTTTCACAAATGTATCTTGGAATACGTCATTTGCTAAATCGCGATTTTGAATCTTACTAAGGATGTAAGAAAAAATCCGCTGCTCATGTTTGGAGATAAGTAAAGATAGAGCTTGCTCCTTGCCATTAATGTAGAGCTTAACAAGCTCCGCATCATTCATTGCCTTGTAGTCCATAGTCAAGTCTGATTAGGTTAGTAAAGTATCGTAAATCAGTAAAGTAACTATGTAGGAATAGGCAACAATTTAAATTAGGAGGGCGATGAATTCGCCTTTTGTTAAAACAAATATATAATTTTTGTTGTCAATCGAACAAAGCATCGCGAGAATGATAATTTTGCAGATTCGATAGAGCCGAAAATATATGACCAAAAATACCGCTGCTACAGAGCGCCCACAAGGAAAAATTGAAATTACCGGAGCGCGGGTTCACAATTTAAAAAATGTGAATATTAGCATACCACACGAAAGCCTAACCGTAATTACAGGCTTGTCAGGCTCTGGAAAGTCTTCATTAGCATTCGACACTCTCTATGCAGAGGGGCAACGCCGTTATGTAGAAAGTTTAAGCTCTTATGCGCGCCAATTTTTGGGTCGTTTAGATAAACCTGAGGTGGATAGCATCAAAGGCTTATCACCTGCGGTGGCAATTGAACAAAAGGTGATCTCCAGAAACCCTCGCTCTACCGTCGGAACCGTTACCGAAATTTACGATTATCTAAAAGTCCTTTACGCCCGAGTAGGAACTACCTATTCTCCCACGAGCGGAGCAAAGGTTAAAAAGCATCAATTAGAAGATGTACTCAAATTTGTGAAAAGCTTTGCCGCAGGAAGTAAATTCTTGATAAAGACGCCACTGATACTTCATGATCGTAAGCTAGAAGACCAGCTCGAGGTTCTTTCACAACAAGGCTTCTCCCGCATGTCACAAAATGGTGAACTTTTAAGAATCTCTGACTTTGACTTCAAGAGTCATAAAAAGACTGATAATTTAGAAATTGTTATTGACCGCCTCGTTGCCGATTGGAGCACCGAAGAAAACCTTAATCGCCTTGCTGACTCTGTTCAAACTGCCTTTTTTGAAGGTCGAGGAATTTGTCGCATTCAGATTAATGGCGAAGAGAAAGTCCACGAATACTCCAATAAATTTGAAATCGACGGTATCGAATTCGAAGAGCCCAGTGTTCACCTCTTTAGCTTTAACAACCCCTTTGGAGCTTGTCCTAAGTGTGAAGGCTTTGGAAATATAATGGGTATTGATGAAGATTTAGTTATTCCCGACAATTCGCTTTCTGTTTTTCAGGACGCCGTTGTACCTTGGCGAGGAGAAAAAATGAGTGAATGGAAAAATCAATTCATCGACGGTGCCGAAAAAGCGAAATTCCCTATTCACCGCTCTGTATTTGAGCTCAATGAGGAAGAAAAAGCTATGCTTTGGGAAGGGAGCGCTCATTTTAAAGGACTCAATGAGTTTTTCGCTTATCTGGAAACTAAAAGTTATAAAATCCAATTTCGAGTAATGCTATCGCGCTATCGCGGCAAAACAAAATGCACCGTATGTAAAGGTGCTCGTCTACGCAAAGAGTCGAATTATGTTAAAATTGCTGGATACTCGATTTCTGAATTGGTCTCCTGGCCAATTGATCAGCTGTTGGTTCATTTCCAAAATATCAAGCTTAGTGAGGAGGAACATGCTATTGCTAAACGTCTTTTACTCGAAATAGAAAATCGCTTAACCTATCTCTGTAAAGTAGGCCTTCCCTACCTTAATCTAAACCGTTTGTCAAGCACCTTATCGGGTGGTGAGTCGCAGCGAATAAACCTCGCTACCAGCCTTGGAAGCGCCTTAGTGGGTTCTACTTATATATTAGATGAACCTAGTATCGGTCTACATCCTAAAGACACTGCGAAATTAATTGAAGTAGTTAAAGAACTGCGTGATCTTGGCAATACTGTAGTAGTCGTAGAGCATGATGAAGAAATGATGCTTTCCGCAGATTACATAATAGATATTGGACCCGAAGCTGGCACTGGCGGCGGTGAAGTACTTTTTGAAGGTGTTTTAAAAGATTTACTAAAAACGTCCAAAAGTCACACCGCTAACTATTTAAATGGCGTTGATCAAATAGCTATTCCCCCAAAGAAAGAGCCCCGAAAATTTATTGAGCTGAAAGGTGCCCGGGAAAACAACCTTAAAAATATTGATGTAAAATTTCCCCTGCACTGCTTTACCGTGGTTACGGGAATGAGTGGCTCTGGTAAAAGCAGCCTCATTAAAAAAATTCTTTTTCCTGCATTAAAAAAACGCTTGGGTGGTTACGGCGAGAAAACTGGCAAGCATAGCAGCTTTGAAGGGGCGTGGCAAGACGTAAGTGATGTTGAATTTATTGATCAAAACCCCATTGGAAAAAGTAGCCGCAGTAATCCGGTAACTTATATCAAAGCCTACGATGATATCCGCCAACTTTATACCAGTTTACCCTTAGCCAAAGCCAGAAAGTACAAAGCGGGATATTTTTCCTTTAATATAGATGGTGGACGCTGCGATAAATGCCAAGGGGAAGGAGAAATTACCATTGAAATGCAGTTTATGGCAGATGTTCACTTAAAGTGTGATGTATGCCACGGTAAGCGCTTCCGTAAAGAAATACTTGATGTAAAGTTGGCCGAGAAGTCGATTCATGATATTCTCGAACTTACGGTAGATGATGCGATAGATTTCTTTAAAAAAGAAGAACAAACCAAAATCGCCAATAAATTACAGCCTTTACAGGATGTAGGCTTGGGATATGTTAGCTTAGGACAAAGTTCATCTACTCTCTCTGGAGGAGAGGCACAGCGCATAAAATTAGCTACCTTTTTATCGAAAGGTAGTTCCAAAGAACCCGTGCTGTTTATTTTCGATGAACCTACTACCGGCCTGCACTTTCATGATATTCAAAAACTACTGCAAAGTTTTTATGCACTGCTTAAAAACGGCCACAGTATTGTGGTTATTGAGCATCATCCGGATGTGATGAAATGTGCAGATTGGATAATTGACCTCGGACCAGAAGGTGGAGAAAATGGTGGTCAATTGATCTTTGAGGGCACGCCAGAGGAAATGATAAAATGCAAAGAATCGATTACTGCTCCTTATCTAAAGGATAAACTTTTAGCCAAAAAATAGGTTAATTGTTAAAACTTAAAAATGACGAATCCCGAAAAAAGATTTCGACTGAGAAAAGGTGAAGAAATAGTCGGTTACATGCGCAAGGTTAGTGCGAGCATGATTCTTTATTCTCGAGATGGGTTTTGGTGGCGTGGACATGTGATAGAGTATGATGAACTTGATGAGCATGTCGGCTTTCGCGATCGTAACAATAATTACATCTATGAGTGGGATATTCTTGACTTTAAAATTGACCCCGACGGAGATTATAGTCAAGGTGTAATACTTTGGGAGGCCAACGAAAAAATATTTGGAATCAAGGCTATCGTGGAAGGCAGTTTCATCCCTCTGTTTGTGGATGACATAGCCATGTTCAATCCCTTTCAGCTGAAAGTGTATTCCCACCTATTTATCAATCCCGAACTAAAGGCAAAGTTAAGAGTGAAAGATTAATTCATCTTCCCAAAAGCCTTGGGATTATTTATCTCTTGCTTAGCGATGCGAACATGATTATTGATCACCACCGTATCCAAGTTTAAGCGCACCTTCAGCCACTCCCCTATCTGCTGTGATTCTGGTTTTAAGCCTAAAGTATCTTGTAAGTTCCAGTATAAGTTTGTTGTAATCAAGGTGTCTTTTACTCCTTCGTTAAGCTCTATCATACGCGCCATTCCAATGGTACTTAAGCGTGGGTGATTAACTCTTAACTCAGCCATCATTTGATCGATCGGCAAGCGAAAATTCATCTCCTGACTTAAGGCCATTCTCAGCTGGGTAATTATTTGCTCCTTTGTTTGCAGTTCTAGCTGACTTTGGGAAAAAACATCCACGAGTTTATTTACCTCGGAAGAGTTCATCTCTTCCATACTTTGCGGCTGAATCAATTTAATCTCGATGTTATCAAGATTATAATTTTTCAGCTTCTTACGCCATGAGTTCACCACTTTTATAGGAATATTCTCCCCGAAAAATACCAGACTTAAAGAATGAGTTTCATCTTCATTACTAATAAATTCTTTTTTCACCAACTCAGCACCGTCATAGAAAATATTCTCTTGTACAAATTCATCTACTCTTCGAGTGAGGTACGATTCTGAAACCACCTGATAAAAAGTATAACCACTCGGCACTACAATCACCAATAAGACCGCAAACACATAACGTCTCGCCCTTTTTGCCCGCTCAGGATCGAGAATATCTTTGATGGGAAAAGCTAAAAACCGCACCGTCAAAAAAGTAGCAAGTGAAATAAATATTGAGTTTATTAAGAAAAGATAAAAGGCCCCAAAAAAGAAAGACCATTGCCCAGTTGCAATGCCATAACCCGCAGTGCATAGCGGTGGCATTAAAGCAGTAGCAATAGCTACCCCGGGAACGACATTGTTTTTAATTTTACGGTTTGCCGCTAAAATCCCCGCTAAACCGCCAATAAAGGCAACAATAACATCCAATAAAGTTGGGCGAGTTCGCGACAACAACTCAGATTGAGCATCTACCAGCGGCGTTAAAAGAAAATAAACCGTACTAGTGATTATACTTACGGTAAACATTACCGCAAAATTCTTCAACGAGCGCTTCATCGTTGACCAATCATTAATCCCCAAGCTAAGGCCAACTCCTAAGATTGGACCCATTAAGGGTGAAATTAGCATCGCGCCAATTACTACTGCTCCAGAATTAACATTCAAACCAATTGAGGCTATTAATATGCTGAAAATAAGAATCCAAACATTATAACCTTTAAAATCTATATCTACTTTTATAGACTCAATCGTATCATTTGGATCCGCATTATCTTTAATCTTTAAGGTGCGGTAAACCAGCATTCTCAAAGATCTAAAAGCTATTGCCAAATAAGTACTTGAACTCTGTTCTAATTCGGGTTCTGATGAGCCATCCTGCCTAGGAATATCTTGTGACATCTAAACTATTATTTTCGGATCAGTAACGCCTCTTTGGCGGACTGGACAATTTTTTCGGAATTTCCAACAAATATTTGATTTTGCAAGACCAGTATTGGACGCTTTAGAAAGCTATAATGAGATAAAATCAGATCACGAATTTGATCCTCTCTATTATCGTCTTCACCTAGGGTATACTCACGCAGTAAGCGCGCCCTTTTATTTAGAAGGTCCTCATACAAACTAACCCTCGTCCGCAAGAAATCCAGCTCAGAAGGACTAATCCCTTCTACTTTAAGATCTTGTAAGATTAAGTCCTTTAGGTCCCAGCCCTTCATTATTAGCTTACAAGTATTGCAAGTTGAAAGGTAAAATACTTTGTCCTTCATGTTTTAGCAGACGTTTAAATAAATAAGATTTTGTTTTCTTGACTTTAGATAATATAATTTCAACCCCTCCAATTTATCTAGCAAATAAAGGGCTGCTCCTTAAATTAAGAGGCGACCAATTAAAACAATCCACTAATATTCCCTTCCGCATCAATATCTATCTTTTGCGAGGCAGGGTTTCTAGGCAAACCAGGCATACGCATTATATCGCCCGCTAATGGCACGACAAAGCCAGCACCTGCTGCTATTTCAATGCCTCTAATATTAAAGACAAAGCCACTAGGACGGCCAATTAATTTAGGATTATCGCTTAGCGATTTCTGAGTTTTCGCCATACATACCGGTAAATATTCTAGACCTAAATCGGCAATATTTTGTAAATCTTTCACCGCCTTAGCGCTATACTCTACCCGTTCTGCTCCGTATATTTCCTTGGCAATGATTTCGATCTTTTCACGCATCGGTAATTTCAGATCGTAGAGAACTTTAAAATCACTAACTCCACTTTCAATCTCACTCACTACTGCTGAAGCCAAGTTTGTCGCTCCATTTCCGCCATCAGACCAAGCCGTAATCGGAATCGCTTTGATCCCCTTCTTTTCGCATGCTTCAATAACTGCGGCAACTTCTTCGGGTGCATCTCCGCTAAATTGATTAATTGCAACGAGAGGTTTTAAACCAAATTTCTCGGCGTTTTCTATGTGTTTCTCCAAATTAACCATGCCCGCTTTTACTGCCTCTACATCCGTTTCCTGAAGATTATTTAAGGCTTTTGCACCATGGTATTTTAAAGCCCTAATGGTGGCTACCAGCACTACAATTGCCGGTTTAAAGCCCGCTGCTCGGCATTTTATGTCGAGGAATTTCTCTCCCCCTAAATCAAAACCAAAGCCAGCCTCAGTAACAACATAGTCGGCCAGTTTCAAGCCCATCTGTGTGGCAATAATGGTATTGGTCCCCTGTGCAATGTTTGCAAAGGGACCGCCGTGTATTAATACCGGATTTCCTTCTAAAGTTTGCACCAGATTTGGTTTTATCACATCCTTTAATAAGGTTGCCATGGCACCTTCAACCATTAAATCTTGAGCAAAAATGGGTTTTTTATCAAAAGTATAGGCCACGAGGATATTTCCTAATCGGTGCTTTAAATCCATCAGGTCTAGTGACATACAAAGGATAGCCATTACTTCCGAGGCGGCGGTAATATCAAAGCCACTTTCACGCGGCGTACCGTGTGATTTACCTCCCAAACCTAAATTCACAAAACGAAGAGAGCGATCGTTTAAATCAATAACTCGCTTCCACAATATTGTTCTTGGATCGATTATCGGTTCATTTTGAAAATGTAAATGATTATCTAAAACTGCCGACAACAGGTTATGAGCTTTTTCAATCATTCCAAAGTCCCCCGTGAAATTTAGATTGATATCCTCCATCGGGATTACCTGCGAGTGACCGCCACCAGTAGCACCACCCTTTATTCCAAAAACAGGGCCCAAGGAAGGTTCCCTTAAAACCGCTATTGATTGATGGCCTAATTTAGATAAACCATCATGTAAACCAATAGATACCGTAGTTTTACCCTCTCCAGCTGGGGTTGGTGAGATTGCCGACACTAAAATCAAGTGACCATCCTTGCGATCATTAGCGGTGTTTAAAGCAATCTTAGCTTTATATTTTCCGTAATGTTCTAGCTGATCTAAAGAAATATTTAATTTTTGGGCAACCTCGTTAATAGGTAAGGGTCTATATTGACGAGAAATATCTAAATCGGACATATTATCAATTTGGATTTATTAGCTTTATTTTGATGTAGATTATTGTTCTGGCAAGTTAATACCCACCCTCTAAAAAGTCGATAAAAACGTGAAGAATTTAAAATCATTAGGGTTTCTTTCAAAAGCGATTTCTTTTCTGCTTGCTTGCGCCTTAGTGCCACTTAATGCACAAGATGCTACTAAGGAAAAAAGCCCCTTAAACACTCAAGAATTTATTACTGACTTTAGAAGCTCGGCCCTATTGGTTCGACTGCAAGATAAGTCGCAAACCATTGCAGTTTTAATAAATCAAGGCCAAACTAAGCCGGCTGAACAGCTCAGTAAACAGCAGCGCTTGGAAAATCGTGAGATTCTATTATCCTTCTCACAAACATTTGACTTCTGCCCTGTTTACTTTTTTTACTCCAAAGACTCAGAAGCTGTTCGCAATGGAGAACTAGAAGGCATAATCTTCGATGAAAATCTAAATATTGTCACCAAAGATCTCCCCAAATACTACACCGCTGAGTTTGGCGAAACACCTGATCTAGGCATTGACGGCTTAATTATTAAGGATCAAAAGCTCTTGGTCTTTGATAATAACCTACCTTTTTTCGAAAGGCGTTATGTCTTTTTCAATTTAAAAGAACGCTCCAAAGCGGAAATGGTAGCAGCATATAACAAGCGATTACAAGAATACTACCTGTTTTATCAATCAAAAAAGAGTCCCTAAGCTTTTAAGGTGCGGTTTCCCAAGAATCGAAATACCAAGGTTCCTGCACTATAGGCAACAATATCCCAATAATCCGCAGTATGTCGTGAATCTGTCCAGGGAAATATCAACTCAAATAACAAACTATACAGCACCAGAAAGCTAAATAATAGTTTGTTATCCAACTTAAATGTTGGATCGCCTGGGAATACTTTTTGAAAGAAAAACAGCGTAAAACCAAGCACTATGCCCGGTGCTAGTAAATCGTCGAGATAAGAATAAAGCCATGGGATTTTGTAAAAGCGCTCAAAAACTTGGTTAGCCGAAAAAACCAAAAAAGAAAACCAAAAATAGTTTGAAAACCACTTAATCATCAATGCAAAGTTGAACCTGCGATAGCGGCGATTACACTTATAATGCTTAGAAATATGAGCTGTATAAAACGCACAACGTGTAAAAAGCCCTTTTTATAAAAAGGCGCATCAGGATTAATTTTTATTAGGGGAATAATCCGGAGTTCTATCGCCTGACGCTCTTCCCTTTCACCCAAATGTTTTTCATGGAGTTTACCGCCACAATGCCCACAGTAATCTTGATATCCATCTGTCCACGTACTGCAATGTTCACAGCGAATTTCTTTCACTTTTAAAGAATTTAAGGGGCCTTTACAACAATGACGCAAAAGTAAGGTTAAGGGATATACAATCGTATATTTGAATTTATTTTTAGGCCATGCATAGACCCATCAAAGGATTTTCAAAACTTAGTAAAGAAGCTAAGATTGAGTGGATTACTGATCAATATTTCCACCAAAGCGACGAAGCCTCGGCTCTTTTGCGAAAATATTGGCATGACGATGCGAAAACACAGAAACTTCATGACGAGTTTATAGAAAATACAATCTCAAATTTTTATACGCCCTTTGGTGTTGCACCAAACTTTAAAATTGACGGTCAAATTTATGCCATACCCATGGCAATTGAAGAAAGTTCGGTAGTAGCTGCAGCGGCGAAAAGTGCCAGCTATTGGTTGGAAAGAGGTGGCTTTAAAACGACCATCTTAGCGACAAAGAAAGTAGGCCATGTTCATTTTATCTACCAGGGTGATGCTGCTAAATTGGAAGCTTTTATTGAAGAAATAAAACCGCAATTTCATCAAGACACCGAGCCTCTTACTGCGAACATGCGGGCTAGAGGAGGCGGTATTGACTCCTTAAATCTGCGTGACAAACGCGCCGACATGGATAACTATTGGCAGCTTGTAGCAGAGTTTGAAACTTGCGACTCCATGGGTGCTAACTTTATAAACTCCTGTTTAGAGCAGTTTTCTCAGACACTGCAAAATTCGATTGCAAAAGATTCTCGATTTACGGCAGAGGAGCAGAACATTGAGGTGGTAATGTGTATCCTTTCAAACTATACACCCGAATGCTTAGTGCGCTCCGAAGTAAGTTGTAAGATATCCGAATTAAATGGCGATGCAGGTATCAGTCCTGAAGACTTTGCTCGCAAATTCCAAAGAGCGGTTCGGATTGCCGAGATTGAGCCATATCGAGCAACTACGCATAATAAAGGAATCATGAATGGCATTGATGCCGTGGTTATGGCGACTGGAAATGATTTTCGAGCGGTAGAAGCAGCAAGCCATACTTATGCCTCACGATCTGGAAAATATAGCAGTCTCAGTCATTGCAGTATAGAAGGGGATACCTTCAGATTTTGGATAGACATTCCTTTAGCACTTGGCACCGTGGGGGGCCTCACAGGATTGCACCCCATGGTAAAATTCGCTTTGAAAATGTTACAAAACCCCAGTGCTGAAGAACTAATGTCCATTGTTGCTTCCAGCGGCTTGGCACAGAACTTTGCCGCCTTACGTGCCCTCACCACCACCGGTATTCAAAAGGGTCATATGAAAATGCACTTATTAAATATTTTAAATCAATTAGAAGCAAGCCCCGAGGAAAAAGACACCGTGGTTGAGTTTTTTAAGGATAAAGTAGTTTCTCATAGTGCTGCAGTAAACAAGTTTTGCGAGTTAAGAGGAATACCCGCTCCAAAAGTGACTAGTAAAAAATCTTAAATTTGCGCTTCTACGCCCCAGGGAAATTATTACTTAGCGGCGAATACGCTGTTTTAGATGGCGCCACTGCTATCTCTTGCCCCAGCCAAAAAGGTCAGTCTTTAGAAGTATTTAAGACAGGAAACAATTCCTTGCAATGGCAGGCTTTGGATTTAGATGGAAATTCTTGGCTTCGGGTGGAGCTAGACAAAAAAGGCCATGTAATTAGTAGCAACAACACCGATAAATCCGCAATTATTAGTGCTCTACTTTTAGATGCTTTTGATCAAAATATCCCCACCGGACTTAGAATTGAAACCAAACTAGAGTTTAAGAGAGAATGGGGCTTAGGAAGCAGTAGCACCCTTATCGCCTTGATTGCAGAATGGTCTAAAAAAGATGCTATAAGACTATTCTTTAAGCACTTAAAAGGTAGTGGTTATGATGTTGCTACCGCCCTAGAAGGAGAGCCAATCTCTTATCAACTTGGGGCCAATGAAAAAGCGGCCTGGACCCAGGTGGAATTACCAAAAATACTCGAGCAAAGCTATTTTCTGTATTTAGGCGAAAAGCAAATTAGCAGTCGCGAAGTTGTTCGATACGCCTCCCTCGAAAAAAATCCCTCGCTCGTAAAAATTATTTCTGATTTAAGTGGAGAACTACTAAAGTTATCCTCCAAAGAGCAGCTAATAAACTGGATGCAAAAGCACGAAGAAATAACGTCTGAACTCATTCAACAGGAAAGTTTGCGTTTAATACGCTTCCCTAACTTAAAAGGTGGCTTTAAATCCTTGGGAGCTTGGGGAGGAGATTTTGTGTGGATAATGCCAAAGGATGATGATCTTAATTATCTAAATACGCTTGGCTATTATGAAATTTTCCCTTTTTCTGAGATGCTTCGAATTAAACGTTAAACCTAATAATTGAGCTTAAAGATTTTGTATCTTGCTTTGATTGAAAAGAAGATGCGGAAAACCCTATTCATATTGCTCAGCCTACTATCTACGGGTTCTTTTGCCGCACATTTAGTTGGCGGCGAATTGAGTTATCGCTGCATAGGAGGAGATAATTATGAGGTACGCCTTATCATTTACCGCGACTGCAGTTCCAACGGAGCCCCTTTTGATAATCCAGCAATTATTACCGTTTATGATGGAAATAATGTTTTACAAGGCAATTATTTCTTTCCACTAAGTTCCCAAAGTCAGTTACCAATTATTGCGGCAAATAGCTGCAGCGCTCTACCGAGCTTTGTTTGCACAGAAGAAGGTATTTACATTGATACCATTAATTTACCAATAAATCTTTCGGGCTACACCTTAAGCCATCAGCGCTGTTGCAGAAACTCTAGTATTATCAATATCCCAAATCCTGGAACCTGGGGAAGTACCTATACCATTCAAATCCCACCACAAAGTGAAAGTGCAAGCTGCAATAGTAGCGCGCAGTTCAGTAACCCTCCTCCACTCGCTTTATGCCTAGGCAGTCCGGTTATTTTAGATATGAGTGCGATAGAAGTTGATGGTGATAGTTTGGCTTATAAATTATGTACCCCTTTACATGGTGGTGGCGGCGCTACCACTCAAACCGGCCCTAATTCCCCCCGACCAGATACCGCCACCGCACCACCCTATCAAAATGTTCCTTTTTCGGGAGGCTACTCATCTGTAAACCCCATTGCCGCTAATCCTAATTTTAGCATTAATGCTCAAAGCGGTTTACTAACTGGTTTACCCTCCCAAGTAGGACAATATGTTTTTGCAATTTGTGTGGAAGAATGGCGCAATGGTAACCTATTAAGTATTCTAAGACGAGATTTTCAGTTTAACGTTAGTAGCAGTTGTACTCAAACTGTTGCCCTTATTGAGGGCCAAAATTCAGACCCTTTAGAACTGTGCTTGGGTAAAACCGTGCAGTTTACCGAAAACTGTTTTAATACCCAATCTTACCTTTGGGATTTTGGAGTGCCAGGTATTTCTAGCGACGTAAGCAACCTTGCCAATCCGAGCTTTACTTTTCCCGATACGGGAATATATATTATTAGACTTATTGCCAACCCCGGTAGCCCTTGTGCTGATACAACTTACAGCACTTACTTGGTTTACGATCCCCTAAACCTGAACTTCACTGTTAGTGGGCAGCAGTGCTTTGATAATCATAATTTCGATTTTGCAGTAAGCGGAAACCTTAGTGATAGTGCTACATTTATTTGGGACTTTGGAGGGCCTTCCAATTTAGGTTTAAACTCACAAACCCCCGAACCTAAAAACCTGATCTATACCGTTCCGGGTAGCTATATTGTGAGTTTAACCGTACAAGATGGCGATTGCGCAGCAGTAAAAGTGGATACTCTTCATCTATATCCAAGGCCTATATTAAAGCATTATATCCCCCTAGTCTATAGCTGTGCTCCTCAAAGTGTGCGTTTTATAGATAGCAGCGATTACTCCGGACAAGCTCTACATTATTGGGATTTTGGCGATGGTGGCTTTTCCAATTTAGCAAGCCCCAGTTATACCTATACAAGCTCTGGGATCTTTGCTGTTTACCATCAACTTATCACTCTAGAAGGCTGTCGCGATACGCTAGAAGAAGTTTTTGACCAGCTCATAGAGATTAAGCCAACGCCCATAAATAATCTTTCCGTTAGTCCGCCGGAAACAACTATTTATGACCCTTTCTTTGAGGTTAAACTTGATAACATTGGGGCTACAGAATCGTGGATAATTCTTCCTACGGGTTCTCGAATAGACGATCCAATACCCTTCACTTATGAGGCTAAAGATACTGGCATTCAAACTTTTATATACATCAGCACCAACGAGTTCAGTTGTAACGACACCAGCGTATATAAAACCTATGTTGAACAGCCATTCCGTCTTTATATACCTAACGCCTTTAGTCCCAACTCTGACGGCACTAATGATGTGTTTGCGTACAGTGCCTCTGGAGCAAACAAATTAATATTATCTATTTTCAATCGTTGGGGCGAAGAAGTATTCCACTCCAATACGATTGGTGAATTTTGGAATGGACAGATAATGAATTTAGGTGAAATCGCACCGGGCGGAGTTTATGTCTACCGAATTACCATTGTTTCTCGCGCGGATGGAACGCCTCTATCCCGAACTGGGCAAGTTAGCTTAATCCGCTAGCAGCTTATTCTGATATTGATTTTAACATTACCACTGCCTGTGGAAATGTTAATTACCGGCAAATATTTCTAGACTGATGCCTTGGCCCACCAAAAAAATACAAATAAGGCTCCTCCAATACTTAAAAACAAGTTTAAGATTAACCAAAAGTATTGTTGACTTTGCATCAATTGCCAGTTCTCTAGGCTGAATGTTGAAAAAGTTGAAAAACCACCGCATAAACCAACCATCCAGAATAGACGCTGGTTTTCGCTGAATCCTTCTTGATAATGAAAGATTAAATACGCCAATAAACTAGTGGCCAATAAATTCGCTGCTACTGTACCCCAAGGCATAATTGCCCTCCCGTTAAGGAGCAAACTTAGACCATATCGAAAAACAGAGCCCAAACCACCTCCCAAAAATACTAGAAGCCAATTCATGCTTTCGCTTCTTTATACTCAGGTTTTAACCATGATACAAACAAGGCATAGAGTATAGCTCCCACAAAGGAGCCATAGAGTGCACCAAATAAGATGTCGCCCGGATAATGAACTCCTAAGTAAATACGACTATAAGCAACCACCGATGCCCATACTAGCATGCCATAGAAAACCCATGGCCAGCGACGCCGATAAAACAAACCTACTAATACGGCAATACCAAAAGAGTTACTAGCATGAGAAGACACAAAGCCGTACTGTCCGCCGCAATGGCCTTTTACGAGTCGAATTTGATCTTTAATACTTTCGGCATGACAAGGCCGTAGTCGTTCAAATTGGTTTTTAAAAAGACGCACCGAGCCTTGATCTGTAAAAACTACGTTTAAGGAAATAACTAAAATTGCCCAAAGAGCAGTTTTAGGTTTAAAAAGAAAAAACAATCCCACCACCAGCGCCGTGTAAAGAGGGACCCAAATAAATACCTCGGACATCCTCAACCAAAAAGGGTCCCATGCTTCAGTCCCTAAATTATTAAGGAAAAGAAATATGACAGTATCTAATTCATTGAAATATTCCAACATTAGTCTTTTACTTCTTCATTTATCGCCTCCCAAAGTTTGTCCTTTAGAGGAGTGATTTTATAACCAGAAACAGCGGAAATAAATTGGTAATCTATTTCATCGTTTAGGCGTTCATCCAAGTCTGCTTTTAACTCCGCCTCTAATTCCTCATCCAACATATCGGACTTACTAATGGCAAGCAAACGCTTTTTGTCCATCAGCTCTGGATTAAACTTACGCAGCTCCTCTAAAAGGATGTGATATTCTTTTACAATGTCATCCGCATCTGCAGCTACCAGAAACAGCAAAATTGCATTGCGCTCAATATGCTTCAAGAAACGGTGACCTAGACCTTTACCTTCACTGGCACCTTCAATTATCCCAGGAATATCAGCCATCACAAAAGAGCGGAAATCACGGTATTCAACAATACCTAATTTAGGCGTAAGAGTGGTAAAAGGGTAATCAGCTATTTCAGGTCTAGCCGCAGAAACGACCGAAAGTAAAGTAGATTTACCTGCATTAGGAAAACCTACCAAGCCTACATCTGCTAATACCTTCAACTCTAAAATACACCATGCTTCGCGCGAATCTTCACCAGGCTGCGCAAAACGAGGAGTTTGAAAAGTAGAAGATTTAAAATGAACATTACCTTGGCCACCGCGACCACCTAACATCAATATTTTTTCTTCTCCCTCTTCAGTAATCTCAAATAGAATATTTCCTGTTTCAGGATCCCTAGCAACCGTCCCCAAGGGCACATCTAGAATCTCATTCTGACCATCCTTACCTGTGCTCTCATTTTTACTACCGTTACCGCCTGCTTCAGCCTTTATATGTTTCCGGTATTTGAGATGTAAAAGGGTCCAGCGTTGCGAATTACCCCTTAAGATAACACTTCCTCCTTTACCCCCATCGCCGCCGTCTGGGCCACCTTTGGAAGTTAAAAGATCTCTATGTAAATGCGCAGAACCTGATCCACCTTTACCTGACTTACAATGGATTTTTACGTAATCAACGAAATTTTGTTGCATTAAAATTTTGCGTCAATAGCCTTTAACAGGCGTTCTGTGATGCTCTCGATAGTACCAGTTCCATCGATAAGCGATAATTTATTCTGTTGTTCAAAATAAGACTTAACTGGAGCAGTCTCATTATTATAAACCCTAATTCTATTTTCAATCACTTCAATATTAGCGTCGTCTGCACGTCCACTAACTTCTGCTCTTTTTAACAATCGTGCTTTCAGCTCATCTTCGGAAACCTCTAGCGCCAGCATGCAAGAAATTGCAGTTCCTTTGGAATCTAAAAGCGCATCCAATGCCATTGCCTGAGGATTCGTGCGCGGGAAACCGTCAAAAATAAAACCTTTAGCCTTAGGGTGCTTTTCTACCTCAGCGTTTAACATTTTGATAGTTACTTCATCTGGCACCAATTGTCCTTGGTTCATGTAACCCTTTGCAAGTTTCCCCAAGTCCGTGCCATTTTTAATATTGAAGCGAAAAATATCACCAGTGGCCAAGTGCACCAAATGATATTGGCTAATTAACATTTCCGATTGGGTTCCTTTACCAGCACCTGGAGGGCCAAAAAGTACTATGTTCAGCATTCTTATTTTTTTAATGATTGAATTTCTAACGCTTTGCAAAATTAAGAATTTATTAACGTACAACGGGGCTTAATTCCTTTTCTCTAAATTGTAACTTTGTCTTTAAATAAAAAACTATGGCATCAACCTATTGTGTAATCATGGCCGGTGGAATCGGAAGCCGCTTTTGGCCAATGAGCACTGCAGATTTCCCCAAGCAATTTCACGATATATTAGGAACAGGTGAATCACTCATTCAACAAACCTTTCGTCGCTTAAGCGCTATTTCTGGCAAGGACAAAGTGTTGGTCGTTACTCACAAAAAATATGAAAATCTCGTAGCTGAGCAGCTTCCAGATATCCCCCGAAAAAATATTATTTGCGAACCAGCAAGACGCAATACTGCCCCGTGCATCAGCTATGCTGCTTATCGCATTGAGAGCGAAGATCCTGACGCAAACATTATTATTGCGCCTTCAGATCATTTAATTACCAATGAAATAGAATTCCAACGCATTTGTGAGTTAGCAATAAAAACTGCCGAAGAAAGCAACTTTTTAGTCACTCTTGGCATCAAGCCACACCGTCCCGACACTGGCTATGGATATATTCAGTTTGAAGAACAAGTTAAAGAGAATGCTGAAATTAAAGTGGTTAAGACCTTTACCGAAAAGCCCAATGAAGAAATTGCCAAGCAGTTTATCGAAAGTGGGGACTTTTTATGGAATTCGGGTCTTTTTATCTGGTCCTTAAAGACCTTTAAAACCGAATTAAAAGCACATCAACCAGATCTGTTCGCAACTTTCGAGCAAGGAATTGGCATTTACGGTACCGAACAAGAGCAAAAGTTTATTGAAAAGGTTTACCCTTCTTGCAATAATGAGTCAATTGATTACGGTTTGATGGAGAAGTCTTCTAAGGTTTTTGTAATCCCTGCTGATTTTGGCTGGAGTGATCTTGGCACGTGGGGAAGCCTTTACGAGCATAAAGACTTAGACTCGAATAAAAATGCACATATTGGATCGAAAATCATTAGCTATAATTCAGCTAATAACATCGTTCGCATGTCTAAAGACAAAGTAGCTGTAATAGAAGGCTTAGATGGCTATATTGTAGTTGACACTGAAAAGTCTTTACTCATCTGCAAAATGGAGAATGAGCAAATGATAAAATCTTTTGTTAGCGATGTGAAACTTAGCTTCGGCGATAAAACAGGAATTTAATCCGGTTTTAAAGTTTTCTTATAACGAGCAATAGCTCTTAAACGAGCTTCTTTATGTTCTACGATGGGTTTCGGATAGTGGCTAGTACCAAATTCTGGAACCCATTTTTTTATATACTTTTTCTCTGGGTCAAACTTCTCCATTTGTAAGCTGGGGTTAAACACGCGAAAATAAGGAGCGGCATCTACTCCACTACCCGCCGCCCACTGCCAGCCACCAACATTACTCGCCAAATCAAAGTCTAGTAACTTCTCGGCAAAATAAGCCTCACCCCAACGCCATTCAATCAACAGATGCTTGGTTAAAAAGCTAGCGACCACCATGCGCACTCTATTGTGCATAAAACCGGTTTCATTAAGCTCGCGCATACCTGCATCAACTAGTGGGTAACCCGTTTTACCGGCACACCATTTCTCAAAATGCTCACTATTATTCTCCCATTCAATTAAATCATATTGTCTGCGAAAGCTCTCTTTCTCTGAATGAGGAAAATGGTAAAGAATCGTCTGGTAGAAATCCCGCCAGATAAGTTCATTAAAGTACTTCTCATTTTCTTGTTGCGCTACCTTTGCTAGTGCACGCACGGAAATAGTACCAAAACGCAAGTGAAGGCTTAGTCTACTGGTACCAGCTAAAGATGGTATATCACGACGCTCATGATAATTTCGAATAACCTCCTTGGGGAATTCCCTACTAGGATATTGGATCGGAAAAGTTTCGAAACCCATCTCTGTCAAACTAGGTGCATCAAGGTTTTCAATCTTAATAAAATTATCCGTTAAGCTTTCGCTTGGATAAGCCTGCAGATGCTCCTTCTCTAGCAGTAGCTTATAGCGCTTCATGTAAGGAGTGAAAACAACATAAGGCTTTCCATCATCCTTTAAGATCTCATTTTTCTCGAAAATCACCTGATCCTTGTAGGCTTTAAATGGTACTCCTTTTCCTTCTAGAAACTCATAAATTCGCTTATCGCGAGATCGTGCATAAGATTCATAGTCTCGGTTGGCAAAGACAGACTTTATCTCATACTCCAAACTAAGCTCTTCCCAAACTTGGTCTACATCGCCATAACGAATTAGTAATGAAGCCCCTATCTGTTCTAATTGTTGCTTTATGGCCATCAGTTCTTGAAAAAGAAACTGAACCCGTGCGTCCTTAGACGGTAACTTATCTAGAATAGCCTTATCAAATATAAAAAGCGCTAAAACATTCTTATGACTACTTAATAATTTAAATAATCCATAATTATCATTGAGACGTAAATCTCGTCTAAACCAAAAAACACTTATTTCAGTTTTCACCATGACTTTTCCTCTAAATCTACGCCTGACCTTGCATAAGCGTAACGTTTAAAACGACTTGCTTCGTAATAAGCATCGAGACCATTAACGGCAAGACTACCTGCTAAGCTATGGTCGACAAGACCATCTTTTAAAATAAAGTTGTGGTCAATAATGACTTTTTCAATGGATGCCACCACTAGTATCGTGTCGTTCGCTTTGATATGATGCTCCTCACAATATTTGATACCCAGCCTGATGCGACTCTCTTTAACGAAAGGAGCCGGAAAATCGCGATATTCTGTGCTTAGCCCAGTAGCATCAAATTCAGATTCATCTCTGG
>JBNMPT010000008.1:0-25500 GCA_051277025.1 Roseivirga sp. | reverse complement strand
AATCATGTTAGCGGTTGCTGACACGGTTTTGTCTTATCCAAGTGTGGCTCACTTTAACGGTGATGATGCTTTGTTTTTAGTAGATACTAGCATGAATGATACCCTTGATATTGTTGGGGTTATTGGTATAGATCCCGGTTCTAGCTGGCCTGTAGGAACAGGTTCTACTGCTAATCATACTTTAGTTAGGGACACAACTATCAATATGGGTCAAACAGATTGGACTATTGGTGCAACTGAATGGTCTGTACAAGCAAGTAATACCTTCATTTATTTGGGTGCACACGCTTCTATGTGCATTGCCTTGCCATGTTCAAGTCCTTTTTTCTCCGAATATATTGAGGGAAGTAGTAATAATAAAGGTTTCGAAATTTACAATCCGAGTAGCTCTGCATTAGATTTAGGACCTTACAAGGTAATCCTTTCAGGAAACGGCGGAAGTTATACCAACGAGTTTAACTTAAGTGGTATAGTAGCTTCTGGTGGTGTTTATACGATTACTACTAATCAAGCGGATCCAATCATGTTAGCGGTTGCTGACACGGTTTTGTCTTATCCAAGTGTAGCTCACTTTAACGGTGATGATGCTTTGTTTTTAGTAGATACTAGCATGAATGATACCCTTGATATTATTGGGGTTATTGGTGTAGATCCAGGTTCTAGCTGGCCTGTGGGAACGGGTTCAACGGCTAATCATACTTTAGTAAGAAACGCAAGTATTTCTGCTGGTCAAACTGATTGGGCAGTAAGTGTTACCGAATGGACAGTAAACCCATCAAATACTTTTACTTTCTTAGGTGCTCATACCTCTACTTGTGTTAATACAACTCCGATGGCTTCTACCGCAAACTTTGTTACTGCGAGTGGAACTTTAGTTTCCGAAGCAGCAGGTAGTTTTACCGTGGAGATTAATATCAATCCTGTTTCTCTTACAAACGATACTTTAAGCATTATGCTTACTCCTGGTCTAGGTTTAACTACTGCCGACGGTTCTGTACTGCCTGCTCCTAATGCCATGGGGGTTTTAGATCTTATTATTCTTGCTGGAGAAGATTCAACTGGTTTTGTTTTTACCATTATTGATGATGCGATCTTAGAAGGAAACGAGACTCTATATGTACATATGGTAAATGCTTCAGCAAACCTTATGATGGGTAACTCTGATTCTATCAACCTGATTATTGAGGACAATGATCAATTTATCCCATTTTACACCGTGAGTGATGTAATGTCTGTGGATAGCAACTTTGTTGCTGATTCTTTAGGCGTAGTGTGTAAAATGGTAGGAACAGTATTTACCGATGACTTTGATGGAAATGCTGGTTATAGCTTCTATATGTATGATAACACCGGTGGTATCAATGTCTTCAATTTTGTTGATGAGCCAGGTGGTTACCAAGTTAATCGTGGCGATTCAATTCGCGTAGTGGGTGTTATTGATTTCTATAATGGTCTGATTGAGTTGAAGATTGATTCGATTGCTCTTCTAGCTTCAAATGTTAGCCTAGTGCAACCTACTCAGGTTTTCGACCTTGACGAGAGTACCGAAGGTGAGTATATTCGCTTGAATGGTTTTTACTTAGTTAATCCTGCTGGATGGCCTGCCTTCCCAGGTTCAAGTGTAAACTTAGATATTACCAATGGCGTAGATACTTTAGTAATGCGCATTGATAGCGATACGGATGTTGATGGTTCTACTGCTCCAACTGGTTATTTTGATATAATCGGAGCGGGTGGTCAGTTTGATTCTTCTGCTCCACATGACGAAGGTTACCAAATCTTCCCACGTGATACAATGGATATTATTCCGGTAATCATGCCTAGCTTATACATCAGCGAAATCATGCCAAATGCAGGAAGTAATCTGCCAGCCGCAATTAACGGCGATTGGTTTGAAGTAAGAAATGACGGTAGTTCTAGCGTAGACCTAAATGGTTTTAGTTGGGATGATGAAAGTGCTAATGCAGGTACACATACTATTGGTACTAGTATTTCTATTCCAGCGGGTGAAGCAGCGGTTTTCTTAGATGCGGCAACAGCGGATGTAAGCGACTGGATCGCTCAGTGGGGCCTAACAGCCAATAACTTAAATGTTCTTAACCTTGATAATCAGTTTAATGGTTTTAGTGGTTTAAGTTCTAACGGTGATGCGGTATTCTTATATGATGCGGAGGGTAGATTAATTTCTGCAGCAGCATATGATGGCGCAGCGGTTAGCAATGGCGTTTCTTTAGAATTCGATATGAATGGATTGTACCTAGGTAATGCCGCTAGCGGAAGCAATGGTGCTTATACTAGTGTAGATGGAGACATAGGTAGCCCAGGCGATATGAACCCTGATTTCAGCTTGAATGATTTACTAAACACTGAGTTAAGTATTTATCCAAACCCAGCGAGCACTTACTTTACCATCAGCACCTCTACCAATACGGAGAAAACGGTTGAATTGCGTAATGTGAATGGTCAGCTTGTATCAACTAGTACTAGTACTGATTTGGAGATTACCATAAACACAGAGTCTATGGCTGCTGGTGTTTATATGTTAAATATCAATACTGCTGATTATAGTGTGACCCGTAAAGTGGTTATTCATTAATTAGTTAAACACAATAAATGAAAGGGGCCCCTTCAATAGGGCCCCTTTTTTTAATTTTATAGAGTCTTGAACTTTCCAATTTTAAACATATTATCCATCATCGGAGCGTTGGGTCTCTTTATCTATGGGATGAAGGTGATGAGCGAAGCTATCCAAAAGGTTGCAGGAGCGAAGCTGCGAAGTACCCTACGGATGATGACGGCGAGTAAGGGAATTGGCGTGTTCACTGGTTTTAGCGTTACAGGAATTCTACAGTCTTCTTCGGCTACAACCGTCATGATTGTGAGTTTTGTAAATGCAGGCTTGATAACCCTAGAGCAATCGGTGGGGGTAATTATGGGAGCGAATTTAGGCACCACAGTAACCGCCTGGATTGTCGCGGTATTGGGGATGGGTAAATTTTCGATCTCACAATTAAGCCTGCCAATCTTGGCCTTGGCCTTCCCTCTTATCTTTCTATCTAAAGAAAAATTGCGCTTGTACGGGGAGGCTATTTTTGGTTTTGCTATCCTTTTTTTAGGCCTATCCTTTATGCGCGAATCCTTGCCCGATTGGCAAGAAAACGTAGAGGTCTTAAGTTTTTTAAAGCAATATAGTTACGATCGTAGCTCCTATTTATCGGGGGTTATTTTAACCTTACTATTTGTCTTACTAGGAACGGTTGCAACTTTCCTTTTACAATCTTCCAGTGCCGCCATAGCTTTAACTTTACTGCTAACGGCCGGCGGTTTTATTTCCTTTCCCTTAGCGGCCGCTGTCATTTTAGGCGAGAATATCGGTACTACTATTACAGCAAATTTCGCGGCAGTGGTTGCCAATGTTTATGCGAAACGTGCCGCAAGGGTTCATCTAATTTTTAACGTCTTAGGAGTGGTGTGGGCTATTTTGCTCTTCCCCTTCTTTTTAGACCTTATTGCCGCTTTAAGTGAAGTGCTATTCGGGGGTAACCCCAATAATGATGAGGCGGTAATCGCTTTGTCTTTAAGCTTATTTCATAGCCTCTTCAACCTTTTTAACCTTTTGCTATGCTTAAATTTCGTTCCCCTGCTTGTGCGCTTGGCAACTTGGATGGTGCCCTCTCGAACCTCGGAAGATGAAATGTTTAGTTTAGATTATATTGGAAGTGGATTAATGGCTACCCCAGAACTTTCGATGCTAGAAGCGAGAAAGGAACTTTTAAATTTTGGTGACCTAATCCGCAAGGCCTACAAATATATTCCTCTACTTATCGTAGAAATGGATGAAAAGAAGCTTGATCAGTATGTCAAAAAGCTGGAGAAGTATGAGTCCATTTCCGATCGCATGGAAATGGAAATCTGTAATTATCTCAGTAAAATCAGTCAAAGTGAATTGAGCATTTTTGGAAATAACCGGGTGCGTGCAATGCTTAATGTAGCCAATTATTTGGAGCGTATAGGTGATATTTATCTAGAGGTTAGTAGGAACCTTACTTTTAGAAAAGAGCAAAAGGCTTATTTTACTCCTGAGATGCGTAACAGTGTTTTAAGACTATCTGAGTTGGTTTCTCAAAGCTTAGACTTAATGGTTAAAAACATTGACAGCTCAAACGAGAAAGACCATTTTGAAGCTTCTGTGAAGATAGAGAGAGAGATCAATAAACTTTTTGCGGCACTTAAAGTAGATTACATAGAGAAGGTGGAAAAAGGCAAATACCGCATTCAAAGTGGCATGTACTACAGTGATCTTTTATCAGAAATGGAACGTATTGCCGATCATGCGGCAACCATTAGTACCACGTTGTCTTCTAGTGATCTTCAGAATTAAACCCCTATTGCAGGACTAGTGATGCGGCTACTTTTATTGCCAGCCAGGTCAATTATCTGCAGTTCAAATTTTATAGAATCAGTCGAGTTTAAAGGATAATTGGAATAATCGAAGGGAGTAGTTATATCACCTTCTAAGGTTTTGTTCTGCCCAATTGGAGTGAGATAAGGGAGGATATTATGAAAAGGCAGGCAGCTATCGGTGGGTGGAATTTCAATAAACTGACCATTCACTTTTTCAAAATAATAGATAAATAGGTCGAAACGCTGCAGGAAGGTCGCGTAGTCGTTTAAAATGCAAGTGTCGATGCTGTTAAGATCCTCACGTCCGATATCTCCATCCCCATCGGTAAAGTATACGGTAAGGTCAATTACCCTGCGATTATCAGCACTGTCGCCCAAGTATTTCGTCTCAGAAGTCCGCCACTGGAGGTAAGGCTGGTCAACAAATTTTTCATTTTGCTCACAGCTCGAAAAAGCAAGGCTAAGACCAAATAAGAGTAGTATTTTTGTGTAGCTAATTCGCATATGTTTACTAACGTTCATCAAGCAATAAAGTTATCTGATTATGGTCGCCTTAAAAATACGATTTTAAGCACGACAGACTCGGATTTCTCTAAGAATGCTTTAGCAGTCTTTCAACTGCAAGCAGAACATAACCCAGTTTATCGCCGTTGGATTGAGCTTTTAGGGCTGAAAGCCAGTAGCATTAAGATGCTGGAGGATATCCCTTTTATGCCTATCGATTTTTTTAAATCGCAGGCGGTTAGCCTTTACAGTGATTTACCTTCAAGCCAATTTTTAAGTTCTGGAACGGGTGGCTATGGTGCCAGTAAGCACCTAGTATACGACCTTGATTTTTACGATACTGTTTGCCGAAATATTTTTCGTGATTTTTATCCTCAAAAAGAGGAGTTCTTTATTGCGGCTCTGCTGCCTTCTTACCTAGAAAGGTCTGGTTCTTCCTTGATTCGCATGGCGCAGGATTTTATCAATCATTCGCCAGACCAGGATTCGGGGTTTTTCTTGGATAATTTGGAGGAATTGAGTACCATTCTCGCTCTTAAGAAAAAGGCGAACATTCCCATCTTATTATTGGGCGTAAGCTTTGCTTTATTAGACTTAGCCGAGGCACATCCGCAAAATTTGGAAGGAGCCATTGTTATGGAAACCGGAGGAATGAAGGGGAGAAGGAAGGAAATGATTCGCGGTGATTTACACGCTATTCTTCAGTCAAGTTTCTGTGTAAAGCAGGTCCATTCTGAATATGGTATGACGGAATTATTTTCACAAGCCTATAGTAATGGTGCCGGACTGTTTAAAGCCCCTCCTTGGATGCGAATGGTTGCACGTCAGTTGGAAGATCCTTTTAGTGTTGTAAAAGAGGGTAGAACAGGGGCCCTTAATATTATTGATTTAGCAAATATCGATAGCTGTGCTTTCATTGAAACCCAAGACTTAGGTAGAGTAAATACCGACGGTAGCTTTGAGGTGCTTGGTCGTTTTGACCGGGCCGAAGTACGTGGTTGTAATTTAATGATTTCTTAAAACAAACGAATAGAGGTAAGGATGCGTTATGAAAACGTAATCATCTTTTGAAAGTAAATATATTTATGAAGAAAATAGCGGTACTTATGGCAATTGCAGGCCTGCACGCTTTAAATGCTCAGGTTACGGAAGAGCTAACAAGTTTTGCAGAGCGCGCCCGAGGGGAGAAGAGCTTTGAGTTAAGGCAAGGTGAACATTTCTATTCTTATGAAGGAGATGACGGCTGGTATAAGGCACGCAAGGAAGTTTACTTTAGTGCGGGCGATTTCGCCGATAAGCAGCTTTTAGAAGGCAGGAAGCTAAGCAATAAGGATGGCGATATTATAGGTAAAACGCTGTTGCCCTTGAAGCTATATGAGATAGATACCATCGAAGCATTTAGGGGGGAGAGCACCTATCGGGGTATTATCCAAGCTTACGTATATACCACGAATATCGAAGAGCGCAGTATACCCGAGTTAGAGATCGCAGATATTTTTAAGCTTAAGAATCGCAATGAGCAGCAAGAGCGTTTTAAAGCTTTATGGCAATTGCATGGAGCGGAGGAGAAGTCTTATGGTGATTTAAACGCCTTTGTGATCTTTGAAAATAATCGCACCTCTAGGGAGGAGAAAGACTTTAGGGTAATTATGGTTTTTAGGGGATCAACTAGTCCTTATGCGATCATAACAAATGCTCACAGCATTAGTGCACCCAAGGTGAAAGATAGTTGGGAAGATGGGGAGTTTAAAATCACCTATTTCTATAAAGCCACTGCCAAGCAAAAGGAGGTAATGGAGAATATATTACTAGATAATTTAGCCTTGTAAAGTTAGTTGCCTTGTTGCTCAAGAATAGTACGGAGACCGCTGCGCTTCTAGAATAGGAGATATTAGATTGGCTCAGTCAATTTAGCGGAGTTTTTTACGGCTAAAGAACATCGCTATTGATCATTACCTCGAAGCTAGAATATATACTTCAGGGTGAGTCTTACATCTCAAATCTAATTTCTCAAATCTCAATTCTCCCCTTAAACTACTTTAAGTAAGAAGTAATTCTTTTTTCCTTTTTGTGCCAATATATATTGCTCGGCAATAGCATCAGCTATCGTAACTTTCTTTTCGAGGTTTACCTTAACCTTATTCAAACTAACGCCATTGGCTTGCAGCATTTTACGTGCCTCGCCTTTGGAGCTGAAAACTTGGGTTTCTTCGGCCAGAAGATTAATAATTTCCATGCCCTCCATTAAGAGTTCTTTTTTCACTTCAAACTGAGGAACGCCGCTAAATATTTCCAAAAGAGTGCGTACTCCAAGGTTTTTAAGATCGTCTTCGGTGCTTTTTCCAAAGAGAATATCAGAAGCTTTTATCGCTAAATCCAACTCTTTTTTGCCGTGTACCATGGTGGTCACTTCTTCCGCTAATTTGCGCTGTAAAGCTCTTTGGTGAGGTGCTTCAGTATGTTGTACCACTAATTTAGCAATCTCTTCTTGCCCTAGCATAGTGAAGATCTTGATATACTTTTCCGCATCGCCGTCGCTAGTATTCAGCCAAAACTGGTAAAAGGCATAAGGACTAGTATATTCGGCCGAAAGCCAGATGTTTCCTTCTTCAGTTTTCCCAAACTTACCGCCATCGGCTTTGGTAATCAACGGACAGGTAAGGGCAAAGGCTTCACCACTTTCTTTACGACGGATAAGCTCGGTACCAGTGGTGATATTTCCCCACTGATCGGAGCCTCCCATCTGAATCTTACAATTGAACTCGCGGTAGAGATGTAGGAAGTCATATCCCTGTACAAGCTGATAAGTAAACTCTGTAAAGGACATTCCTTCACCGTCTCCAGTAAGTCTCTTCTTAACGGAGTCCTTGGCCATCATATAATTAACGGTAAGGTGTTTGCCAATATCACGAATGAAATCTAGGAAAGTAAAATCCCGCATCCAGTCGTAATTATTAACCAGCAAAGCCGCATTGGCCGCCTTATTATCGAAGTCTAGAAACAGACGTAATTGTTTTTTAATGGACTCTTGATTATGGCGCAGTGCCGCTTCATCCAGAAGATTGCGCTCTTTGCTTTTTCCAGAAGGGTCCCCAATCATGCCAGTGGCACCGCCAATAAGCGCTAAAGGACGATGGCCAGCATTTTGGAAATGCTTTAACATCATAATGCTTACCAGGTGACCAATATGCAGCGAATCTGCAGTAGGGTCAATACCTACATAGGCAGAGGTCATTTCCTTTGCTAGTTGATCATTGGTTCCAGGCATAGCGTCGTGTAACATTCCGCGCCAGCTTAATTCTTCTACAAAATTGCTCATGGTTATATCTAATGCGTACAAAATTAGAACTTAGGGCTGTAAAGGGAGATAGAATTGCGAGGGTATTTTTTAAAAACCTCATTTTAAGCTCAGTTCGAAGTAAATTTATAAGCTGAGGTTTTCATAGGGTTTAATTATAAGGCGTGTTAGTGAAGATTTAGCGGTCAATAGGGATGAGCAACGAGGCAGACTTATTTAACCTTGGAAAAGCGAAGCTATGCTTCTCGCCAGAAAAAGCGATTTTGGCCCACTAGTATTTTTAGAAGAGGCTTAGCAGTGTTTTTTCAATAAAATGAAAATCCTGCAGCTAGTTCATTTGCTGTAGCCGGCTAGAGCTGCACGATCTAGATTGGTCTTTTCCCTTTCTTGAAAATTTGAGACTGTAATTTTAGACCGAACTCAGGTTTTTAGGCTATCCTTTCTTAAACAATGGCCAAAATTAATTTCTTGGCTACCTTAGCCTAAAATTTCAGGATGCGTTATGCAGTAACCGGTGCAACTGGTTTAGTAGGTTCACATGTAGTTTATAGCTTGCTTTTAAAAGGCGAGGAAGTAGTGGTTTTGCACAGAGCACAGTCGAATAAAGAGGCCATATTAAAGGTGTTTGCCTTTTACAATAAGAATCCTCAGGTTCTCTTTGATAAAATAATATGGCGGGAGGTGGATCTGTTAGATGGCAGTGACCTTTATACCATTCTTCCTGGCATAGATATTTTAATGCATTGTGCAGCGACGGTAAGCTTTAATCCCCGCGATTATAAAAGTACGGTTATCGACAATCCTAAAATCACGGCTAAGGTGGTAGACGCTGCGTTGGCCTCCAAAGTGAAGAAGCTAATCCATGTAAGTAGCGTTGCTGCTTTAGGAAGGAAGCCCGGGCAAAATCACTTAAGCGAGGAAAATCACTGGATAGAAAGTGCTGCGAATTCTAATTACGCAATTGGTAAACAAGCCGCGGAAATGGAGGTTTGGCGCGCGAGGGAGGAAGGTTTGGCGGTGGCTATTGTAAATCCTACCATCATTCTTGGTCCAGGAAATTGGGCACAGGGATCGGCGGCCCTGATTAAAAATATAGCAGAGGGATTTAACTTTTATACCCAAGGCATAAATGGCTTTGTAGACGTAAGGGATGTAGCGGATATTATGCTGCGCTTAGCGACAGAAGATATAGAGGGGGAGCGCTTTGTAATTGTAGCAGAAAACCTGACGTATCAAAATGTTTTTGCACAGATGGCGGTAGCTTTGGGGATTAAAGGTCCGCAAATAGAGGTGAAGCCATGGATGAGCGCCTTAGCATGGCGATGGGAAGCGGTTAAAAGCTATTTCTCCGGTAAGCCTCCCTTGGTTACCAAGGAAACGGCACGAACCTCACTAGGGGAATACTATTATAAGAATGATAAAGTAAAAGAGTCTCTAAACTATCAGTTTAGACCGATAAAAGAGACGATAAAAGATTTAGCTAGTTTTTATCAACAGGCTCAGTGGGCTCAACAGTCTCAGTAGTCTCGATTTCGATGGGAATGCTATCGGTAGCAGTACTGTCCGTGCTTATTTGCACTATGCTATCCTTAGGCTCTTCTTTTAAGTCGGTCTCAGCTTCCTCTTTATCATCATCGCTTGCACCTTCCAGCTCACTGCTCATAGTGCTCAAATTGGTAAGCACTTGTTCGTAAAGTTGGTCCATTTTTTCGGGGTTTCGGCTGTAAAACCGAAAGGAGCTATCGTAAAGAGTTTCACTGATATGGTATTTTTCCCAAAGCTTATCATAGTGGTCGATAGTCCACAGGCTATCTCCCAAGACTGTTTTCCCAATGCGAGCGCCTTCAATAATATGCACATCGGTAAGCACTGCCATCATTATATCTTCGGGGATAATCCACTCTGGTAAATCCGCGGTCTTTTGAGGCGCTTGCGGAGAGCAGGCACTGAAGATAAGTAGGCAGAAGCCCAAGTAATATTTAAGCTTCGCGGTCAAATTCTAATCTTTGTGCAGCTTTGTTTTCTATGATTTTCCCGTTTTCATAAACTAAGCTGCCATTCACTAATGTATGGGTAACACGCGCTCGGAAAGTTGTTTCTTCAAAAGGTGACCAGCCACATTTAGAAAGAATATTGTCTTTACTTACACGCCAAGGACGAGAAGGGTCTACAATGCAGATATCAGCCCAATAGCCTTCTCTTAAATAGCCACGTTCTTTAATATCGAATAGGATAGCGGGGTTATGACACATTTTCTCCACCAGCATTTCTATGCTCATCTTATCGTCGCGCACAAACTCCATCATGGCGGGCAGGGCATGTTGCGCCAAAGGACCACCACTAGGGGCATTTAGATAAGTATTGTTTTTTTCCTCTAAAGTGTGCGGTGCATGATCGGTAGCTATTACATCAATGCGGCCGTCTAAAACTGCATTGAAAATTGCCAAGCGATCGCTTTCCTCTTTTACCGCAGGGTTCCATTTAATAAGACTGCCCTTTTCGGCATAGTGGTCACTATTAAACCAGAGATGGTGTACACAAGCCTCCGCGGTAATTCTCTTTTCCGCCAGAGGAAGTTTATTGTCAAAAAGATCGCACTCTTCAGCCGTGCTAATATGAAACACGTGCAGGCGGCTGTTAAATTTCTTAGCTAGTTCTACGGCTAAGCTTGATGATTTATAACAAGCTTCACGGCTGCGAATTAAGGGATGCATTTCCATGGGAATGTCATCTCCATACTTCGCCTGTGCTTCCGCAAGATTTTCTTTTATCGTTGCTTCGTCTTCGCAGTGGGTAATAATAGGAATTCTTACCTGCGAGAAAATCCCTTCTAAAGCTTTTTGGTCATCTACCAGCATATTGCCAGTACTGCTGCCCATAAATACTTTTACACCAGGCACCCAACGCGGGTCCACCTTTTTAAGCTCTTCCAAGTTGTCGTTTGCACCGCCGATATTAAAGGCGTAATTGGCGAAAGACTTTTCGGCGGCAAGGGCGTACTTCGCTTCTAGCTTTTCAATAGTTGTGGCTGCGGGCTTGGTGTTAGGCTGCTCAATATAGGAGGTTATTCCGCCTGCAATAGCGGCGCGCGACTCACTATATATATCGCCCTTATGGGTTAATCCCGGCTCACGAAAGTGAACTTGGTCATCTATAATCCCAGGTAATACGTAGCTTCCGGCCGCATCAATTATTTGGGTATCACTATCGCGCTGACTGAGGTTAGGGGCGATCGTAATAATACGTCCTTCCTCAATGTATATGTCACTTTCAGTAGTCTGCCCCTCATTTACTAGGCGGGCATTCTTTATTAAAATTTTCCTTTTCATGGGTCAATGCAGAGGTTACTGGTGGCGTTTTAAAAGGCTGCGCAGTTTTAATTTAAGTACACCAAAAACGGCCTCGTTTATAATGCCAGAGCTCATCTTGGAGGTTCCCAAGGTGCGATCGGTAAAAATAACCGGGACTTCCTTTATTTTAAATCCTAATTTATGAGTAATAAACTTCATTTCTATTTGAAAGGCATAGCCTACAAAACGGATCTTCTTGAAATTCATCTTTTCGAGCACTTCTCTGCGGAAGCAAACAAAACCAGCGGTCGTATCTTCAACAGGGATGCTTAAAATGATGCGCACATAACGCGATGCAAAATAGCTTAATAGTACACGACTCATCGGCCAATTTACCACGTTAACGCCTGTTACATAGCGGGAACCAATGGCCATGCCATACTTTTCTTCTTTACAAGTGTGATAGAGATGCTCTAAATCTTTAGGGTCATGAGAAAAATCTGCGTCCATCTCAAAGATAAACTGATAATTTCTTTCTAAGGCCCAAGAAAAACCCGCTAGATAAGCGGTACCCAAGCCTTGCTTTCCTTCACGACCAAGCAGAAAAAGCTTATGCTCATATTCTCCTTGTAAATGCTTCACGATCTCCTGAGTTCCATCAGGAGATTTGTCATCTACAATTAAAACATGATAGTCGGAGTGCAGAGAGAAAACCGTGCGAATAATTCGCTCGATATTTTCCTTCTCATTATAGGTAGGTATTACGACTAGGGCTTCAGACAAAAGTTAAGATCTTTAATTCACAAAAGTACATATTAATGCTTGTAATTATTGAGAGTGAAAGCTAAAGAATGTATAAACTGCAAAAAGCGAGGACTTAGTATTTGAAAAATGAAATCTAGCCGATTGAACTCAGGTTAAAAATAAAGCTTCTCTATTCGGTTCTGGTTAAAAGCGTTAAGCCCTTGGGAGGATTAGCAGCTGTTTTCTTCGCCGCAGTTTTCAGGTAAATTAGGCTTTGCGGCTGACCTTTGCTAGAGCAAAAATGCAAACTGGAATAATAGAGAATGGAGGATTTTTAAATAAATCTCTCAACCATCGACTCAGTGCTATTAAGGGCAAAATCTACTGAGAATCTTCACTTGATTATCAGGCTAGCCAAAAGCTGGCCTTTGAGTTTTTGAGTTTTCTGAAAAGGCCACTGAAAAGGTTGTTTTGGGCAGGGCCATTAAAGCAGAAAAACGGATTAGGTAGACGATTCTGATCAATCTCAATGCGGCTGCTTTGCTCTTAACCTGAGTTTTTCGATTTTACAGAAAACAGCTTAAAACTCTCCTATTAATGCGTGTGTTAGGCCACTAAGAGGCGACAGAACTAACCAAAAAAACCCTGCCGATTAAAGCAGGGTTCACGGTGAATGCAATTCAAATTATTTATTAGCGATAAGACTAGCGCCTAAGTACTCACGGTTTAAGCGAGCGATGTTTTCCAAAGAAATATTCACTGGACACTCTTCCGCGCAAGCACCTACATTAGAGCAGTTACCAAAACCTTCTAAATCCATTTGGTTAACCATGCTTACTACACGCTCTTTAGATTCTACTTTACCTTGCGGTAGAAGGGATAGCTGAGAAACTTTTGCAGAAACAAATAGCATTGCCGATGCATTAGGACAAGCCGCCACACAACCACCACAACCAATACAGGTAGCGGAGTTAAAGGCTGCATCTGCGTCAGACTTGGGCACTGGAATGGCATTGGCATCGAGGGTGTTTCCCGAGGTGTTTACCGATACGAAACCTCCCGATTGAATAATACGGTCAAAGGCAGAGCGGTCTACCGCTAAATCCTTTAGTACTGGGAATGCTTTGGCGCGGAATGGCTCCACATAAATAGTATCGCCATCTTTAAATTTACGCATGTGTAACTGGCAAGTAGTAGTGCCAGTTTCGGGACCGTGTGGTTCCCCATTAATATGCATCGAACACATACCGCAAATGCCCTCGCGGCAGTCGTGATCAAAGGCCACGGGTTCATCGCCTTTGTATATTAACTCTTCGTTTAATTGATCCATCATTTCTAAGAAAGAGCTGTCGCCGCTTACATTCTTTACCTGATAGTCTTTTAAACTTCCTTTGCTTTTGTTATTAGCTTGACGCCAAACTTTTAATTTTAAATCCATGCTTCTAATTTTTTAAGGCCTCGGGCCGATTCTATTTGTAGCTGCGTGTTTTCAATTCAACATTTTCGAATATCAAATCTTCCTTAATCAATTCGGCTTCACTGGGATTACCCGTGTATTGCCAAGAACTAACAAAAGCAAACTCTTCGTCGCGACGTAAAGCTTCACCTTCTTCGGTTTGATACTCTTCTCTAAAGTGACCACCACAAGATTCCTCTCGTTCCAGTGCATCTTTACACATTAACTCGCCTAATTCCATAAAGTCGGCCACGCGCATGGCTTTATCCAACTCAGGATTCATTTCATTTTTGGTGCCTGGCACAGAAACACTGGCCCAGAACTCTGCTCTTAAAGCACTAATGTCTTTAATTGCTTCGAGTAAACCTTGGGCATTACGGGCCATACCACATTTGTCCCACATAATTTTACCGAGGGCACGGTGATAATGATCTACCGAATGCTTTTTGGTAGTTTTAGTAAGTAGTTTATCGATGGAATCATTTACCTCCGCTTCTGCCGTAGCAAAAGCTGGGTGGGTGATATCAATTTCTCCCGTTCTAATTTCTTCCGAAAGGTAATCGCCAATAGTATAAGGGATTACGAAATAACCATCCGCTAAACCCTGCATTAGGGCCGAAGCACCTAAGCGGTTGGCACCGTGATCGGAGAAGTTAGCTTCACCTAAAGCAAATAAACCGGGTACATTGGTCATTAAATTATAATCTACCCATAGGCCACCCATAGTGTAATGAACTGCGGGGTAAATCATCATCGGAGTTTGGTAAGGATTTTCATCTACGATTTTCTCGTACATGGCAAAGAGGTTACCGTATTTGGCTTCCACCACTTTGGTTCCTAACTCCTTAATTTTATCGTCACTGGGATGGTCAATACCGTTAATAGTAGCTTCTGTTTTACCGTAGCGTTCAATCGCTGCTGTAAAGTCTAGGTAGACGGCCTCGCCCGTTTTATTTACTCCAAAGCCCTCATCGCAACGCTCCTTAGCGGCACGTGAAGCAACATCACGAGGAACAAGGTTACCAAAAGATGGGTAACGACGTTCGAGGTAATAATCTCTTCTTTCTTCGCTAAGATCAGTGGCTTTTAACTTGCCTTCGCGAATAGCTTCGGCATCTTTAAGATCTTTAGGGACCCATATTCTACCGTCATTTCTTAGTGATTCACTCATCAGCGTAAGCTTAGATTGATGTGAACCAGAAACAGGGATACAAGTGGGGTGAATTTGGGTGAAACAAGGGTTAGAGAAGGCAGCGCCTTTTTTGTGGGCCTTCCAAGCAGCAGAGCCGTTAGAGCCCATAGCATTGGTAGAAAGGAAAAACACATTACCATAACCACCTGATGCAATAACTACGGCATGTGCACCAAAGCGCTCGACCTTGCCAGTTACAAGGTTTTTAGCAATAATACCGCGGGCTTTGCCATCTACGGTAACTACGTCTAACATTTCGTGACGGTTGTACAGTTTAACCTTGCCTTTGGAAATTTGACGGCTTAGAGCGGAATATGCACCTAAAAGTAATTGCTGTCCGGTTTGTCCTTTAGCATAAAAAGTTCGGCTTACCTGAACACCACCAAAAGAGCGGTTATCAAGGCTGCCCCCGTATTCGCGGGCAAAAGGAACGCCCTGTGCCACCGCTTGGTCGATAATGTTGGCCGATACTTCCGCAAGGCGGTAAACATTGGCTTCCCGCGAGCGGTAATCGCCCCCTTTAATGGTATCGTAGAAAAGGCGATAAACAGAATCGCCATCATTTTGGTAGTTTTTAGCGGCATTGATTCCTCCCTGTGCGGCAATCGAGTGAGCGCGACGGGGAGAATCTTGAAAACAAAAAGCCTTAACATTATAGCCCATCTCTGCAAGGGAGGCCGCAGCGGAACTTCCCGCTAAGCCGGTTCCGATAATGATTACGTCGATATTTCTTTTGTTGGCAGGATTAACAAGACGGATATTCGCCTTATGATTCTGCCATTTCTTTTCTAACTGGCCTTCGGGAATACGTGAATCTAACTTCATAATCTGTCGTTTAATTTTTTGCCATTAATATAAATACCGGAATAATCGCGTATGCCAAGGGCACAATAATCGAAAATGCTGCTCCTACCTTTCTGATGATAGGAGTGTAACGACTGTGGTTGATGCCTAAGGTTTGGAAGGCGCTTTGAAAACCATGGTACAAATGAAAGGCTACGGCCGCCATGGCAATAACATAAAGTGAAACCATAATTAAACCAGAAACTCCATCTTGGTAGGTTTGTATAACAACGGTAGCAAGATCTTTGTTTCCTGCGCTATCAGCTCCTATTTCTCCCCAATGCATGGTGTACCAAAACTGACTCATATGTAAAATGATGAAGGATAAAATTATGGTGCCTAAAAGGCCCATATTACGAGAAGCCCAAATCGAGTTGCGGTTGGGTTTCCAGCTTTTATAAGTCTCTGGGCGCGCTTTGCGGTTTTGTATGGCTAGGTAAATCCCGTCTACCGCATGAAACAAAATGCTGGCATATAAAAAGTAACTCATGAATTTAATCAGAGGAAAAGTAGTCATGAATTTCGCATAGGCATTAAATTGTTCCTGTCCTTCAACGTTAAGATTGAGCAGTTGTAAATTACCTATTAAGTGAACTATTAAAAAGGATATTAAGAACAATCCTGTAAGCGACATCCAATACTTTTTAGCGATGGAGGAGCCTAAAATCCCTGAGTTTCCCATATTTTTTTGCTGTGTTCTGTGTTTTCGCAAATTTAACAAGTAGAAGGGACATGCCAACGCCTATTTTTATTTAGAATGATTACAAGAATAGACTAGGTGGAGAAATTGTGCACGCTGGCTAACTTGTTACCTTTGCGGGACATTAAATATTTAGTATGAGATACGATAGAATTGATTCTAAACTGTTTATAGAAAACCGTAAGCGTTTGGAGGCGCATTTGCCCGCAGGGGCGATGGCCATTTTCAATGCCAATGATATAATGCCAACCAATTCCGATGGCACTTTGCCTTTCGTGCAAAACCGTGATTTATTTTACCTTTCTGGCGTAGACCAAGAGGAAAGCATTTTGGTGGTCTTCCCCACGGCTTTTAATCCTCGTCATAAAGAAATTTTGTTCTTAGTAGAAACAAACGATCAAATTGCTCGCTGGGAAGGAGCGAAGCTAAACAAGGAGCAAGCAACCGCAGTAAGTGGCGTAGAAACGGTTTACTGGTTAAGTGATTTTGATAAGATTTTGCGCGAAGTAATTTGCCAAGCCAAGTCGGTGTATTTAAATTCTAACGAGCATTTGCGTGCTGCTTCGCCCGTGGAAACACGCGATGAGCGCTTCCGCAAGATGATTATGGAGAAATTCCCACTGCAGGAATACGAACGTGCAGCGCCTATTATGCACACTTTAAGGGCAATCAAGTCGCCCATTGAAGCGGATTTAATGCAGAAGTCTTCAGACATTAATACAAAGGCTTTCTTGAGGATACTCAAATACCTGAAGCCTGGGGTAATGGAGTATGAATTAGAAGCTGAGTTTATCCACGAATACAAGCGCAATGGTGCGACGGACTTTAGCTATACTCCCATTATTGCTAGCGGGGCCAGTGCTTGTGTCTTGCATTATATAGAGAATAACCGGCCTTGTATCGATGGCGATTTAGTGCTTTTTGACTGCGGAAACTGGTATGCAAATTATGCCAGCGACGTGACGCGTTGTTTTCCTGTAAACGGAAAATTTACTAAGCGCCAAGCAGATGTTTATAATGCGGTTCTGCGCGTGCAAAAAACTTCTTTAGATTTATTGCGCCCTGGAAATCAGTTACACGCATACCATAAAGAAGTAGGTGATTTAATGACCGCTGAATTATTGCAATTGGGCTTGATTGATAACACAGACGTGAAAAATCAAGATCCGAATTGGCCTGCTTATAAAAAGTATTTTATGCACGGAACCTCTCATTATATTGGATTGGATGTGCATGATGTTGGTCACTGGGATGCGAAAATGGAGGTGGGTAATGCCTTTACCTGTGAGCCAGGTATTTACATTCCCGAAGAAGGTATTGGCATTCGCATTGAAGATGATATTATTCTTGGTGAAAAGGAAAACATAAACCTGACCCGCGGTATTCCCAAAGAGATAGGTGAGATTGAAGAATATATGAATAGCTAAAACAAGGCTATCCGCAAATCTAGAACCGCCTTAGTCTTATGATTAAGGCGGTTTTTATTTAATCCACTCTGTGTAAATTTGTCAAAATTATTTTCTTGCAAGATTTAGAGTTTAGCTACAAGAATAGCAAGTTTAGAGCCTTTGACTCTGGTCAGGGTATAGCAGTGGTTTTTCTGCATGGCTTTTTGGAGAACCGTAAAATGTGGTCACCATTAATAGAAGCTTTGCCGAGGAAGTACCGTTGCATTGCTCTCGATTTACCTGGCCATGGTGATAGTGAGAACTTGGCCTATGTGCACAGTATGGAGGAAATGGCAGAAGTGGTAAAGACTCTGCTTGATCACTTGAAAATACGGCGGGCGGTAGTAATAGGGCACTCGATGGGAGGCTACGTAGCTTTAGCTTTATCCGAAAGATATCCTGATTTATTGAAGGGCTTGGTTTTAATGAACTCTACCGCTAGGGCGGATAGCGAAAAACGTAAATACAATCGTAATCGGGCCATAGCGCTGGTAAAGCGCAATCCTAAGTCTTATGTGCGCAATTCTATACCAATGCTATTTAGACCGTTAAGCAGGAAAAAGTTTAGTGAAAAGGTAAAGCAAATCAAAGGGGAAGCTCTCGCCACTTCGGCCCAAGGAATAGTGGCGGCGCTGGAGGGTATGAAAAACAGAATAGACCGCGAGGTAATACTTAATTTTGCCCCCTACCCCATACTTTTTGTGGCTTCTAAAAAAGATCCCGTTCTCGCTTGGGAGCAGCTAGAAGAGCAGTTTTTTCATGAATCGGTAGAATCCTTAGTCTTAAGTGAAGGTCATATGAGTCACGTGGAGAATTTCCCAGAACTCTTTGGAGGAATAAAGCAATTTTTAGCCAAGGCTTGAAAAAAATCGCCCCCATAGCTTTGCGAAACAGAGGGGGCAATTTCCAATTATCTAGTGCGATGGTTAATGATCTACCCTCTTAATTTCGCAAACTTAAAGCATCTCGTAATTTTAGGAAATACGTAGAATGCCCTATTTTTTGGAGGTCGAGGGAAAATGTACCAAGAATCAAACGGGAAGAAAAATATTGTTATCTAATTTGCTTTCAGACAGTTAATATGCTAATCAGACCAGTTAAGTGTCTGTTCGTTTAAAAAGTGACTTTTAGGGGATTATGCTAATGAAGCGCCCAAAATCTTTAATCTTCAAACTTTATTATTCCTTTTCGAAAGAGTTCCATCCCTGTGCGCTTAGAGGAAAGAATTTACCGTCGCGGCTTACTAAGTTCCGCTCTTTGGTATCGCTAATCATATGACCAATTACGGTTAAATGCGGATTGCCTTTAATCTTATCGTGATCTTCAAGAGGAATAGTAAAAAGTAGCTCATAATCCTCACCACCGTTTAAAGCGATGGTAGTGGCACTAAGCTTAAATTCTTCGCATAATTTAAGAACCGCAGGGTCAATAGGTATTTTATCTTCATATAGTTGAATACCTAGCTTTGAACTTTCACAGAGATGTAAGGCTTCAGAACTAAGCCCATCGGAAATATCAATCATTGCCGTGGGTTTAACGCCTAGTTTTTGCAATAGCTCGGGAATGTCTTTGCGTGCCTCAGGTTTTAGCTGACGCTCCAAGACATATTCATTGCCGCCTAGTTCTGGCTGAATATCGGGATTTGCTTTGAAGACACGTTTTTCACGCTCTAATATCTGCAGTCCCATGTAGGCTGCTCCCAAGTCACCACTTACTACTACCAAGTCTGTGTCTTTTGCGCCAGAGCGTAAAACTTCTTTCCCTTCTTCTACTTCACCAATAGCGGTAATGCTAATGGTTAAGCCAGAGTAGGAGGAGGTGGTGTCACCGCCAACTAGGTCTACCTCGTATACTTCACAGGCCTTGCGAATACCATCATAAATTTTGTCGAGATATTCAATCCCAAAACGACTGCTTATGGCCAAGTTTACCGTAATTTGAGTAGGACGACCATTCATAGCATATATGTCGGAGAGATTTACCGCCACTGCTTTGTAACCTAAATGTTGCGGTGGTACATAGCTGAGGTCAAAGTGCACTCCTTCCACTAACATGTCCGTGCTAATTAGAACCCGGCCACTGAGGAATTCTAAAATCGCAGCATCGTCTCCGATACCTTTGATGCTAGAGGATTGGGTTAAGGGAAAATTTTGGGTAAGCCTTTTTATTAAGCCAAATTCTCCGATTTCTTCTAAGCTGGTGAACTCTTCTTCTCTTTCTTCTGCCATTCTGCAAAAGTAGCCATTTAAGCTTATTTTGATTGGGCTTCTTGCAAGGATTTACAATCGAATGATTAGCTCTACAAGGCTTCGTAAAGGACGCTATTATCGGCTAATAGTAAGCGTTTGTCTTTGTTCTTTACCTTGGTAATAGACGCTGTAAAAATAGGTGCCATTGGGGCAGTCTTGTCCTTGGTGCTTTCCGTCCCAAGTGTAGGGGGGAGCGTTTTTTAGGGCTAAAACTTGGCCATAACGATTAACGATGGTAAAGGTTAAATCGCTAAGGTTTTCAGTATTATTAAGATAAAAGAGGTCATTAATTCCATCTCCATTAGGGCTGAAAATATTGGGTAAAATCAAAGTCACGTCAAAATCATTCGCAGGAATGTAAATCCATTTTCTAATCGTATTCTGGCAGCCACGGCTATTGCTAAGTATAAGTGTTACTTCATATTGCCCTGCTGCGAGATAGGAATGACTAATTAAGCTATCGTTGCTATTATTAGTTTGGCCATCACCAAAATGCCATTGGGCATTGTAGCCAAAATTTTGATTAGTAAAGACGATTGCGGTAGAATCCTCGCCCAGGTAATCATAGCTAAACTGTCCTTTAATAGTGTCGCTTTCTATGGTTATGGTAATTAATGAATCACAAGCGGAGAGGGAGGCGATTAGAAAACTAAAACTTGTATCGGCAGGAAAGTACAGATTGTTTATTAAGATAGAGTCGGCAGGGCAGATAATATAGTTTCGACTAGCGGTAGGACTTGCTTTATAAGTCAGGGATATGGAATTGATAATAAAGCAACCGCTAAGTAGGGAAAGAGTATCGTTATAAGTGCCTGCTTGATTTTCCCAACGACCATTGATTAAAATACTATCGCCTTGGCAAATGCTAAGATTACTGTTAGTGCCGCTTGTATAAGGACTATAGCTGTTCCCGGGGCTAAGGCAAGTGGGTGCGGAAACAATAAAGCCTGTCATGTTGGTGCTGGCATTGCTGGGCCAACTATTATTGGCGCTGCCATTGGTAGAAGTATAGCGAATGCAGTTGCCATTTTCCCGGGTTATTTTATTCCATTTTAAGGCGCGAGAAACCCCATCTACCTGACTTTTTACAGCCGTTCCGTGCAAGCCAATCATGTCGATAAAATTATTTCCGGAACCCAGGGTAAGGGCAATGCAGTCATCGTCATTTACACCATTGGAACTAAACGATTGATTGCTAGAGCAGGCCTGAAAGTCGCTACTAGCTTGTGTATTATTAGCGTTGCTTATAATGGTGGCCGTGCCTGGGGCTAAATTGCCGCTAAGTTGATCGCTACTGCTGGCAGAGTTATTATTGCCGTTATAGACCTGCACATAATAATTGCTTAGGTTGATATTGCTATTGGTGGGATTGTAGATTTTTATGGCCCAACCAGCTCCGGGGTTCCAGTCTACATATTCGGTAATTATCAGGTCATTTAGTTGAGCCTTTAAAGAAAAGCTTAGTAGGAGACCTAGTAATAAAAAATGGCGCATAAGCTGATTAATTAGAAGCTGCAAATTAGCTTTCTTAAGGTTAAGAGGAGATTATTTTTCTCCGTCCACTTACTTTTTAAGCATCGGCCTTAGCTCTGCACACGTCTTTAGGTTTCAAGTTGTAAATCCTTTTGGAGCTTAGATTGAGGCCTAAAATATTTCGTCTTCTCTTTTTATTTTGGCAGCCGGCAATGGTAAATAATAGCCAGCTCTTTTCTTGCTATGGTAAACCTAATTCTCCAATTTAAGGCCGTACTCGGGTGGGTAGAAAGAATGAATGTAAATGTCGCCTAAGCAGGTCAATCGCCGCTTGCCAGACTTATTTCATCAAAGTTGAGAGGAGATTAAAAAAGAACGAGCGAAATGGCCTAGTTATTAGCTTCGAAAAGAGAATTTAAGCAAGGGGAAGCCCCCCTTTGGTAGCGCGTTGATACGGATAGATTCACATCTTGGATAACTATGAGAATAATGCTTCTCTCTATTTTGTGAAGAAAGGCTATTGCTTACCTTTGCATTAATTAGACTAAATCTAAATAGCTCATGATAAAGGTTTCAGAATCGGCAAAAGTGCGCCTTGAGAGTCTTCTAAAAGAAAGCGGAAAGGCATTAGCAGATACATACATACGGGTAGGAGTAGATAGTGGCGGCTGTAGCGGCCTGTCTTACAATCTTGATTTTGACTCGGATAGACAGGAAAGCGATAAACTTTTTGAAGATCAGGAGGTTAAAATCTTAATCGATAAAAAGAGTTTTCTCTATCTTATTGGCACTACCCTCGAATACAGCGGCGGCCTTAATGGCAAAGGCTTCGCTTTTAATAACCCTAACGCTTCGCGCACCTGTGGTTGCGGCGAAAGCTTCGCGGTTTAATACTTAAATCTCATTATGAAAACAGAAGAGAGTTACCTAGATGAAGTTACGGCTTCGGAATATAAATATGGCTTTTATACCGATATTGAATCGGATAAAGTGCCTCCCGGCTTAAATGAAGATGTGATACGCATCATTTCCTCCAAAAAAGGGGAGCCAGCATGGATGACGGAATGGCGTTTAGATGCCTACCAGCATTTTTTAAAGATGACCGAGCCAGATTGGGCAAATGTTACTTATCCTAAGCCTGACTTGCAAGCGATTTCTTTTTATTCGGCACCGAAAAAGAAAGTAGAACTAGAAAGCCTTGATGAGGTGGATCCTGAGCTATTGAAGACCTTTGAGAAATTAGGGATTTCCTTAGACGAGCAAAAACGTCTTAGTGGGGTTGCGATGGATGTAGTAGTTGACTCCATTTCGGTGAAAACTACTTTTCGTGAAACTCTAGGAGAGATAGGGATCATTTTTTGCTCTATGTCTGATGCAATAAAAGATTATCCAGAACTGATAAAAAAGTACTTAGGGACAGTTATTCCCAAGACTGATAATTATTATGCTGCTTTAAATTCAGCGGTATTTACGGATGGTAGCTTTTGTTATATTCCCAAAGGAGTGCGCTGTCCGATGGAGCTAAGCACTTATTTCCGAATTAATGAGGCGGGTACCGGTCAGTTTGAACGCACCCTTATCATTGCTGATGAGAGCAGTTATGTATCTTACCTGGAGGGTTGTACGGCACCGATGCGCGATGAAAATCAATTGCATGCGGCGGTGGTAGAGCTGGTTGCCTTAGATGACGCAGAAATTAAATACTCTACTGTTCAAAATTGGTACCCTGGAAACAAAGAGGGCGTAGGGGGAGTTTTTAACTTCGTTACGAAACGTGGAATTTGCGAGCGTAATGCTAAAATTTCTTGGACTCAAGTGGAAACTGGTTCGGCGGTAACTTGGAAATACCCTTCTTGTATTCTTAAGGGTGAAAATTCGGTAGGCGAATTTTACTCGGTTGCGGTAACGAATAATTATCAGCAGGCAGATACCGGTACAAAAATGATTCACCTGGGCAAGAATACTAAAAGCACCATTATTAGTAAAGGTATTTGCGCAGGGAAGAGTAATGGTAGCTATCGTGGTTTAGTGAAAATTGGTCCACGTGCTGAAAACGCTAGAAACTTTTCGCAGTGCGATTCTCTTTTAATGGGCAGTAGCTGTGGTTCACACACTTTTCCTTACATAGAAACGCAGAATAAAAGCGCCAAGGTAGAGCACGAGGCTACTACCAGTAAGATTGGTGAAGATCAAATATTTTACTGTAAGCAAAGAGGTATTGGCGAAGAGGAAGCGATAGCCTTAATTGTTAACGGTTATTGTAAAGATGTATTAAATCAGTTACCCATGGAGTTTGCGGTTGAGGCACAAAAGCTTCTCGCTATTAGTCTTGAGGGTTCAGTAGGTTAAGAATTGTAGAAAAAAAATTATGTTAAAAATAAATAATCTTCACGCGAATATCGGAGATAAAGAGATTTTAAAAGGAATTAATTTAGAAGTTAACCCAGGCGAGATTCATGCGATTATGGGGCCAAATGGCTCTGGTAAAAGTACCTTATCTTCTGTTATTGCTGGTCGGGAAGAATATGAAGTAACCGGTGGTCATATTGATTACGAAGGTGAGGATTTAAGTAACTTAAGTGCGGAAGAAAGAGCACATAAAGGTATTTTCTTGTCTTTCCAGTACCCGGTGGAAATACCCGGTGTAACGGTAACCAACTTTGTAAAAACGGCAATAAGCGAGATACGGAAAGCCCGCGGTGAAGAACCGATGCCGGCAAATATCATGCTTAAGATGATGCGTGAGAAAATGAGTCTCTTGGAAATTGATAGCGCCTTTTTAAGCCGTTCCTTAAACGCTGGTTTTTCTGGAGGTGAGAAAAAGCGTAATGAGATTTTTCAAATGGCCATGTTGGATCCTAAACTAGCGATCCTTGATGAAACAGATTCCGGTCTGGATATCGATGCCTTGCGCATCGTTGCTAATGGTATTAATAAACTGAAAAGTGAAAAAAATGCGATTATCATAATTACTCACTATCAAAGACTATTAGACTACATAACGCCCGATTTTGTGCACGTACTGCACCAAGGTAAAATTGTTAAGACAGGGGATAAGAGCCTTGCTCTTGAGCTAGAGTCGAAAGGTTACGATTGGTTGAAGGAAGAGGCAGCGATTTAAGTCGAATTTATAAAGATTGATTTTAAATGGACGCATTAAAAGATAAATTAGAATCGTCATTTCTCGTTTTTGAAAACGAATTGAACGGTCAGGCCCAAAGCTCAGTACACGCTCATCGCCGCGAGGCTTTTCAGCGCTTTTTGCAAATGGGTTTCCCAAGCAAACGTCATGAAGAATGGCGCTATACGAATCTCAAACCGATTTTAAAACACGACTATCGTATTTTCCCAAATGAAGATGCAGCCGTAGATTTTAAGGATATTAAAAGCTTTTTCTTAAGCGATCAAGATACCTATAAATTGGTTTTTGTAGATGGTGTTTACAGTTCTTGGTTAAGTGAAACTACTCACCAAGGCTTTGATGTTTGTACTTTCAGTAATATGCTGGCAAGGTATAAAGATGTTAGCGATCAGTATTTCGCTAAAGCTCTGCCTAAAGATGAGCATTTGGCATCGGTTAATACTGCCTTCGCCAAGGAGGGTGCATTTATTCGCATCAAAAAGAATGTTACGGCCGATAAGCCGGTAGAGCTTCTTTTTATTACTTCCGATCATGGTCAAGAGCTGATGACACAGCCGCGTAACCTGGTAGTAGTTGAGGAAAATGCTGAAGTGACTATAATCGAACGTCACCAAAGTTTGTCTAGCAGTCCAGTGTTAACCAATGTGGCGACAGAAATTTTCGCTTTGCGCGATTCTCGTTTGAATTATTATAAGATTCAAAATGATAATGAGTCGGCGGCGCTAATTGACAGTACCAGTGTTAAACAGTATCGCAA
>JBNMPT010000007.1:0-25809 GCA_051277025.1 Roseivirga sp. | reverse complement strand
TTGCGGAGTAATTTACAGATTGGGTCCCAAGATAACTCTTCTAAACCGGAACGGTTCATACCCGTTTCAATCTCCAAGTGAATTAAAGCTTTTTTACCTATTTTTTTGGCCCATTCAATTGCTTTAGCCAAACGAAGTTCATCGAATATATAAAAACTAACTTCATTCTCAATCGCCCACTCTAACTGACTTTCCGTAATCATACCCATTATCATAACATCCACATTGGCTGCCACTTTTCGTACCCGAAAAGCCTCATGAGCATCAAATACAGAAAAATGTTGCGCACCATTGCGCGCCGCCATTGGAACGTATTCTTCAATACCATGGCCATAAGCATTGCCTTTTACTACATGCGAGAATATGGTACCAGGATTAAGACGTTTATTTATATAATCGACATTGTTCTTAAAAGCTGATTCACTAATTTCTATGAAGTTAGTATTATCCATTTAAATATTTGAGGATTATAGTCTTAAATAATTTAATTGTGGGCTTTAATATGGTGTCCGGAAAATCATAATCTGGGTGATGCAGCACTAAATGTTCCTCTCCTGCGCCGATACCAAATAATGCCCCCTCTTTATCTTTCAGAAAGAGGCCAAAATCTTCTCCCCATCTAAAAGCTTCTTTTAATTGATGATGCCCTATTCCCTGCTCATCTGCGCAAGCGACTAAAACCTTATTAGCCGCAGCTGAATTATAATTGGGCCAAAATTCTTGTAAACTCTCTTTTTCAATTTGCAAATTGTCGGCTATTGCCCACTCACTTAATTGTTGGTGCATCTTCACTTCTAGCTCATCCAAAACTTGCCCTTGCCAAGCGCGAATAGTATAGTGTAATTCGCCCTTACCCGGAGCAATTCCATATGCTCGCTCTCCCATGTTTACGTGCACTAAGCTTATCTGACTAAAGTCTTCTTTTCCCCAAAGAGGATTGGCCAACTTTTCTAAACACTGCATAGCTTTCGCCAGAAGGGCCTGAGGACTAACTGCTTTCTCTGGTTCGGCGGCATGTGCCGAGTGACCTTTAAAACTAAAAATAAGACTACGTACGCCGGCGGTAAAATTACCATCGCGCCAAAATACTTCTCCTAGTTTAAAACCGGGTATATTGTGAAAAGCATAAGCTCTATCATAATGTATCGCCTTAAATTTAGGATCATTTAAAACAGCGGCAGCTCCCTTACCATCTTCTTCCGCAGGCTGAAAAAGAAGGTGTAAATATCCTTGCTTTATAGGCTCCTTAGAAAAATGATAAACCAAAGCCATCAGCATAGTAGCATGCCCATCATGCCCACATTTATGAGAAACTCCTCTATTTTTGGAAGCGTAATTTATTTGGGTGTCTTCCTGAATAGGTAAAGCGTCAATGTCGGCACGAATTAATAAGGATTTCCCCCCCTCTTTGCCTTTAAAGCTTACTAATAAACCAGTATTAGCCACTTTCGTGTAACTTAATTGTAGCTTTTCTAGATGATATATTAAGTGTTTCTGAGTTTCATATTCGACCCCTGAAAGTTCTGGGTTTTGATGAAGATGCTTTCTAAAAGAAACTAAATCAAACATCTCTATGATTTAGTGTAACGCATTTCTAAGTATTTATTAGTAAAGCCTAATCGCTCGTAAAGACGCTTAGCAGGGTTATCAGCTTCTACATGAAGCGCAACGTTACCTACGGCATTTTCTAAGGCCATTTGCATAAGATTCTGTCCTAAACCTTGTCCCCGCAGAGCAGCGTTTACTGCTATATAAACCAATATGTTTTCTGGTATATAACCTGACATACCGGTATTATTAATAATTACTGCACCGTGAATCTCACTATCATCATCATGAGCAATAGCTACAAAACCACCCTTGTCGGGATGGAATACATAGTCTAAACAAGCCGCTATTTCCTCTAAAGGATCGCCATATTTTTCCAGATGATTAAAAAGAAATGCGGAAATTTTATCTTGCGGAAATTCGGAATGTGGGCCTGCAGAGCCCTCTATAATAATGTAATTCATGCTTTTGAGTATTTAGCAATTAATAAGTAACTAATCAGTGAAGCACTAATTCCAAACAGATTAGCATCTAAACCTAAAGGTAATTCCAAAAGTTCTAGGTTTTTAAAAACCTCTAAAATTAAGGTGGTTGACCCGCCTATTAAAATGGACCACCAAGCAGCGATACTGTTTTGCTTTTTAAAAAATAGTGCCACTATCAGCGGTACAAATAAGCCGGAAACCATAAAGGAATAAGATACTAACATCAGGCCTAATACTTCTGTCATTTGGCTAGCTAGTGCTAGAGCCAAGATGCCAATAAAGAAAGTAGTATAATGAGAATAGCGCAATAACTTATGATTAGGAATATCCCAGTGCTTACTGATAATATCACTTAATAAATTACCAGAGGCTGCCATTAGACAGCTATCAGCCGTACTCATTATTGCGGAAAAATAAGCGGACATCATTAATCCCATCAAACCGACTGGTAAAATAGTTCGCAATAAAATGGGCAGTCCCATTTCGGGATCAAAATCACCGCTGGTGTCAATGGCTAGGTCTGCAAAGAGACCTTGGTCTAAGGCAACTTTAGCAAAGAGCCCCAATAAAACGCCCATAAAAGCCATTATTGGCCACTCCAATATACCCGCGATAAACCACGCTTTTTTCGCCGTTTTCTCATCGCGACAAGCATAGATACGTTGATAAAGAGTCATACCAATAAACCAAATAGGAATGATGGTTATCGCCCAGTTTATAATCTGGACCGGCTCTATTGCACCTAAGCTTAAAAATGATGCTGGTACGGTAGCAACAATAGAGTCATAACCGCCTATCGCAAAATAAGACATCGGTATCCCTATAAAAATCAAACCGCCCATTAATATTATCCACTGAACGGTATCGGTATAAATTACTGCTTTTAAACCGCCAAAAACAGTATAAATAACAGCGGTTAAACCCATAATAAATACAGCGGTGTTAATGTCTAAACTAGGAAAGGTCGCTGTGGCTAATTTAGCTCCCGCCAATATTTGGGCCCCAGTAAATCCTATGTAACCAATAGTGCTCACTATTGCTGCTAAATAAGCTACTCGAGGATTAAAAAGATGAAAAAAGATCTGTGGAAAGGTGAAAAGTTTGTGTTTGCTACCTAATTTGAAAACTTTTGGTATTAAAAAATAGCCTGATAACCAAGCGCCTATTAAGCCAGTAAAGAGCATCCAACTGCCTGATATACCGATAGCAAAACCTAAACCGCCTAAGCCAATACTAAAACCACCACCCACATCCGTAGCTACTACACTCAGTCCGATGTGGCCACTACTCATTTGTCTACCGCCTACGTAATAATCATCAATATCTTTGTTGCTTCGCATAAAGTAGAAACCTACCCCAAGCATGGCGACTAAATAAAAAATAAATATGAGGAGATCTATGAGATTTGGCAATGCAGCAAAGATGCAAAAACTCTTTACAATAGGGCATTTATTAGCAGTCTTATTACTTTCTGTGGCTTGTCAGCCTAAAATCAATATTGTTTTTGATGGTTATTTAGAGCCTTACATTGGGGATACCATTCCTTATAGTTTGGCGAGCCATGAGAACGTATCAAACAAGCTTCTGGTTTTTCTACCACCTAGTTTAGATACGGTCAGTTTTGAAAATACCGATCTTTATAAAAGCATTTATAAAAATGGTTATGATATACTCTGTATATATAAAGCTCCCGCTAAAGGCTTAATGTTTTATCCTCGAAAAAATTTGGATTTCAAAGGTCAACATGTGCAGTTCGCTAATCACCTCATCCAACATTTGAAGAATAGTAAAAAGATTAACCACAAAGCTAATCTTAGTGTTATGGGAATGGGAATGGGCTCCTATTTAGTTCCCTTAATTTCGACCACTAATAATGCGGATACCTCCATATTTATTAATGGTAGTCCATTTAGCACTTTTCTAAGCTATGAACGTATTTCTAGCGGCGACATACCTTATACCGAAGGAAGAGCCAATTACATTAAAGAGAAGTTTGACTTGGATTCATTAAGCACCTTCCGAATAAAGGTTGATGCTGTTAAAACAGATCATCCAGAAATGTTCACTTTAGGTAAATACACTAATATGTTCTGGTTAAGCTACCACGCTAACTTTTTTATTGAAGAATATCAAAAGCTTAATGGCAAAGCAGTTTGGGTCTTCTTTAAAGACTATCCTCTCAACACTATTTCAGATTTAAAGTATCTTCATGTTTTAGAAGGCACACGTAAAAACGCCTCAGCTGATTATAAACATCTGCCAGGCAATGGGTCTTTTAAAGGAGACGATTGGGAAGCGCTTGAAGAATCTTTAATAAAGTATTTTCCTAGCAATTAATTTTTTCTACCCGATTTTGATGTCTTCCTCCCTCAAAGCTCGCACTTAAAAATGCTGCTATTATTTTAAGGGCTTCTTCGCTATTAATAAAGCGTGCTGGAAGAGCAATAATGTTGGCATCATTATGCTGACGTGCTAAAGAAGCTAATTCGGCATTCCAACAAAGAGCGGAACGAATACCAGCATGCTTATTAACAGTCATGTTAATACCGTTTCCGCTTCCGCAGATAACAATACCGAGTTCAGCAATGCCACTTACCACCGCCTTAGCAACCTTGTGACCAAAGTCTGGGTAATCAACACTTGCCGCATCATCGGTTCCAAAGTTGTTAAAAACGTATCCCTTTTGACTAAAATTGTCAATAATAAGCTGTTTTAAAGCCGGGCTGGCGTGATCTCCACCGATTGCAATATCCATCTGTTAGTAAGTATTTCTAAAGTTAATATATGTCTGTCTTCGAGTATTTTACAATTAACAATTGCCGACCATAAAACTATGAAGGTTGTTAATAGCTTCTTGCAAATTTCTCTTGCATATGTGATAAACAATTTTCATTGCTTAAAATTTATAAAGAAGCTCTATCAATTGTTAATTCTTATTCTCCATTTCTCCACCAAGTCTTTGTGGTTTATGAACCGGTGACCAGTAAATTATTTTTCAAAAGTAAGTTGTTATTATGCATTCCTAACAATTGTTAATAGCATTATCTTTATTGCAGTGAATGAAGTAGTTAAAAGAATCTTGTTTGAAGATATCTTGTTAATAATTGTGGATAGATAATAAAAGCAAGAACTTCGCCTGAAACTTATGAGCCTTGTTAACAAGACAATATAAACATCATATTTTATTTAAAATAAAGAATACTATATATATGTTATTAAGAGATATCTCCTTTGTCGCAGTTTTTTGTTTTCCACTACTTTCGTTTTCTCAAAATGACAGCGGCAATGCAGAAAACAAGATTTACTACTTCGAAAATGGATTTAAAAGCAGTGAGGGTCCTTTGGAAAACGGCAAGCCGAACGGTTATTGGCGAAGCTATTACCGGAACGGAGAACTAAAAGCAGAGGGCAACAGAGAAAATTTTTTACTAGACAGTCGGTGGGTTTTTTACGATAGGGACGGTATGACAACGGTTGACATTGATTATCAGTATGGTTTAAAAAATGGATTAAGACGTTCATATGAATTGGGGAAAATAGTGAAAGAAGAACCTTTTTTAGCTGATAAGCTGGAGGGCCTAACACGTATATTTTACCCGAATGGTTACTTGGCCAAAGAAATTCCTTTTGTGCAAGGTAGTGAGAGCGGAACAGGCTTTGAATATGCCGCTGATGACAAGAGAATCATAACTGTGTTAACTTATAAAAATGCTACCCTCATACGCAAGCAAAGCATAAATCGCTGGGATCTACAAAAACAGAAACAGGGTTTATGGGTAGTGTTTCACAAGAACCGCGGGCTTAAAGTTGAGGGTCCTTATCGAAATGACTTGAAAAATGGCTATTGGAAATTTTATCAGGCCAATGGAAATCTAATCCGTATTGAAAAGTGGATAAATGGTGAACTTCAGGAGGGTGCTGAGGAAGTAGCTAAGGTGCAAATTAAACGGACCATTAACCAAAAGACCGGTAAAGTCAATAGCAAGGGTGCTTATCAAAATGGAAAGCCAACTGGTGTTCATCGCAAATACAATGACGATGGCGAGGTAGTGAGCAGTATCCTTTATGATCAAGGAAAAAAGTTGGCCGAGGGAATTGTGGATGAATTGGGTAGAAAGCAAGGCCCATGGATATTTTATTACGGAGATCCCAAAATAAAAGCAGAAGGAAGTTTCAAGGATGATTTAAAGGTGGCTAAATGGCGCTACTATTTTGAGGACGCTAAATTGGAACAAGAAGGAAACTATAATTCAGGTGCGGCTTATGGAGAATGGAATTGGTACTTTAAAAACGGTGAAATAAGACGGACTGAGGAGTATTTTAATGGTTTAGAGGAAGGCCAATCCATAGAATACAACGACACAGGAGCGGTGATAGCACAGGGTGAGTATGTAGAGGGTTTAAAGGAAGGTCCTTGGTCTTTACAGGTTAATGACCATATGGAGGAAGGATCTTATTTTGAGGGCTTAAAAACGGGTTTATGGCGTCATTATTATTTAATAGATAAGGTGCTTAGTTTTGAAGGGTCTTATGAAAATGACAAAGAGAACGGAGAGCATACTTATTACTTTGATGATGGTAGACTTAAGCGAAGAGGGCAATACTTGTTTGGAGACCGTGAAGGGGTATGGGAGTTTTTTAAAAAGGATGGTTCCCGTATTTTAACTATTGAATATGAAGGGGGAAAGGAGATTAAATACAATGGCAAGAAGATAGATTATGGTAGACGCTATAATAAGGCAGTAGAAGCGGAAGAAAAGGTTAAAAAAAGTAATGAAGAATAGTACTGAAGATACTTTTCCACGTTTAGTGGGTGAATGGTTGGAATTAGACAGAGAAGTAAAATATTCTAATCCTTGGATCGAACTAAGACACAGTAATGTAGAGTTTCCTAATGGTGGTAAAGGTATTTACGGCAAGGTGCATTTTAAAAACCTAGCGATAGGAATTCTAGCGATAACTAATAAAGATGAGATATTTTTAGTAGGCCAGGAGCGTTTTCCTTTTGAGGGCGCATATAGTTGGGAAATTATTGAAGGGGGGGGGCCTTTAAAAGATTCTCCTCTGGAAAGTGCGAAGAGAGAATTAAAAGAAGAAACAGGTTTAGTTGCTCAAAATTGGCAATTAATCCAGGAGATGCATTTGTCTAATTCAGTATCTGATGAAATGGCAATGGTTTATTTAGCAACTGACTTAGAACAGTTTGAAGCTGAACCGGAGGAATCGGAAAAACTTCAAGTGAAAAAAATACCTTTTAAAGAAGCTTTTCAAATGGTGATTAAAGGAGAAATTAAGGACAGTATTAGCGTTGCCGCTATCTTACGCTATGAATTATTACGAAAGGAAGTTTAAAATTTATCAAGGATAAACTCGATAGCTGTTTCTTCCCACATCAACCGAAATAGACCTTCGCTATTTACGTCAATATTTAGTTTTTCATGCTTTTCGGAGTACATACTTTCTACCTCAAAGCGCAAGACATCTTTGGTTTCGTCATAATTATAAGAACCCCATTGGCTCCATATTTTGTTGATTATAACGGTCCATTTTTTTTCACCTGGCACAGTAAATAGGCTGTATTTTCCTGCTTTTAAGGGTTTACCATTGAGGTTAACACTTTTATTAAACTGAAGAACAGTAGCTTCATTTGCGCCAGTTCTCCAAACTTGATCAAAGGGAACTAGATCACCAAAAATAGTTCGTTCCCTCATCGATGTTTGACTATATTGTATAGTGACTTGCACATTTTTAACGATTTTCGATTTATGAATCAAGGGGCTAGCACGTTTTTCTTGGCCAATGACTCCCGTCATAAAAAGACAAATGAATGAGAGGATAAGTAGGTGTTTCATTAAAAATTAATATTTTATAAAAAGTAAACTAATTTTCATTTGAGCTTCTCACTTAAGATTTTTGTAATATTGAACATAATAGTAAAAAAAGGAGAAACGAACGGGTGTTAAAAAGAATAGGGCAGTTTTTGGGGCTTATTAATAGGCATAAGTATGAAGCAAGCGAATATAACGCGGAAAGAAGCTGTTATAACTTTGGAACAAGAAATATGCTTTTTAGCGAAGTAAAAGGTTATTTTAAAGAAGCTGAGGTAAAAGGTGTTTTTGATGCGTATAATTTGGAATATTCATACATAACAGTGATTTGGCCAGTTGGTGGAATCAAAACAGGTATAGTAGAACGGGATAAACAACTGATAGAGACTAGTCAGTTCTTTTTTCAAGAAAAGTATCCTAAGATTATTTTTCAAACTACTGCCATTAAAGCGCATAAGAGGAATCAGGTTATTATTAGTGGAGTGTTGAAGATTAAGGATATAGAAAAGGATATTTCCTTATTAGCTTCCTATAAGGAAGATAATTTGGGTTATATAATATTAATCGATTACGAACTTGATCGCTTCGATTTTATGGTTGGGGAATCGGATAGCTTTACGGTAGGTCGTGAAATTAGATTACAACTAGATATTGCGTTTAATTATTGATATACCTTATTATCAGTAAATTACACTATTATATTTTTTATTTAATTATCTTTGTATTAAGCTGATATTAAATGAAAAGGTATTTTGCCATATTTGCAATCATTATTATCTCTTTCTTTAACAAAGTTGGGGTAGCGGCTTCTTTACCGGATACCGGATTAGATAGTTTATATCAACTCGCTTTCGAGGGTTTGGACTTTGACATTAACAGTTCCCTCAAAACTGCTCGCCTTCTTATTAGCCAATCAAAAGCCAATAACGACTCTTTGAATTTGGCTTATGCATATGATGTCTGTGGCCTAGCATTATTTTACTCGAATGACCTTGATTCAGCTATATTTTATGCCGATAAATCGATTTATCTTTTTGAGGTACTAGGACATAAAGAGGGTTTAAGTACCGCAATTTATAACAAGAGTGTGGTCTATGAATACTCAGGTCGTTATAATTCTGCTATCGAATTACTCAACAGGGCTCGGAAAATTGACATCGATAGGGGGGAGAAAAAGACAAGCGACATATTTTATTATCATAGCCTTGCTGATATTTTATCTAGCCAAGATCGCAATGAAGAGGCTTTGGTATACTCACACTTATCATTAAGTGCCTTTTTGAGGGAGCAAAGTGGTCATAATTATATGGAGCCTCACATATATATAAATTTAGGCTGGTTGTATTTAGAAGAGGAAATCTTTGAGATGGCTAGTTACTATGCAAAAAAGGCATATTACTTATCTTCAGGAACGAAGCAGTTAGTAATACTTATCGGTAGTCTAGAAATTTTGGCACTTAATGCGCAAAGTGAAAATAATCAAACTCAGGCGGTTATTTATGCTCGTAAAGCCCTTGGTTATGCAATAGATTATAAGGAAATAACGGAGATAATTTATGCAAAAACGCTTTTAGCGAATATATTATTCTCTTATGATAAAGATAATATAGAAGCAAAAGAGTATTGGTTAGAGGTTGATTCAGCTGTTATTGGTTTTGAACCTTTCGAAAAAGATTTAAAGGTAATTCATGAGCTTTATACTTATTACAAAGTGACAGGTAACTTTGAAAGAGCAAATATTTTTCTTGAAGAATATGCCAATTTAAAAAGGGATCTAAATTCAGTGAATGCTTCTCAGGTATTAGCGAATTTTGAAAATGATTTAGCAGAGAGCGAGGCAAAAGCGATTAAGTCAAGACTAGAATCTGAGGAAAACGACAATAGGTTTAAAAGTTTGGTAATAATAGGTATAGGTATATTATTAAGCATTGTATTGGTGGCCTTTTTAATGTCGCTTTACTCACAAAAGAAGATAATAGCTTTAAATGATTCTCTAAATGACTCTCACCAAAATATATTAGATAAAGAGCTTGAATTACGTAAGTCGTTCGTGACTTTGGAGGAAAAATATGAAGAAATAAAAGGTTTGAATGCTTCAAAAAATAGACTTCTCTCAATTTTATCACATGATTTAAGACAACCTTTTAATCAAATTTTAGCGGTCTTAGATCTTATTGACCAAGATATATTAAGTTTTGAAGAGCGCAGAGGAATAGTGCATGAATTAAAAATATCTGTAGAAGAGACTAGTTCAATGGTCAATAACTTGCTACAGTGGAGTAAATCTCAGTTCGAAGGAAGTAAAACGAAGCCTCAGGTGCTTAATTTAGAAATAATTGCGAAACGAGTGAGTTTAGAGTTATCGGTTTTATTGAAAAAGAAATCAATATACTTAGATTTTAAGGTCGATGAATCTTTGCACTTATGGGCAGATGAAGCTCAGTTTACAAGTATTATCAGAAATATATTGAGTAATGCGTATAAATTTTCTGAGGAAAAAAGTACGATTAAGATTTGCAGCGATGTAAGCAAGGACGAAGAGTATACTTTACTCAGAATTGAGGATACTGGTCTAGGAATGACTACCGAACAGTTGAGTAGAGTTTTAAATAATAAAGGTCAACTTTCAATGCCTGGAACAAATAATGAATTAGGCACCGGGATTGGAATGATGATAGTCCAAGAATTTGTAGATCAAAACAATGGATATATGCAGGTTGAAAGTGAGTTAGGAAAGGGTACTGCTTTTATAGTGGCTTTACCATGGGCAGAAAATACTAAATCAAAATTTACCAGTAGGCTCGCATAGTTTTAGCCTGAGATCTTAGTTTGAAATATTTAAAAACGAGCAAGGCGATTACAGCAATGGTGCTGCTGCTTATCAGGGGTTGGCCCATATCTTCTAAGTAAGCATGCCGGTAGTATATCCCGAAGCAGGCCCATGCGATCGGAAGAGCATAAAATACGTCAACATTGTATTGAAGAAAACCCAAGGCTAAAAGTCCCGCAATCAAAATCAATATCGAGGTATAAAATACAGGAGGCACGCCCCATCCATTCCACTTATACTCTACTAATACAGCCGCGAAATTAGCAATAGTAGCTACGCTTATCCATCCTAAATATAAACTAAAAGGAAGGTGCATAAAGAAGCGTTCGCTATGCTTGGTTTGCCTAATACCAACCCCTAAATTCCGATAAATCTGTATTAAGCTTAAAAGCAAAGCAATCATAATAACGAGTGATATAAGGGGCATCTTATAATGCCAAGCATATATCCAGGCTACATTGAATAAACTACTGATACCAAACCAAAGACCAATTAATCGTTGGGCTAGTAACGCGCGTTTGTCTTTTTTAACTAATGCTATAATTTGATAGACGACGGAAGCAATGAGCATGATATAGATAATGCCCCAAATGGAAAAAGTAAAGCTTGCTGGCACAAATAGATTGGGATAAAGCTTAGAAATAGCGCCAGTACTCAAACCATTTAATGGTAGGCTTACCGCTAAATAGTTAAATGCTAACATCGTAATTAGGGCGAGAGCATTAATTAGAGTGAGGCTTAATTGCTTTATTTTCATGAATAGTTAACAAAAATGATTGTTATTAGTTTAATTGAAGGCTCCTTCTAAGATGTTACCAACAAAATAAGAAAGGGCTGCTGCGGTACCACCTAAAAATAAGGTCTCAAACACACTGCGAAGGGTGGATATTTGGTTTACAAGCGCCTTTAAATAACCAATAAGAATAAATACAAGACCGGTCATTACGGATGAGATTAAGAATAGATCGGTATTTTTATCGAGGATATCAAAGTAGGATAATACGTAGGTAATAAGGGGAATAAAGCCAAAGAACAAAAAGCTAAGGAAGGTTACTCCACCCATGGTGATGGGTGATTTAGTTTCTTCGCTCATTTCAAGCTCCTCTTTCATCATAACGTCGACCCAACGGTCTTTGTCCTCCGTAATCTTATCGACAACTTGTTCTAATAAATTACCTGAAAAGCCTTTGGCACGATAAATATCGCGAATTTCTTCTTTTTCTTTGTCGGGAAGATTATCTACTTCCCAATATTCAATCTTTTTATGTTTGTTGTAATTTTCTTTCTCACTTTTTGTTGAGAGGTAACTGCCAACACTCATTGCAAAACCATCGGCTATAAGGTTGGCAAAACCTAGTATAATTACTACTTCACTATTAAGGGCGGCGCCGGCGGAGCCCGCTACAACGGCAAATGTGGTGACACTGCCATCAATACCGCCATATACAAATTCACCTAGGTAGTCCTGGAAATTATTGACCCAAGGATATTTGCTCCCGTGAATGCGGTCTTCTTTTAAAACATTGGAAGTCATATTGTTGGTAATTTTTAAAAGTCGATGATACTTCGTGATTGTAAGGGAACTAGTTCGGAGTAGGCTAAGTAAAGCCTTTTTATCTTTATCACTATTGTCCTTTTCATTTGGGCTATGATGGCAAAAATAAACAATATGAGATTCTTGGCACTGGTTAGTAATGTTTGCAGAGCTTTAGTTTGTGATGTGCTTGTCGATATTAACTGTTTGACTTATCTGTAGTCTCGGCGAGGTATGGACGATACAAGATTTAGTGCTTTATCAGTTGAAGGAGCAGAAGGGGATGTATTAAGTTAATAATCATTGAAGCTTCGAAACGTTATCACAAGCGATAAGAGCGGCTTCAGCAATCAAAAGATTTAAAGACTAGACAAGGGACGTGGTTCTTATGACTAAAAGAGAAGTCTCAAATTAGGGAAAACTGGAAATTATTTACTTCTTGAGAAGCATGGTTAAACACTTTAATTGGATAAACTCTAGTGGTATTTATCAAACTTTTGCATTTAATACATTGTCCATTAAGAGGTCAATAAAATAAAGCCGCACCACTGTCTTTTTTTCCAATAGACAGATAGTGCGGCACGTATTTGTTTAAAAACTAGGCTTTAATATTAAAGGTCGAATTTAATTCCTTGGGATAAGGGAAGTTCAGTGGAGTAGTTAATGGTAGTAGTTTGTCGGCGCATATAAGCTTTCCATGCATCAGAGCCACTTTCGCGTCCACCACCGGTTTCTTTCTCACCACCAAAAGCACCACCAATTTCGGCACCACTGGTACCAATATTCACATTGGCAATACCGCAGTCACTACCAGCAACAGAAAGGAATAATTCACTCTCACGCATATTGGTAGTCATAATAGCAGAAGATAGTCCCTGAGGAACGTCGTTTTGCATCGCAATGGCTTCATCCAAACTGCTATATTTCATCAGATATAAAATAGGAGCAAAGGTTTCATGCTGTACAATGGCAAAGTGGTTTTCTACTTCTGCAATGCAAGGTTTCACATAGCAACCACTAGCGTAGTCGGCCCCTTTTAAAACACCACCTTCAACGAGTAAGTGACCACCTTGTTTTTTAATTGCTTCCAAGGAATTCAAATACTGATCTACCGCTAAGGTGTCAATTAATGGACCGACATGGTTATTGGTATCCAAAGGACTACCAATACGCAAGTGTGCATAAGCAGCAGTAAGTTTTTCTTTAACTTCTTCGTAGATATTTTCGTGTATGATTAATCGGCGGGTAGAGGTACAACGCTGGCCACAGGTACCTACTGCACCAAAAATAGCTCCCATCAAAGTGGAGTCCAAGTCGGCATTTTCAGTGATGATGATAGCATTATTTCCACCCAATTCTAAGATAGATTTACCGAAACGAGCAGCAACAGTTTTACCTACTTCGCGGCCCATACGGGTTGATCCAGTTGCAGAAATTAGAGGTATCCGGTTATCATTACTCATTAACTCGCCGGTAGATACGCCTCCATTGATAATACTACTAATTCCTTCAGGTAAATCGTTTTCAGCAAGAACTTCAGCAAAGATGTTTTGACAAGCAATTCCACATAATGGAACTTTTTCGGAGGGTTTCCAAACACTTACATTACCACATACCCAAGCAATAGATGCATTCCAGCACCATACAGCAACGGGAAAATTAAAGGCAGAAATGGTGCCTACAGTACCAAGAGGGTGCCATTGTTCGTACATGCGGTGAAGAGGACGTTCCGAGTGCATGGTTAAACCGTAGAGTTGACGACTTAAACCTACGGCAAAGTCGCAGATATCAATCATTTCCTGCACTTCACCCCAACCTTCTTGCAGTGATTTTCCCATTTCAAGAGAAACTAGCTTACCAAGCGATTCTTTTTTTTCACGAAGTTTTAAACCAAACTGACGTACTATTTCTCCTCTTTGGGGAGCGGGAACCATACGCCATTTTAGAAAAGCCTGTTGGCTGGTTCGGATTACCTGGTCGTATTCTTCCGCGGAGGTTTCGCTTACTTTGGCAAGTAACTTGCCATCCACAGGGGTGTAGGAAGATATTACTTTGTCGCTAGAGCTAAAGGACTTGCGTCCAGTGGAGCTTCCGTTGTTAATGTCTTTGATTCCTAAATCTTTAAGAATTTCCTGTATTTCTGAGAGGTTCATAAATGTATTTTTGTGCCACGAAATTAAGACATAATCTAGCCAATAGCTCGGAATTACATTAGATTTTACCTTTGATATTATGTACGAAATACAGGACCTTAAACATCTTTCTAGTAATGAAAGTGGAGCAACCTATGAATTAGGCGCAATCCTCAGTGAGGGCTATCTTTTAGCGACCCGTAAGAAAGGAAGTATAAGCGGAAATCATTGGCATATAGGAGCTTCAGCAGCTAAGAATCCTGAAAACTTATTGTTAATAAGCGGAAGCATAAGCCTTGAATTAAGGCATGTAGTATCAAAAGAAACAAAAGAGATTAAACTGTTAGGCCCAAAGTTGATAAAAATATGGCCCAATGTATTACATACTTTAAAAGCGGAAACAGATTTAATTTTCCTTGAGTTTAACTCTTTAGAAGAACATAAAAAGGATACCCACTATCCTACTAATGATTAATCCTCATTTCTTTAGGATAACTAATCTTGTATTCTAGTCTTTTGGTAACTTGTCCTTTGGCCGGTATGCTTAGTTTCCAAATGATTTTCCCCTGATTTAAATTGCTAGCTTTAAGTGGGTCAATTGCTATTTCGACTTTAATATCCTCGTGTTGGGCTACGGGAATTTGGTCGATTAAAACGAGTTTTATACCCGTGTTTTTTTTATTAAGTACCTTAATCTCGTAGACAAACTTAGCCGTCTTTTTAGAACCCAGAAAGGTATTACCACTTTCTTCTTTAAGCTTCTCTCTTTCTACAATAATATCGGCATCTTTCCCCAAGGAGAGTGCCAAGGTGTCTACACTAACCTTTGGGTCGAGGTAACTCTTGCCAATATAATTACCTTCATTATAGAGAGCTATTTCACCTTCTTCAAGATTATAATTACTCCAGTCGTAAACCTTGGCGATTAGAAATGCGGAGGGAGCTAGTTTGGGTATGGATTGATATTCATAAATTGCTGGTATCTCTAATTCACGTAAAAGATTTATTTCCCTTTTACCGGTGTTAATACTTACTCTCTCGGCAATGAGATAGGTACGACTAAGAAGATTAGTAGAGATAGTATTTTGAGAAGAGGCAGAAACACTCTTGTCTCTATCCATTTCCCTGTTTTCGGAAGGTTTAAGTTTGTGATAAGCCCTGGCAGTAGGCATCTTATCGGCTCTTATTCCGTCAACATATATTGGTAAAGGATAAAGGAAGGTAGGGTAGAGCGCGGGAATTTGACCGTTTGCGTTCATAGAACCAGTGTTTAGCTCTAGTTTCACCTTTTCCCAGTCCTCGCCAGTATTTTGATATATTATGGCTTTATGCAAAAGATTAACGGGTTTTGAAAGACTGTTTACCTTTAGGTCATAGGTACTGGACCAGCCGGCAGCAGAGACTTGATAGGACAGAGTTAGATCCGCTTTTTGGGAGGTAGTACTACTAATTAACATACTAAGAATAGTGCTAGTAGAAGATAATGCGGAAATTTCATCTCTTAGGATCTTTTCTATCTCCTGCATTTCATTTCTAAGTAGCAATAGTTCCAAATCTAGTTTGCTATTAGCTTTTGCATTGGCACTGCGCTCTTCTCTTACATACTTACTAATCTCTCTTAACTGGATGAGATTATAACCTTCGCTGCCACCAATGTTCGTGTTACTTTCAAGATACTTCCGTTCAAGAAGGAGGCCTTCTTTCTCATCGTTTAAAGAGCGTTGTAGTTGCCTATTATTGACAATTTCCTTTTTCAGCTTGGTTAATGAAGGGTGTTGTTCAATCTCAGCGCTGGTTAATCTTGATTGAGATATACTTATAAGATTTATGGATTGTAGACCGCGGAGTTGGATGCTATTAGGATCCAGATCATTACTAAGACCTTTGAAAATAATAGTGTTCACTCCTACTTGTAAATCTGTATGCAGAGCCCGCTCAACTTGAGCACCTTGCTGATAAACTTTAACAGCGGAAACGGGATATAAGGCATCAATAATTTGCGCATTTAAGCTAGAACAGATTAGAAAAGCAAAAAGTAAAGTTCGCATGATTTTTAATTTAAGAACGAACTTACACGCATTTTATTTATCCACAGGAGGATTTATGCTGGCTTAACAACTAAGTTCGTTTTTTTTCTGTTGCTAATAGTCCAAAGAATAATAGTAAGGCTGAGGATAAAAAGTTGGCCGAAAAGGGTTTCGTAGGTGGAGTAAAGGCCTAAAGCGTCAAGGCGAAAATCAAAGGGCAGCACGGTAATATTTAAGGTACCTGCTTCTTGGAGAGCACTTATCCCTTTACCAGTAAGAACAACAGCAAGGAAGGAGATAACCATAGCAGAATATTTAAAAAGTTTGGCAATAGGGAGTTTCTTGGAATATTTAAGCAATAAGACTGAGATTATTCCGAGTAAGATGAAGGCAAATATTATCCCACCACCGAAGGCACCTTGTTGCGCTTCACCGACTTCTAAGCTTAAGGCAGAGAGAAAGAGAACGGATTCAAAAGCTTCTCTAAAGACGACTAAAAACGATAGAAATGCCAAACCTAGGAGGTTCTCCTTGCGGGTAATATTATGAATTTTATTTTTAATGTAGGCCTGCCATTTACCGGCTTCAGACTTACTATGCATCCAAAAACCTACATATAACAAAACGCCAACGGCAAAAAGTGCAACTAGGCCTTCCATTAATTCTCGGTCTGCGCCGGAAAAGTTAAATAATTTACCAGCCGCTAACCACATGAGGAAGCCTACGACGATGGCACTAATCCAGCCAATGTGAACATAGGCTTTTGCTTTGGGAATGTTGATGGCCCGAAGAACGCTAAGGATAGTAACGACTACCAAAAATGCTTCCAAACCTTCTCTAAGAATAATAGAAAATGAAAGTAAAAAGGCAAGCCAAGCGGAGAAAGTCTTGTTTTCTAAAATAACTTTAGCTTCATTTATCATGGCGATACCTTTCTCTATTTGCGATGATACCAAAGAAGGATTTTTACCGGTTTCAATATAGCTGCGGGCTTTAGCAAGTTCGCCTTCAAGCTGAGCGGAGAAGGTGGCATCACTAGCTTGTAACTGTATTTCTATGGGCTCTACGCCTTCAAGGTAGGCTGTTAGGGCAAGTGTTCTGGCACCGCTTATATCACCATTAGCATAAGCTGCATCAGCCTGACGTAAATAGTTAATTGCTTGTTCTAGGTAACTGCCTTTATTTTGTTCGGCGATTTCTCTGGGGAATAAGCGTAAAGCAGCGATAGCTGGGATGGGGTTTTCTAATGATAGGTAAGTAATTAATTCTTTATTGTTTCTGGAAGCTAAGTCTTCTAAGCCGACGGAAAGCGTAAGCTCTAGTTCTTCTGCTTTCACTTTACTTGCGCCATGTGGGAGGCTTAGAACGTAGAAAGCTAGATCCCAAATTTCATCATCACTCAACTCGTCGAAGGCGCGCATAGAGGTATTGTTAACTCCCAAGCGAATTGTATTGTAGGCTTGAAAGGGCGAAAGGCCGTCGGCTTTATCAGGACTATGAAAGTTAGTGGGTGCAGGATTCAAAGCATTGGCTAATATGCCGTTTCCTTTTCCGTTCTCTCCGTGACAGCTATTGCAATGTAATGCGTAAAGTTGCCGTCCATTAACTAGACTGGGCCAACGCTTGGGCGCAATCTCAAGCGAGTAACTGGAGATGATTCTTTGTTTGATCGAATTAGAGACGGAGCTAACTTTTTCTTGGCTAGCCTTCTCTGCAATTAGAGTTCTAAGGAGTTTAATATCCGATTTGACTGAGGCGGGGGCATTTTGGCCTAGAGTGTTAATGGTATTAGCAAACTCCTCCATCTCTTTGTATTCCGCAACGCTAATGATTTCGCCTTGATTAATAGCCATGGAATAATCCACAGCTATATAGTCGAGGAGGTGAACCATCATTCGAGCGTTACTGTTTTTCTCATTTGCCTTTAAAACTATAGATAGTAATAAAAGCGTTCCTGCTGCAAAGTATCTCAAAAGCACCATATCTTATTTAGACTAATTAAGAATAGACAGCAAAAGTAATGAAGTGAATCGTTTTAAAAGAAGATATTTATCGGTTTTTGCAAATAGCTAAGAGATAGATTCTATGAGAATCAAAAAAGCAGCACTAAATAAATAGTGCTGCTTTGAGAGGTTCCGAGCGGATTCGAACCGCTGTACAAGGTTTTGCAGACCTCTGCCTAGCCACTCGGCCACGGAACCAATTTTCATTACCACAAAGGTAAATAATCTAAGCTCGCATCTTCTTCCTTTTGCGCTTTAATTCAATACTGACCTTTTTAACGTCGCCATTGATGGGCGGATTAAGTTTGGAGAGTTTGATTTTGAGCTTGATAACCATGGGCATTTCCTCAAAAATGGTTTCGCTTATTCGATGTGCTACAGTTTCGATGAGCTTAGCTCGGTTGGAAACGTGTTCTTGGACAACCCGGCTGATATTTACATAGTCCATGGTATGATGAAGGTTATCACTTTGGAAGGAATTGTTGATATTACCCCATACAGTTACAGACACTTCGTATTCAGTACCTATTTTACCTTCTTCATCTAAGCAGCCATGATAACCATAAAGGCGGATGCCTTCCACTAAGATTTTATCCATCATTGAGGTAGTTTTTCTAAAGCGGTATCGATGCGTTTTAGAGTTTCGTCTTTGCCAAGAATGGCACATATCTCGAACATAGATGGACCCATTCCTGCCCCTGTTACGGCTAATCGAAAGGCTGGCCCAACTTTACCAAATCCTAATTCTTTATCAGCTAAGTAAGATTTAAATGAGGTTTCCACGGACTCAATGCTAAACTCGTCGAGAGAGTTAAAGAGGCCACGAAGGTCTTTTAGATAGCCACGACTATTGGCATTCCATTTTTTGTTGAGGGTTTTTTCGTCATAAGATGTGGGAGGAAAGAAGAAAATAGAACTAGCTTCCCAAAGGTCCTTTAGAAGATGAGCACGGTCTTTTAATAAAGTAGCAATAGATGTCGCACGCTCTAAAGTCAAAACAACGTTATGTTCTGCTGCCTGTTTTTGAAGACTTTTGCCGAGCTCTTCGTTGCTTAATAAACGGAGGTACTGTTGGTTAAACCATTGTGTCTTATCATGGTCATAGCGTGCACCAGCCTTATTGACTTTTTCCAAACTAAAAGCTTCTGTTAGAGCGTCAAGACTAAATATCTCTTGTTCTGTTCCGGGGTTCCATCCCAGAAAGGCGAGCATATTGATAAAGGCTTCGGGAAAGTAGCCCTTTTCACGGTAACCGCTAAAAAGATCACCATTTTCTGGGTTATTCCATTCTAGAGGAAAGACGGGAAAGCCTAAACGGTCTCCGTCGCGTTTGCTTAATTTGCCATTACCGTCGGGTTTTAGTAAAAGAGGCAAATGTGCAAATTGTGGCATACTATCTTCCCAACCAAAGTAACGGTACAAGAGAATATGCAGTGGAGCAGAGGGTAACCATTCTTCGCCGCGGATGACATGCGAGATTTTCATAAGATGATCATCCACAATGTTAGCAAGATGGTAAGTAGGCATACCATCTGATTTAAATAGGACTTTATCGTCCATATTGTTTGTATTCACCTTTACCCAACCTCTAACGAGATCTTCAAATTTGATCTCTTCATTTCTGGGAAGTTTGATGCGCACAACATAAGGGGTTCCCGCGTCTAACAGTTTCTTCACTTCTTGGCTAGAGAGAGTAAGGGAGTTGCGCATGTTGTTGCGGGTAACATAATTGTATTGCCAGTTTGCGGAGCCAGCTTGTTTAGCTAATTCTCTAACTTTCTCTAATTCTTCATTGCTGTCGAAAGCATGATAAGCGTAGCCATCGGCTAATAATTGCTCAACGTATTTATTGTAGATACCAGCTTCTTTGCGCTCGGACTGACGATATGGGCCATATTTACCACCAAAACCTTGACCTTCATCAGGACTTATGCCGCACCAGGCTAGAGAATCAATAATGTATTTTTCGGCGCCCGGAACAAAGCGTGCTTGGTCAGTGTCTTCGATACGAAGAATAAATTCACCATTGTGTTTTTTGGCAAATAAATAGTTGTATAATGCCGTTCTTACACCGCCCATGTGTAGCGGGCCTGTGGGACTGGGAGCAAAGCGAAGACGAACTGTTTTTGAATCCATAGGAGATAGTATTAAAAGTCGGCAAAGATAAAGATATATCAGGCTTATTACCTTTGAATCCATGCTTATTGAATTATGAAGAATTTTGAAGGCTTAAAAAAAAATATTGAGTCCTACTTACGCCGCTTTTATTGGCTAAGAATGGTGAAGGGAATTACCTTGTCTGCAGGTGTTATATTGTGTTTTTTCTTGGTAGCGACTTTATCGGAGTACTTGCTGTACTTAACGGAGAGTGTTAGAAAGGTTTTGTTTTTTTCAGGGGTTCTGGCAGGGATTTTCGGACTGTCTTACTATTTTATTCACCCTTTAATGCAAATATTAAAACTAGCTAGGCGTGCTAGTGTTGAGGATTTTGCAAAGATGATAGGTAAACATTTAGGGGGCGTGGATGATAAAATTGTTAATACTTTACAATTAGGCGATAAGCTTTCTTTAGATGACAATACTCTGATTTTTGCAGCAATCGAGCAAAAGTCCAAGGAATTGTCGGTATACAATTTTAAGGATCTTCTAAGCTGGAGAAGCTTGACAAAAGTAGCTCTGTTTCTTTGCGTACCAGTGGCTTTAATTGTCATTCTTTCGATGAGTAATGAGGGTAGGTTAGTATTAGGTAGCAGTGAAAGGATTGTCCGTTATAATGAAGATTTTAATCCTCCTCCACCTTTTGATTTTATTATTGATACTACAGAGTATTTGGTTGAGCATGGAGGCGATGTGGAGATAAAGGTTTCTACAGAAGGCTCAGTGCAACCAGATGAGGTACAGGCTTATCTTGGTAGCACTGCAATGCGTTTATCAAGGATGGAGGGATTTTGGGTCCTTAGAATAGAGAATATCAGAGAAAATAAGACGCTGTTTTACGAGGCAATGGGTTATCGAAGCAGTTTAATTAGTATTGAAACGTATCGCAGTCCGCAAATAGTAAATCTGGATTTAATTATTGAGCCTCCTGCGTATACAGGTTTAGAGATCCAAAGGCTTGTGTATAGTCAGACCATAAAAATATTAGCGGGTTCCCAGGTGAGGTTCGCATTTGATTTAATGAATGCGGAAAGTGCCTCATTAATATCCGGTTTAGATACTTTTAAAGTCATTGAGGGAATGCTGGATTTTTCATTGGTGGAAACATTTTCGTATCGAGCTGAGGTATCAAACGAGTATAAAAACTCTAGTTTCTTGAATAATTCACGTTTGATAGCAATTGCAGATAAGGCGCCTGAGATATCAGCGAGATACACAGTTTTCGGGGTGGATTCAGGAAAAGTGGATGTTAAAGTTGAGGCGAGTGACGACTTTGGTTTAGGGCTAATGGAAAGGGTCCAAGTGTTTCAAGGGGTCGAACGAGTGGATTTGGTAAACTTAGGGGGAAGTAGTTATTATCAGGAGGTTATCGATTTGGGTGAATTTAATACGGGTGGAGATTACGCTGTTTTCTATAGAGTGAGAGATAATAATATAATTACAGGGCCATCATGGTCTCGTTCAGAGAGTTTTCTGTTAAAGGTTTTAAGCGAAAGTGATCGTTTTGAGAAACAGCAAAGGAATGCGGCTTTGGCGATGGAATCTTTTAGTCAGTTAAAAAAGGAAAGAGAAGAACTGACGGAAAGCTTGGAGAATATAGACAGTCAAAACACAAAAAAGAAGGATTGGCGCAAATCTGAGAATTTAAAGGATTTATTAAATAAACTGGAGAAACAACAGGAAGTAAATAAGCAAAGACAGGAGAAGCTGATTAAGGCGCTGAAGAAAGATTTAGATAATAAGGAGGAACTTAAGGAACAATTGAAAACTTTAAGTGAAACTGAGAGGAGAATAGAGGAGTTACGGAAGGAGATCGAAATGTTGCTGTCCACAAACAAGAAAGAGGAATTACAGGAAAAGCTAAAGCAGCTTAAAGCGGAAAATAAGCAACAATCCAGGCGTGAAGAAAGACTAGAGGATTTACTAAAGGGTCTTCTCTTTCAACGGGACTTGCTGAAGACGATTGAGGAATATAAGGAGTTGGCGGATAAGTTAAAGGTGGATAAACCTGGGGATGCTTCTGAGGAGAGGGATGATATTAGTAAGGACAAGGCCAAGTCGGAGAGTCTTGAGGATAAGCTCAAAGTATTGGCGGAAGACTCGAAGCAACTCAAAGACTTACTGAATGAGACGGAGTTTAAAGAGGAAAGTGAGGCTCTTACGAATAACTTAGAGGAAGCGCAGGAGGCTCAGGAGGAAGGTAAAGAGAGTGAATCGGAAGAGAGTAAAAAAGAAGCGGGGGATAATGCATCGGAAATGAGTGAAGCTCTTGCTTTAATGATGGAAGGCATGCAGGCCAAAGCATTAGAGATAAACTTACAGGCAATAAGACGAATATTAGAGAATTTGGAGCGCTATAGTGTGGATATCGAAAGCTATAAGGAAAAGGTAGTTGAATTAGAGAAAGGGGACCCCGGGTTCAGAGAGCTATTAAAAAAGGGTAGTGTGTTAGCTGGAAATAGTAAGGTTATCATGGATAGTTTGATTTCTTTAAGTGAGAAGGCGCCAGAAATAAAGGACAAGGTTTTTAAAGAGCTGGATAAGATGCAGTCACAATTAAAAAGCGGACAGGGGCATTTACAGGAATTAGAGTTAATGTCTGCGGCAAGCGCTGGTCAGTTTAGCATGATGGCGGCTAATAATTTAGCTCTGCTTTTAGATGATGCAATGCAGAGTATGATGTCTATGATGGCTAGTAAGAAAAAGGGCGATCAAAATTGCGAGAAACCTGGTGGCGGCAAACCTAAACCGGGCAGTATGTCAGAAAAGTTAGGTAAGATGGGTAAGATGATGGATAAGTTAGAAAAGGGATCAAAGCCAGGAAGTAAGGGGCAAGGTGTAGATGGGAAAACAGTCGGAGAAATACTGAGTGAGCAAGAAGCTTTGCGCCAGGCCTTAGCGGAGATGGAAAAAGAAGGCGGGATGAAGAATGGTGAGGCTAAGCCAATAAGTAAGGAATTGGATGAGATGGAGGATTTGCTCTTGGAAAGGAATCTGACGGAATATATAGAAAGGTTTAAAAGGGTGGAGTCCCGTTTACTTGAAAGTGAGAAAGCTGACATGGAAAGGAAGAAAAAGGAAGATCGTTTAAGTAAGTCCGGTGAGGGATTAAGAATGAAGGAAGGGGCGCGAGATGATGTTGAGAGGAAGGGTGCTTTACAGCAAAAGGATATTTTAAGGTTTAGCCCTATTTTGTTTAACCCTTTTTATCAGTGGCCTTGATGCCAAAGGTTAGTTTTTTAGGTAAAACGCTGGTAGAAATAGAAAATGTTCAGGAAAGTCTAGAAAAATGGCTCCACTCTATAGCTTTTAAGAGGGGATTTCGAATTAAACGACTGGTATATCATATGGAAGACAATGAATCCATTAGGGAGCTTAATTCGCGGATTTTAGAACACGATTATGCCACGGATATCATTACCTTGGATTATTCCGAGGGAAAAGTGCTAGAAGTAGAGATGTTCTTGGGTTATGAAGTAATTAGAGAAAATGCGTCATCGTATAATACATCGTTTGCAGATGAGTTGGATCGTGTAGTCGCACATGGTTTACTTCACTGCATTGGCTTTAATGATAAGTCTGCGGAACAGTCTATAAGAATGAGTAAAGAGGAAGATATTTGTTTAATTTCGCGGCCGAAATCTTTATTAGAAAGGTAATCAGAACATATTATGGATAAGAGCTACGAGGTAATTGTGGTAGGCGGTGGTCATGCGGGCGCAGAAGCGGCAGCGGCGGCAGCCAACATGGGAGCGAGCACATTGTTGATAACAATGAATCTTCAAAATATAGGTCAGATGTCTTGTAACCCTGCGATGGGTGGAATAGCGAAGGGACAAATTTTGAGGGAGATTGATGCTTTGGGTGGATTAAGTGGAATTATTACGGATAAAACTGCTATTCAGTTTCGCATGCTTAATAGAAGTAAAGGGCCAGCAATGTGGTCACCAAGGGTACAAAGTGATAGATGGCGTTTTGCTGAGGAGTGGCGATTGGCTTTGGAGGCTATACCAAAGCTTGACTTTTTTCAAGATATGGTCGTAGACCTTATTTCTGAAGGAGGGGAGATAAAGGGTGTGGTATCGGCTATTGGTACTCGCTTTTATGCGCCTAAGGTGATTTTGACAAATGGCACATTTTTAAATGGCCTAATACATATAGGGGAGAAACAATATGGTGGCGGTCGCGCCGGGGAATCAGCATCTTTGGGTTTAACTAAGGTCTTAGAGAACATGGGTTTTGTAGCTGGTCGAATGAAGACAGGAACACCACCAAGAGTAGACGGTAGAAGTCTGGACTACTCTAAGATGGAAGAACAAAAGGGAGATGAGAAGCCGGAGAAGTTTAGTTTTAGTAAAGAAACTTCACCATTAACAAATCAGAGAAGTTGCTATATAACCTACACCAGCGCGGAGGTGCACGCTGTGTTAAAGGAGGGTTTTGATAGAAGTCCCATGTTTAACGGCGCAATTGATAGTGTAGGGCCTAGGTATTGTCCAAGTATTGAGGATAAGATTAATCGCTTTGCGGATAAAGACAGTCATCAGATATTTGTGGAACCAGAGGGATGGAACACGGTAGAGGTTTATGTTAATGGTTTTAGCACGTCATTACCTGAGGACATCCAGGAGCGCGCATTACGTAAAGTGGTGGGTTTTGAAAACGCCAAAATATTCCGCCCGGGATATGCAATTGAGTATGATTTTTTCCAACCAACGCAGTTATATAAGACTTTAGAAACAAGGTTGATTAAAGGCCTGTATTTTGCTGGTCAAATAAACGGGACTACTGGTTATGAAGAAGCAGCTTGTCAAGGTTTAATGGCGGGTATTAACGCAGTCAATAGGCTAAGAGGAAAGGATGATTTCATCTTAGCTCGTAATGAGGCTTATATTGGAGTCTTGATAGATGATTTAGTTAGTAAGGGCACGGATGAACCTTACAGGATGTTTACAAGCAGAGCAGAGCATAGGATTCTTTTGAGACAAGACAATGCGGATAGTAGATTAAGCGCAAAGGGTCACGAGATTGGATTGTTGCCAAAGAGTCGTTTGGATGAGTTCCACGTGAAACAATCTCGTCAGAATTCATTAATGAAGTTTATTAAAGGTCTTTCCGTTACCAAGGAAGAGATCAACCCAAGGCTTGAGCAAAAGGGATTAAGTTTAATCGATCAGACGGTAAAGTTCGATAGAATTCTAAGTCGTCCACAATTAGGTTTTGTAGATTTTATGGATTTAGAGAAGCTCATTGTTTTCCTTGAGA
>JBNMPT010000006.1:0-26323 GCA_051277025.1 Roseivirga sp. | reverse complement strand
TGCGTTATAATTTTGGAACAGGCTTTCCTTTTACGCCCACGCAGCTGTTTTATAGCGAACAACCTTTTGTAGATGACCGCGGACAAGTAGCTATTGACTATGATTATACCACGGAAAATGGTGAGGCCGGTGTGTTGTATGGTGAGTTGAATACGCGTCGTCTTCCCAACTACCATCGTGTTGATGCTAGTATAACTCACACCTATGAGGTGACAGAACATCAAGTATTGGAGGTTTCACTGGGAGCAACCAATATTATGAATTATGACAATATTTTCTTCTATAATCGTGACGAAAATAAGCGCGTAAATCAATTGCCAATTATGCCAACAGTATCAGTTAGCTATACTTTCTAGGGCCTAATTTACTTACTAGCTACTACTTACGGTAGTAATAAGCGTGGGGCGGTGTTGATTAAGCTTAGGTGAAAACACGGGATTTTCATTCTTAAGCAAAAGCTTAAATTGAAGCAGCAGTTAACCGCGGTGGGTTTATGTATCGTTGTTGGTCGTGTTTTTTTCTTTTCAATCAATGCCCGTCTCGAAAGTGCGTTATATGTGGCCTATTTATCATTGACATAATCGTAATACTCATCGTCAGGTTTATAGTCTTCCTGATAATTATCTTTAGGATTTAATTGAAAGTCAGCTTCGGCCCAGAATTCTTTCAGCCTATCAGTAATGGTTTCTATTTCAGTCTCTTTAAAGCCTTCTTCCTCAAAATATCGAATGTTGTCAGCTTTTGAAAAGCCTGGTCTTTTTTCTCTCGAAACCTGTCGAAAACGAGATAGAATCCGAAAATAAATAGTAAGAATAATAGGCTACGAATTATCTCGTTCATATTGCGTACTCTCCTACCCGCTGCCTTCTATCTACTACTTACTAAACAAGTTGTATTTGAGAACACAGTAAATTGCGCGAAAGCCGTCTTTCCAGCTAATTTTTTTACCTTCTTCAAAAGTCCGTCCGTAATAGCTAATGCCTACTTCGTAGATGCGGATCTTGGGGATACGTGAAATTTTAGCGGTTACTTCAGGTTCAAAGCCAAAGCGCTTTTCCTTCAAGGCTAAGGATTGTATGATCTCCCGGCGGAAAAGTTTGTAGCAGGTTTCCATATCCGTTAAGTTCAAATTAGTAAACATATTAGAAAGGAAGGTGAGGAATTTATTTCCTATGCTATGCCAAAAGAAAAGTATGCGATGTGCGTCTCCACCCATAAAGCGCGAGCCATAAACTACGTCAGAAACCCCTCTTAGCATGGGTTTTAGTAGAATATTAAACTCATTGGGATCATACTCTAAATCGGCATCTTGGATAATCACATAATCACCGGTTGCTTCTTTAATACCAGTGTGTAAAGAAGCGCCTTTACCGAGGTTAGTGTGATGCTTAAAATATTTAATATCTAATTGAGGATTAGCCGATAGGTATTCTAAGACCCTCTCATCCGTGCCATCCGTAGAATAATCGTTAACTATTATGATCTCTTTGTTTAAACCACCAATGAGCGTCACTTCCTTTAAGTGATTAAGAATGCTAACAATGGTGGCCTCTTCATTAAAGGCCGGAATAATAATACTAAGTGTCGCCATCAGAATTTTTTTAACTCAGGGGTTAAATTTAGAATAAAAAAAACCGCTGTCTTATCATGAGGCAACGGTTTATAGGTATTATTTCTGAAGCTAGCAGTAAATAAAGTGTAAGGTGTTGATATTAAATCTTTTGGAACTTTAAAGTTAATTGCCCAAGGCTTACTAGGTATAAACCCTTTGCGGAGCTTGATAAATCTACTTTTATTAGTCCATCATCTTTAATGTAGATGCTTTTATTTAGGTGCACATTGCCAAGTAAATCAAGGATTAATAGATCGTAGGTACCGCGTAAGTTGGTTTCTAGACTGAAGTTTCCGTTGCTTGGATTTGGGAAAAGCTTTAACTGCCTCTTCCGATTCTCGTGAAGTGAAACAAGTGGTCGCGGGGGTGGGGTGACCCGTTCTTTGTCACTTTTAATGGTTGCGTAAATTGAAATTTCATTCGTATCGGGTTTAAGGGCAGTGCTTTGCGCTAAGCCTTTGCTTAGGCCACCAATTAATATCATCACCATTGGCATTAGTGCAATTCTTAAATTTTTCATAGCAAAAGGTTTAATTTTTGTTTTAATAACTTGTTATGTTGACTATCCAGCAGATGCAAAGAGTTGCCCATCTTTTGTTAAAGTGTAGTTAAAGACTAACTTTCAAGCATTAAGCAAACTATTTTTGGGCCCATGTCTACTTACAAAAAGCGTAGTGCTAAACGTTTAAATTGGTTGATTTCCTTGATGACCCTGTCGCTATTGGGCATTACGGGTATCCAAGCCTACTGGTTAACAAACGCCTATGATTTACGCGAGAAAAAATTTGAAAGAGAGGTTGGATTAGCCTTAACTGATATCTCCGAAAGGATTGAGAACTTAGAGTCACTGCGATTTATATTCAATAGCTTTAATATTCAGCCCTTCTTTTCAGAGAAGTTAAACCCTAAGCTGGGCTTGCCTTTTGCCTCCGATAGCGCCCAAAGGAGAAAGGCGGGGGAGTTGAAGTTAACCATGCGTTTGGGTAGTGATACCGTTCTTATTTATAATAGTGATCCTAACGATTCCTTAAATTATATAGATTCCAATAGCTTATCACGCGAAACTATATTGCGCACCAGACCGGATGATATGTTGCGCAAAGGGGCGCAATTAGATATGCTTTTGCGCAAGATGGTAAAACACGAGTTAAACCGGCGTAAGCAGGATACCACCTGGATGAATCATAAAATGCTCGACTCCTTGATTGCCTTCGAGCTTAAATCACACGGGATCGAGCTTCCTTATGAGTTTTCTGTAGCCAACGAGCAGGAAGTGATAATTAGCTCTGAAAGTTGGAACCCTCAAGTTCATCAACATACCGCATCGTTGTTTCCTAATGATATTCTAACCAGCGAGATTTTATCGATAAGCTTTCCTACCAAGGCAAAATATCTTTTTGGCTCTTTATGGGGAATGCTTCTGATTAGCCTGATGTTTACAATTGCGATTGTTTACACCTTTTATCGCACCTTAAATTTTTCCTTAAAGCAGAAGCGCATCAGCGATATCAAAACGGACTTTATTAATAATATGACCCATGAGTTTAAAACTCCTATCGCCACCATAAACCTGGCGATTGATGCCTTGCGAAACCCTAAGGTTAATCAGGATTCATTAAAAATGGAAAAGTACTTTAGCATGATAAAGCAGGAGAACCAAAGGATGAACTTGCAGGTAGAGAGCGTTTTACGAATGGCACTTTTAGATAAGCAGGAGCTGAAGCTAGACTTTAGTAGAACTAAGATCAACTCGGTAATAGTAGATTGCTTAAATCATATTTCACTTCAAATGGAAAGTAAAGGCGGGCAACTAAAGCGCTTTTTAAACGTCGATGAAAATCTACAATTAGATATAGATGCTAACCACCTTTCAAACAGTATAATTAACATTTTAGATAATGCCATGAAGTACTCCTTGGGTGGTCCCATTATTAAAGTGGTAACCGAGTTAACCCATAATCACTTTATACTAATAATTAGTGATCAAGGTTTGGGAATGACCAAGGAAGAACAAAAGCATATTTTTGATCGCTTTTACCGAGTAAGTGCTGGCGATTTACACAATATTAAGGGACATGGCCTAGGCTTAAGCTATGCTAAAGGAATAATTGAGTCCCATAACGGCAATATTCAAGTAGAAAGTGAAAAAGGCAAAGGAAGTAAGTTCTACATCTATCTGCCACTAAATAATTGATATGAAAAACAATACTGTATTACTAGCCGAAGACGATCCTAACTTTGGATCGGTTTTAAGAGATTATCTGGAATTAAACGATTTTGACGTTGTGCTAGCAACAGATGGTATCGAAGCGCTACGCATTTTTAAAGCCCAAGAATCTTTTGATCTTTGTATTCTTGATGTGATGATGCCCCATAAAGATGGTTTCACTTTGGCCGCGGATATTCGTAAGATTGATAAGGAGGTGCCGCTTATATTTTTAACGGCTAAGTCTATGAAAGAAGATATGGTAAAGGGTTTCCAAATTGGAGCAGATGATTATTTAACCAAACCTTTTGATAGTGAAGTTTTATTGTACAAGCTACGCGCTCTTTTAAGCAGAAAGATTGGTGATAAAGAAGAAGAACAGAATCATTTTGAAATTGGCCGCTATGAATATGATTCAGAAATGCGCATCCTAAAGTTCGGTACAAATGAGCGCACCCTTAGTCCTAAGGAAGGGGCATTATTGAAACTCCTTGCCATTAATAAAAACCAGTTATTAAAGCGCAGCGATGCCCTGAATAAAATTTGGAAAGACGATAATTACTTTACCGGTAGAAGTATGGATGTTTATTTAGCTAAGGTGCGCAAGTACTTAAGCGATGATCCAAAAGTGTCGATTATTAATGTGCATAGCGAAGGTTTCCGTTTAGTAGATGAAACTTAGGATACTATTTTCCAGGTGTGATCGGCTAAGAGTTGAACGCTATTAATAAACTCTTTAAACTTAGGTTTTCGCCACTCGGATGGGCCAATCATGGACAGAATATATTCATCTTCCTTGTTTAGGTATAGATGGTATATATGGTTAATTTCGGGCTTTAAGCCCATCTTTGCGCTGTATATCTGCGCGGCCAGTTCTTTGCGATCCTGAATTTCATGTGCTTGTTTCGCCAGAAGATCAATTTGCGCTTTAATTTGGGAAAGCTGCATATCGGTCTGCTCTTCCATTGCGGAGAGAGAACGACTGCGAATAAGGCCTTCTTTAGTGGGTTTTATTACTGCTCCGCCAACCGTATGTGCATAGGGAAGGGTAGAAGGGTTTTCGGTAATTTTGTCTTTGTCAATCGGATTTACAAAGTCTTTGAATTTATTTTCTTCCATCTTTATTTTCGGATAATTTTTCTACTGCGTTGCTTAGGGTCTCGTATAGCGGTAGTATGTTTTAGTAAAATGCTCTGGTTTTGACTTTTCACTGCCTCTGTTTTACGCAAGGCCCAGAGAATGTCTCTTGCTTTGGTTCCTGTTAAGGCGATATCGATAATTTGTTTCGGATAATCATGGCCGTAGTGGAAATCATATAGTGCTTCTTCCATGGGGGTAATTAACCAAGGCTGATGTTTAAAAGCTAAAGGCAGGTTTTTCAATTCGGGTACCCAGGCGTCAATAAACTTAGCTTCCACATCTTTTTCCAAAGACTGCTTTATGGGATTGTAAATTCGAATGGTGTTAATGCCCGTGCATCCATTTTGCATTTGAAATTGCGGATAGTGGATTCCTGGAATATAATCAAGAAATTGCTTTGCCATAAAACGCGATCCTTCCTGCCAGTCTTGCCAAAGGTGATGGCATAAAAAGCTAACGACCATGGCACGCATTCTGAAGTTTAAATAGCCAGTTTCGCATACTGCCCGGATACAAGCATCTACCAAGGGGTAGCCCGTTTGTCCATTTTTCCAAGCCAGAAATAATTGGGGCTCCTGTTTTTTGTGAAGGCTGTTGAAGGCAGGGTTCAAATTCTCAAACTCCATTCTTTCCTCCATTTCAAACTTTTGGACAAAATGCGAATGCCAATGTAATCTGGATATAAAAGCCCTTAGGTCGCGCTGATGAGGAGAGCATTCAAGTTCGGCTACCGCTGCTTGAAATACTTGGCGTAAACTTAGGTTTCCCCAAGCAAGGAAAGGCGATAGCCGACTGCAGGAGAAGCGACTTTCGTGGGGTTGACCTATTTTTGCACCGTAATTCTTATATAACCTTTGCTGTAAATATTGTTCTAAGCGATCTCGGCCAAGGCTTTCTCCCACCTTTTGAAATTGAGAAGGCCATATTTTGAGTTCATTTTGCAAAGTCGGACTTATTCCAAACTTTTGCTTGATCTCAATTAGTATTTGCTTTTTGGGAGAAACCCAAGATTCAGTATCTACTTCATCTAAAGGTTGGCTCATGTGATCTTGCCAGTTTTCATCCCAAAGGCGTCTGTTTTTTAGGCCTCGTTGTACTGCGTTATTTTCAAATTCAAGCCATGGTATCTCTGCCTTGTTAAATAGCTCTGTAAGGGCTTTATCACGATCGTAGCTTTGATTACCGCCTGTTTCTTGATAAGAGTAAACTGTTTGGATTGACCTGGCTTGAGAAAGGTGTTGAAAAATTTCTTGTGCTTCACCTTGTAATACCAAGATATTCTCGAAAGCCTTTTCTTGGCCTCGTTTCATATCTACCAAAGACTGGAACTGAGCTTGCCAATGCCTTAAGGACCAAGAAGGGTCTTGGGGATAAAAGTCCTCAAAAATGAAAAGACCTAAAAGGGGCTTACCATTTTCTATTGCGGCTTTTAAAGGGGCATGATCTTGCCAGCGTAAATCGCGCTTAAACCAGATAAGATTTAGGGAATCGCTCACCCTTAAACGTAAATTAAGCCTTCTATTTCATCGCCGTAAGTGGTGTAGTCGTTACATCCAAAAGACATGGCGCTCATTAAGGCTAATAATGCATCGAGGTGATGCCATGTTTTAAGATCAGCAATATTAAAATCAATAGGATCCTTAATGCACGAGTTTAGTCGCAAGGCACATTCTTTAATGGCACTTTTACTAGACTTATAACCGAAGTCTTTGAGGTTAAAACGCTGGGCCATCATTTTCGGATAGGTTTCATAAACCTCACTTCCTGAATCTCTGCAAAAGGCAGATAACTCCATGGCTCGAGCGGCTAGACCTCCTAAAAACATTGGGGACATGGCTTTGGTTTCTATATCTGCTTTACGAAAGTGATAGTTGGTGCAATTTTCTAAGCCTTTATATACTCCGGGCAATGATAAGGGCGCATCTAAAAAAATTCTTGTGGGGCTAAAATGCTTTACCGCATTTTTGATAAACTGATCAGCATCTACTTTGGCCTCTACTTCTAGAAACGAAATGCGATTATCTTCATAAAGAGCGATAACGGTATTGCCGGACAGCTTACTGCCATAGTCTATGCCAAATATTACGGCCATATTAATATTTACTGCTAAAAAGTTCCTTAATTCTTGTTTTGCGATACTCGAAAATACCCTTTACTTTCTGTTTGACAATTATGGGCTGAAAAAGTTTACCCAACAGCCCGAAAGGTAATTGATAGTGCACCATGTCTATAATTTCGGTACCACTTTCAACTTCTTTAAAAAAGTGCTGATGATGCCAAATTTTAAATGGACCTTCAATCATACTGTCAATAAAGTATTCCCCCAATTTAACTTGGGTGATTTCGGAGCTGCAGGGCAGGCGAATTCCTAATAGCGGTGATACCGTGTAAGAAATAACCATTCCTGCGTACATTTCTTGATCTTGATCTTGCTCATTTATTATTTGCATCTTCATTTCCGGAGGGGTAAGCTCTTTAAGATTTTTAGCATGAGAAAAAAAATCCCAAACCTCTTTTACGGAAAGAGGAACAACTTGTCGAGCAGAATGAAGATACATAAATAAATAATTATTAAGAAAGACATCGCTCGGCCCAATAGGTTCAAAGCTTTTCTAAAAAAAAAAGCCTCGCAAGGGCGAGGCTTCATATATATATCTTGAAAATTCTTAGAAGGAATCCCACATGCTATCATATTTCACTGCTCTCGGTGTAATAGACATTACCGGAATTTCACTGTGATAAATAACGGATTGCATATCGTTACCCAAGATATAATCGGTAATATCTGCAGGACCATCCTCTTCGGTTATTATTACTAAATCCCCGTCAGCCTCGTAGGCATGATTGAGAATATTGCGCACCACGCCTTTGCGCTTAGGGTTTTCAATTATTTTAGTTTCGCAAACGACTCCGTGGTCTTGAATAAATTTCTCTACTTGATGCATGTGGCCGCGAAGAATCTTAACTTGACTGTCCTCTTCTTGTACCGCAATGACTAAAATTTTCGCACCAAAAATTCGTGCATAAGTTAATGCTGGTCCTACTTTTTCTTTGCTGTGTCGATCCATCAGTAAAGGGAAAATAATAGTATTTATCTTTTCAATATTGCGAACCCCTTTAATAGAAATTACCGGCGGCTTAACTAGAGTAGCGGTGCGATAAGCATTACTTCCTATAAAGCGTTTACGCAAATTTTGGGGTTTACCATTCGTTCCCATCACAACCAAGTCTGCATCAATTAAGGAGCTTACACGAGCAATTTCCTCATAAACTAAACCTTCTGCAATCATGGTATTTACCGGGAATCCAGACTTTTTTGAAAAGTCGTCGGCAATCTTTTTTAATTCTTTTGAAACCTTTTCACGCAAATCATCGCTAGACTTGGCTTCAAATATTTTACTAAATGCTTTCGAATCTTCTAAGACGGATAAAATGGTGAACTGGGCATTATCAGAGGCTTTAGCAAAGATTAAAGCTTGGTTTAATGCATTAAGTGATTGTTCCGAAAAACCAATTGGCACCAGTATTTTGAAGGAATCAGACATAAATTAATTTTCTTTGCGCAAATTTAAGTTTAATACCCAAAAATAAGCATGCAAGCCTCAGAAATAATTGTCAATCCCGATAAAAGCATTTACCACCTGAAATTAAAGAATGGAGAGGTGCCAAAAAAGGTCATTACCGTTGGTGATCCAGACCGTGTAGTTTTAGTCGCAAAGTACTTAGACGCTATTTATTGGCAGAGGCAAAACCGTGAGTTTCATTTGGTTTCTGGCAGAATAGGCAAGGAAGATATTTTGATCATCTCTACCGGTATTGGAACCGATAATATTGATATTGTTCTCAATGAGCTGCAATTAGCTTATGCTTGGGATTTAGAAAAGCGCGTACCCTTTGCCGCGGTTCCTCCGCCTTTACAGATAATTCGCTTGGGTACCAGCGGTGCTCTGCACGCCGACATCGCCCTCGATAGTATCCTTATCTCTAAGGCAGCGCTTGGCTTTGACGGCTTAATGTATTTCTATGAAAATAATTTTGACTTCCCCGATTTAGGTTTTACAGATTTCCCGAAACCTTATCTCGCGGAAGCGGACCCCGGCTTGTTAAAGCGGTTTTCTTCTCTTGCAGACAACGAGGGTACCACCGTAACGGCTAATGGTTTTTATGGTCCTCAAGGGCGCAGCATCATCAGTCCTACCAAGAATAGGAGTTTTATTAAGGATTTGGCATCAATGCAAATAAAAACCGGCCGTATTACCAACTTAGAGATGGAAACGGCCGGAATTTATGCTTTGGGTTCTTTACTAAATATGCAGTGTATTTCTCTCTCTGCTATTTTGGCGAACCGCCTCTTAGGTACTTTTAGTAGTAAGCCTGAGCATACTACTAAAGGACTAATTAAATCTGCCTTGCAGCTCCTTAGCGAGCCACATTAACCGCGCGAGTTTCGCGGATGACGGTAATTTTAACTTGACCGGGGTAGGTCATTTCATTTTGAATCTGTTGACTGATATCGAAGCTTATTTTAGCAGCATCGGCATCGCTCACCTGATCGCAGTCTACAATTACACGTAGTTCTCTACCGGCTTGAACGGCATAGGCTTGGGTAACTCCTTTCTGAGATACAGCTAATTGCTCTAAATCCTTGAGACGTTGCATATAGCTTTCTGCTATTTGACGACGTGCGCCAGGGCGTGCTCCAGAAATACCATCACAAACCTGTATTATCGGAGAAATTAGGCTGGTCATTTCAATCTCGTCATGGTGAGCGCCAATAGCATTACATACTTCAGGTTTCTCACCATATTTCTCGGCCATTTTCATACCGAGAATAGCATGCGGTAACTCACTTTCTTCGGAAGGAACCTTGCCAATATCGTGTAAAAGACCAGCGCGTTTAGCAATTTTAGAATTAAGGCCTAATTCGGCGGCCATAATACCGCAAAGGTTGGCAACTTCTCGGCTATGCTGCAACAGGTTTTGACCATAGGAAGAGCGATACTTCATTCTTCCCACCATGCGCACAAGCTCTGGGTGCAAACCATGCACGCCAAGATCTATGGTGGTGCGTTTTCCTACTTCAAATATTTCTTCTTCAATCTGCTTTTTAGTTTTGGCGCAAACCTCCTCAATACGAGCAGGGTGAATTCTACCGTCTGAAACTAATTTGTGCAGGGAGAGACGGGCGATTTCGCGACGCACGGGGTCGAAACAACTTAATATGATGGCCTCTGGGGTATCATCAACTACGATTTCAACACCAGTTGCCGCTTCAATAGCACGGATATTTCTTCCCTCTCTACCGATAATCCTTCCTTTTACGTCGTCGTTTTCAATATTGAATACCGAAACACTATTTTCGACAGATTGCTCAGTAGCTACTCTTTGGATACTTTGGATAACAATTTTACGCGCCTCCTTAGCGGCAGAAAGCTGGGCTTCCTCCATGGTGGTTTGAATAAAGGCCGCGGCACTGGTGCGCGCTTCCTCTTTCAGAGCTTCTAACATCTGATTTTTTGCATCCTCGGGACTCAGTCCTGAGATAACTTCTAGCTGTTCCACCTGCTTACGGTGCATTTTTTCTAGCTCGATGCTCAGTCGATCATTCGCTTCAAGCTTAACCTTCAACTCGTCTTTAGAACGCTGATTATCCTTGTAATCGCGTTTGTTGTTCTCGGCATGTTCTTTAGCTCGGGCTTCACGCTCCTTTACACTATTGTAGCGCTCAGTTAGCTTCTGCTCTCGTTTACTAATTACTTTTTCATGCTCTTCTTTAAGTTCTAGGAACTTTTCTTTGGCTTGAAAGATTTTCTCTTTCTTAATTCTGTCGGCGTCTTTTTTTGCCTCTTCCAGAATATTACTGCTCTTGTTTTTTAAGGCAGTTTGATTAATTAAATAGGCAACAACAAAGCCTACTACCAATCCTCCAATGCCAACAATAATCGTTAGTGTTTCCATTTATTAATTTTTGGTCAAAAAAAACCCGCACCCTTTTCCGTGTTTTGTCTAAACTCCGTTCAGACAGGTTCGGAGCTTACCGGGCAATTTCGGTCTTCCTCTACAAGGAGGCTTGACCTAGAAAACCCGAGCTAAACTCCTATTATTATGTTTTGAGTTTAGCAAATACAGGAATTAGGATGCGGGAAAATAATTAAAAGAACATTTCGCTAATCGACAGCTTGTTGAAGTTTAATCACCAGTTTATCAAGTTGTTGTCCTACTTCTACACCGTCTACCAACTGGTCGGTATGAATTTTTTCTAAACGAGAAGCAAGCTGTAAGGCACACATTGCCAAAAGGTCTTGTTTATCTCTAACGGCATATCCATCTTCATATTTGTGAAGAATGGAATCTATGCTTTTTGCTGCCTTACGGATGTTTTCCTCTTCATCTCTGCGGATGGTTAAAGGATAGACCCGATCGGCTAAATTCACTTTTATTTTAAGTAAGTCTGACATCTTTTAAGATGGCGATTATTCATTTAACAATGCTATACAGCGATCAATTTCCCGCATAAGCGAGCCTAATTTTGCTTTGGCGCGACTGGCTTCCTCTGGGCTTCCAGCAAGGCCTCGTGCTAAACGCACTCTTTGCAATTCGGCTTGCGTTTTTTGTAGTAGTTGGGATTTTTCGTCAAAACTTTCTTCTAATCGAGCTGCTTGCTCTTTTAGATCTTGGTTCTCCTTCGTTAATACCAAATTATCGGTAATTAGCTGATTCGCTAAGTTTTCGATAGTACTAATTTTGGCGTTAATCTGACTCATTTTTCTTAGTACTCCAATGGTCAAAGGTAGGGAGAGTGTTTTGTTTTACAAACTACTTAGTGCAGATTAATTGCTGCTCTTATAAATCCTCCCGCTAATCTGCGGAATAGCACGGTCCTTTATCTTATTTTTGGCCAATCAAGATTAAGATTAATTTAGGATGGGTGAAAGGCGTTATTTTTCTCTGCTACTATTTGTTATTTGCAATGCTACTTTCGGATCTGCGCAAAGTATGAACTATCCCCAAGATTATTTTATCGCTCCTATCGAGGCGCCACTTTATTTGGCGGGAACCTTTGGAGAGTTGCGCGGTAATCATTTTCATTCGGGCATAGACATCAAAACTCAAGGACGTGTTAATATGCCTGTTCTTGCCGCAGCAGAAGGTTATGTGAGTCGTATTAAGGTTTCACCTTATGGTTTTGGGAGGGCACTTTACCTGCGACATCCCAATGGATATACCACCGTATACGCTCACTTGCGGTCATTTGCCCCAGCGATAGAGGATTACTTAGAAGCGGAGCAAAAACGCAGAAAATCGAATGAAGTAGATTTATTTCCGACGGCAGGCCAGATTAGTTTTGAAAAAGGCGAGCAGATCGCTCTATCCGGCAATTCGGGCGGCAGTGGCGGGCCGCACTTACATTTTGAGATTCGCAGTACCGCTACAGAAAAGATTATTAATCCCTTACTTTTTGGTTTTGAGGTGACTGACAATATCTTCCCCGAGTTAAAGGATTTACAAATATATCTGTTCAATAAGCAGGAGGCTTTAGGGCAGAAGCAGCGCAGTTTATTAGATGAAGGCCAAGGAAAGTATCGTTTAAGTGGCGAAGGGAAGGTAGAAGTTCAGGGAGATTTCGCCTTTGGCATTCATGCCATTGATAAACTGAATGGTGCATCTAATCGCAATGGTGTTTATGAGTTGAAGCTTTGTGTAAATAATGACTTGTTTTACCATTTTCAGATGGAGACTTATGCCTTTGCAGAAACGCGCTACCTAAACAGTCATATAGATTTTGCCTTGAAAGATTGTTGCAAAAGAGTTTTGCATAAACTGTATCTCGATCCTAATAATCAACTGAGCGTATATCCGCAAGGAAGCAAAGGTGCTATGCTTAGTTTTGAAAAAGATACCGTCGTGATGATTAGAATTGAGGCCGCAGATATTGAGGGAAATACAAGTGAGCTTGAGTTTCAATTAGACTATAAATTTAAAGATAGTGCGGAATACTTTGCGGAAAACTTACCCTTAGAGAAATGGTCTTATCAAGCGGCAAACCAATATGATCAGAAAGGTTTGAGTCTGGATTTTAAGGCCGGCTCCTTTTACCGCGATATTTATCTAGAGCATGAGGTTAAGAAACCATGTAAGGATTGCCTTAGTGATATTCATAGTATCGGATCTACGGCAATTCCGGTGCAACGGTATTATGACTTAGCCATCAAGCTAAAGTATTTAAGCCCCAAGTGGGATGCGAAAAAGTTGTGTATTGTCGGTCTCAAAGAGGGAAACATTGTCGATTACGAAGGAGGTGTTTATAGCCAAGGATTGGTAAAAACACGCACGCGCAATTTTGGTGATTTTGCAATAGCAATAGACAGCTTGGCACCAAGCATAAAAGCGACAAATTTCGCATCGGGCAAAAGCATTAAAAATAGGAAGCTGCTCTTCATTGAAATTAGAGACAACCTCAGTGGAATTAATAAATACAATGCCTGGATTGACGACCAATGGTGGCCGCTTTATTATGATGCTAAAAAGAAAAGATTGATTTTAAATATCGAGGATTTATCAGTAGAAACGGCTAAACATAGCCTTCGATTGGTGGTTGAAGATGATAAAAAGAACCAAAGTGTGGAAAATTGGGAACTTATTGTTCCGTAGATGCTATTTTCGCATTTTGTTCGTTAAGGCTAAGAATGAAGTACTATTTACTCTTTTTTTCAATAATTGTCTCTGTTTGTGTTAAGGCGCAGCCAAGCGTTAACCCGCTGCAATTAAGTGGTATAGTGATGAGTAAAGACTCAATACCACGTGCAATTCCATTCGCTCATGTCTACTTAAACAAAGGAACTACTGGCACGATGACTGATGCAGAAGGCTTTTTTTCTCTGGCGACATTACCGGGCGATACGATTGTATTTTCCTGTATCGGTTTCGAAAAGGAATATCTAAGAATCCCCGATACCTTGAATAAGACCGCCTATTTAGCGCGTATTAAAATGGCAAGAGATACCACTTTGTTAGAGGAAGTAACCCTTTATCCTTGGCCCAGCAGAGATCGTTTTAAAGAAGCGTTTTTAGCCACTAATATAACCACGACCGCTAATGATATTGCCATGCGAAATCTAGCATCACAGGCGCTAAGAGACCGTGCGGCAGCCATGGGGATTAGCGCTGAAGAAGCCCAGGATATGGCAATAAATATTCAGAATCAGGATATTTATAATTTTGGTCGCTACTCTAATCAAGCTAACGGTGGCACGGCAATACTGGGCGCTTTGACGAACCCACTTGCTTGGCACCAGCTCTTTCAATCTTTTAAGAAGTGATTAAAAAATCTTTGATAGGCAGGCTTTCTTCTTGTCTAATACCTCTACTATTATTCATCTCCCACGGGCTTGATGCGCAAAGTATTTTTGGCAAAATTACGGATGCAAACGGTATAGGGGTGGATGGAGTAAAAGTTACCCAAGGTTCTTTTTACACTTTAACCAATCGCGATGGAAGCTATAAGCTAGATGTGCAAGACGGACAAAACCTTCTCATTTACTTTACAAATTTCGGCTACTTGCCAGATACTACTTACATCAGCATTGCTAAAAAACAGAAGAGGGAGGTTAATCGCAGGATTATCCTCATGAAAAATGTTCTCGGTGATATTGATATTGTAGATCGTAAAGCCCGTTTCGACAATCAAGTGAATGTTGGCATAAAGGCCATTGAAGCTTTTGTAGGGCCAAACTCGGGGGTTGAAGGGATTATTAAAACCCTTCCTGGTGTTAGTAGTTATAGCGAGTTGTCTTCGCAATACTCCGTGCGCGGGGGAAACTTTGATGAGAATCTAGTCTATGTAAATGGCATTGAAGTATACCGACCTTTTTTAGTGCGCAATGGACAACAAGAAGGGATGAGTTTTATTAACTCGGCTATGGTTAGTAATGTGAGCTTTTCTGCAGGGGGTTTTGAAGCTCGCTATGGCGATAAGATGTCATCTGTTTTAGACATTACCTACCGTAAACCTAAAGATTTTGCCATGACCTTGGAAGGTAGCTTCTTAGGTGGTAACCTTGTTTATGAGAATACACATTTTAAAAAACGTCTCAGTGTTCTGGTGGGAGCAAGATATAGAACCAATCAGCTTTTAGTGGGTTCCTTGGATACGGAGGCAGATTTTGTACCGCAGTTTACCGATATACAAGCCTTCCTAACCTACGATTTAAACGATGAATGGGAATTAAACTTTTTAGGAAATTATTCCCGAAATCTTTATCAGGTGATTCCTCAGAGTCGTACGACTGACTTTGGAACCATCCAAGAGTCTTTGCGTCTAAATGTGTTTTTTGACGGAAAGGAAGATTATGATTTCACCACTCGATTTGCTGCTTTTGGAGCTAAATACCGTCCTTCAAAAAATGTACAGCTGCGTTTTCAAACTTCGATTTTTCAGACCACAGAACAGGAATATTTTGACGTAATTGGCGCCTATCGTCTGGGTGAGCTAAACACCAATTTAGGCAGCGATAATTTCGGCGATATTACCTTTACCCGCAGCATCGGATCTTTCCAAAATTATGCTCGAAACTATCTAGATGCTATTGTAGCCAATATTAGCCATAGCGGTATTTATGATCAAGGAGAGGTAACTTGGCGATGGGGGGCGAAAGTGCAAGTGGAAGATATTATTGACCAATACAAAGAATGGGAACGCATAGATTCTGCCGGCTATAATGTGCCTAATAACAGCGGTTTTAACTATGACTCGCTGATTGTTACTTCCGTAGATGCTCAAGGGGACCCGCGTGGTGGGGTGGTTTACAGTTCAGTAAGAGATCAAGACAGCCTGAAGCTTTTTGAGAGCTTTGCCAGTAAGGTAAACGTGAACTCCTTTCGTTTTACGGCCTATGCAGAGCGATCAGAAATTTTCGATTTAAAAGAGCAGGGAGATTTATTTTTGAACCTAGGAATCCGCACCCACTATTGGACCTTCAACCAGCAAAATGTGATTAGCCCCAGAGCGAGCCTAAGCTGGAAGCCAAGCTGGGAAAAACGTGATATGGTCTTTCGTGTATCATCAGGCTTTTACTACCAGCCACCTTTTTATAGGGAAATGCGAAAGCTAGATGGGGGATTAAATGAAGATATTCGGGCCCAACAATCTGTGCACTTTGTACTTGGGAATGATTACCAACTACGAATTTGGAACCGACCCTTTAAAATGGTTACCGAGGTGTATTATAAATACATGAATAACCTTATTCCTTACGATTTAGATAATGTTCGCTTGCGCTATCGCGCCGAGAATAGTGCCACTGGTTTTGCAACCGGAATCGACTACCGCATTAACGGGGAGTTTGTGAAGGGTATCGATAGTTGGGCCAGCTTATCATTTATGACTATCCAAGAGGACATTGAAGATGATGGTGCGGGCTTTTTACCAAGACCGACCGACCAGCGTTTCAATTTTAAAATATTTTTTCAAGATTACTTACCCAATGATCCCACTTTTAGAGTGAGTTTAACCCTTGCCTATGGAACCGGTCTGCCTTTTGGGCCGCCTCAGGCAACAGCCGAGGAACGCGTATTCCGCTTACCCGCTTATCGCCGGGTAGATATCGGTTTCTCTAAAGTTTTAAAGAGTGCCGGAAAAACGTATAAAAATAAGTATCTCAATAGTTTTGAAAGCTTGTGGATTGGTTTAGAAGTATTCAACCTTTTAGATATTACAAACACGGTCAGTTATTTATGGGTGAAGGATATTAGCACGGCACGGGATTATGCGGTACCCAATTATTTAACTCCCCGTCTTCTTAATGTTAAGATGGTAGCTAAGTTTTAATTTCTTCTTTTCATTCCCTGATAAAGCTCTATTTTTGCAGCCCAAAATTGAAAATTATGTTCAGTAAATATTTACGCCTCGGTATCACAGCGCTCTTCTTTGGATTGTCGGTTTGGCAATTTATAGAGGTGGAAATTGGAAATGGTATCATGTGGTTATTACTTTCCGGCTTGGTTATTTTTACCTATTTCCGGAATGAGAGTATTCTTTTAGCATTTTGGTTTTTGCGTAAGAATGATATGGTGAAGGCGAATAAAGCATTGGCAAGAATCAAAAACCCTGAGCAGTCTTTAATCAGAGGGCAGCTTGCTTATTATTATATGCTCTCGGGAATGATTCAGTCGCAGAACGGCATCGGTAAGGCCGAAACTTTCTTGCGGAAGGCCTTAAAAACGGGTTTGCGTATGAAGCATGATCAAGCCATGACAAAATTGCAATTAGCGGGCATCTCTATCGCCAAGCGCAGAAAGCGTGAAGCGCAGATGTTGTTGACAGAAGTGAAGAAGCTAGACGAAAAAGGCATGCTTAATGACCAAGTTAAGATGCTAAAGCAACAAATGAAGCGCATCTAATTTATTGAAGCCAAAAAGGAAAAAGACTGCTCGCCCCAAAGGAAGGGCTAAGGCCATTCGGAAGAAACGCAAGCCAAAGAAAAAAACGGCTTTACGGAGACTCTCGATTCTTTTATTTAAGCTGGCCTTGCTGGGTTTAACAATTCTTGTGCTCTTTTTTTCCAGTGTTTATTTAGGCTTTTGGGGACCATTGCCAACTGCGCAAGATCTAACGCGCGTAGAGCAGGCAAAGGCCACTTTAATTAAAAGCTCGGAAGGCGAACTTCTCGCTAAAATTTACAGTCAAAATAGAGAGCCTCTAGCTTATGAGGATATGCCTCAGCATTTAAGGGATGCTTTAACCGCTACCGAGGATGAAAGGTTTTATCAGCATAATGGAGTGGACTACCGCAGTTTATTCCGGGTGCTTTTTAAAAGTATTATCCTTCGTGATCGCAGAGCAGGAGGGGGAAGCACGATAAGCCAACAGTTGGCAAAGAACCTTTTTGGCCGCCCTGATTTCTCCTGGTTTAGTATGCCGGTAAACAAGGTGAAAGAAATTATTATCGCCCGACGCTTCGAAAGTATTTACAGTAAAGATGAAATTATCACTCTTTATTTAAACACGGTCAGTTTTTCCGAAAACACCTACGGCATTGCTTCGGGAAGTTTGCGTTTTTTTAATCGTATTCCCGCTAAATTAAAGATGGAAGAGTCCGCGGTTTTAATCGGACTTTTGAAAGCAAATACTTATTACAATCCCCGCTTAAACCCCGAACCTGCGCTAATTCGTCGAAATACAGTCTTAGCCCAAATGGAACGTAGTGAGAAGATTAGTACCCAACAACGAGATTCGCTGCAAGCTTTACCCTTAAAATTGAGTTACCGCAATTTAGATCGCGAAAGTCCCGCCGCATATTTCTCGGCGAAAGTAAAGGGTGAGCTCAAAAACATTTTAAGTGATAAGCTTAGGCCGGATGGGCGAGAGTGGCAAATTGAAACGGATGGACTGGTGGTTATTACCACCTTGCAGTCGCAATTACAGCATTCATTAAAAGCGTCGTCTTTGGCGCATCTTAGTCAGTTACAAAAGAAATTTGATTCCCACTGGGCTTCCTCTAACCCATGGGCTTCTAATCAGCTCTTTTTCGACCAAAAGCTGTCCCAAACTACTTGGTTTAAGAGAAGACTTAGCCGGGGTTTGAGCGAAGATGAAATTTTCAAAGAGGCCAAGGAAAAGCGTGAAATGCACCTATACCATCCGGCAGGTTTCGTAAATAGAAATATAAGTATGGAGGATTCCTTAAGTCACTATTTGAGATTACTAAGAATCGGTTCGGTGGCTTTAGATCCTCAAACTGGGGCAGTACGCGCTTGGCTGGGAGGTTCTAATTTCCGCTATTTACCCTATGATAATGTCCTAGCGCCGAAACCTACCGCTTCCACTTTTAAGCCTTTGGTCTTTGCTTTGGCACTGGAGAAGGGCGAGGATCCATGCACTTACCAATCTGCCGAAAGGCAAGTTTACCCAAATTTCAACGATTGGTCTCCCCGTAATTATGATGATAGTTATGCTGGTTATTACAGCATGACTGGCGCGCTCAAGAAATCCGTTAATACGGTTACGGTAAAATGGCTAATGGAGCAGTCAGAAGAGGAGTTGGTTTATTTAGCCCGTAAGATGGGGATCGAAGAAAAGCTTCCAGAAGGGCCAAGTATTGCCTTAGGAACGGGCTCAGCCTCTCCATTAGAGATGGCCGTAGTTTATGCTTGTTTTGCTAATGGAGGCTATAAAATAGAGCCCTATCTAATTGATGAAGTGCGCGCTCCTAATGGAGATATTATATACAAGCACCTTCTTAAAAGCAAAGAACGCGTGATTAGTGCCAATACAGCCCAGCTAATGAATTATATGTTGCAGCAAGTGGTAAAGGATGGCACGGCCGGTTCACTTTCTTGGCGCTATGGTATAAAAGATGAATGGGCGGGGAAGACAGGAACTTCGCAAAATTATTCTGATGCTTGGTTTGTAGGATATAATGATGCCTTGGTGATGAGCACTTGGTTAGGAGGTGAAAATTCATTGATACGTTTTCGCACGGGCTCTTTAGGTTCTGGATCGGCGATGGCCTTGCCCGTATTTGGGGCGACCATTAGAGATTATAAAGGAGGAGATTTAAGGCGAAATCAGTGGAATAGCTTGGACTCTAATCAGCGTGAACAGCTAAGCTGCGCAGATTGGCGTGAGGCAAATATTGGCGAGAAGCTATTGGACTTACTTCAGAGAGTAGATGGCGAGACCAGGGAAGATGAAAAAGACGGTGAGAGCTCCTGGTGGAATAAACTATTTAAAAAGAAAAAAGACTGAGATTTCTCCCAGTCTGCTCTATTATAGATGGTAATTTCTAGCCTTTATAACCAAATACTCTTTTGAGAATACCGGTAATTCGCGCGGCGGGATCTTGACGGATTTTAGCTTCTTCTTGGGCAACCACTAAAAATAAACCCTGGAGCGTTTGATCGAGAACGTAGTTTTCTAAATCAGGATTGATCTTTTGCACAAAAGGGATTCGGTTATAATTAGAAGCAATAGGGTTCCAGTATTTGCTAAGTTCAACTTTATTGATCGCATCTTTAATGACCGGACGAAAAGCGGCTTTTAATTGATCGCCAGTGGTTCTTTTTAAATATTGCGTAGCGGCATCATTGTCACCGCGGTAAATAGCATAAACATCACTAAAGCTCATATTGGTAATGGCATTCACAAAGATCGGTGTCGCCTTTGCTGAAGCTTGTTCCGCACCGTGGTTTAATGTTTCTATAAATTGATCTACTAAGTTCCCCATTCCCAAGTCACGCAAAGTTTGCGAGGCTTTTTCGGCTTCGGGAGGGAAGGGTATTTTAATAAGAGAGTTATTTAGAAAGCCATTTTGAGTAGAGCTGGAGCTTACGGCATTGGTGATACCCACTCTTAAAGCTTCTTTTAAGCCGCTACTTATTTCGTTTTCGCTAGGGGGAAGATTACTACTACCTTGTTCTGCCATTTGCAATAATACATCACAGGAGCTCATGCTAATTATTAGAATGGCTAAAGTCAAAAGTCTTTTCATGGGAAAATTTTTATGGAGCCAAGTTCGGGAAAATATAACAGGAATTTGGAACTAAAAATAAGGCTTTAGTATTAGAAGCTATACCTTTGAGCCCTCTCAAAAATAATTAATGCAAGCAGAAATTATAGCAATAGGCGATGAGATTCTCATTGGCCAAACCATCGATACAAATTCTTCCTTTATTGCCGCTGAGCTCAATCAGCTCGGCATTAAAGTGGAGCAAAAAAGGGTGATTGCAGATACCGATGAAGCCATTCGCTTCGCTTTAGACTCTCTCCATCCAAAAACTACTATGGTATTTATGACGGGAGGTTTAGGGCCCACCAAAGATGATATTACTAAAAAAACTTTGCTAGAGTATTTTGGCGGAGAAATGATTTTTAACGAGGCTGTTTATGAAAATGTTAAGGCCTTGTTTGCGGGTTTTAATCGCGAGCCCAAAGATGTTCATCGTCAACAGGCTTATGTGCCAAGTTCTTGTAAAGTTATAATTAATGACGTCGGGACCGCTCCCGGTATGCATTTTCAGCGTGACGAGCGGCATTACTTTTCCAGTCCTGGTGTGCCTTATGAAACGGAGCATTTGGTGCGCGATAAAATTGTGCCCTGGATAATCGCGCATTTTGAAGCCGGCGGAATGTTTCATAAAACCGTCTTAACACAGGGGAAAGGGGAAAGTGATTTAGCCGAAATGCTCAGTGAGTGGGAATCAGCCTTAGCGCCAAACTTAAAACTGGCCTACCTGCCTTCACCAGGTTTAGTGCGCCTGCGCCTAACTGGCTTTAGTGAAAGCAATCTAAAGGCCAAAGCAGAGGTAGAGGAGCAGATGCGCGGCTTGGAGTCCATTCTTGGTCCTTTAATTTTTGGCGAGAATGCCCAGTCTTTGGAGGAAGTGGTAGGGATATCATTAAACAAAGGCGGCTTAAAATTAGCGCTAGCCGAAAGCTGTACCGGTGGATATATCGGTCACTTAATTACGAGTGTTGCCGGTAGTTCAGATTATTTTATGGGTGGTGTCATGAGCTACAGTAATCAGTCAAAGCAAGATTTTTTGGGTGTAAGCTCAGAAAGTTTAGAAAATTTTGGCGCCGTAAGTGAAGAGGTTGCCATTGAAATGGCAGTGGGAATAAAAGAGAGAATGAAAACAGATTTCGGATTAGCAACGACAGGAATTTCAGGGCCGAGTGGTGGAAGTGCTTTAAAACCAGTCGGTACTGTTTGGATTGCAATAGTTGGTCCTGATAAAGTTACCACCCGAAAATATCAGTTCGGCACAGATCGAGGAAGGAATATTCGGAAAACAGCCCTCATGGCATTAGACCTTTTGCGAAAAGATGTTCAGAATTTTACTCAATAGGTTTGCGTAGCTATAAAATTTGGCTACTTTTGCCAACCCAAATTTAAGAAGCGATATCCATGTCAAGAGTATGTGAGCTGACCGGTAAAAAGGCTATGTCAGGAAATAATGTTTCCTTTTCAAACAAGAAAAACAAGCGCAAGTTCAATGTGAACTTAATGCGTAAGCGTTTTTACCTAACAGAAGAGGATCGTTGGATCACTCTACGTGTTTCAACATCAGCGTTGAAAAATATTAATAAGAAAGGTTTGGCAGCCGTTTTAAAGGAAGCGCGTGCCAACGGATATCTAACCAAGTAAAGAATTAGATAGTAATGGCCAAAAGAGGTAACCGAGTGCAGGTGATTTTAGAATGCACAGAGCACAAAGAAAGTGGTATGGCGGGAACGTCACGTTACGTTTCTACCAAGAACAAGAAGAACAGCCCTGACCGTATGGAGCTTAAAAAGTATAATCCTATACTTAGGCGTCATACTGTTCATAAAGAAATCAAGTAAAATAGTAGACCATGGCAAAGAAAGTTGTTGCAACCCTGAAATCTAGTGACTCCGCTTCATTCACGAAAGTGATTAAAATGGTGAAGTCAGAGAAATCTGGTGCTTACTGTTTCGAAGAGAAAATTGTAAATAAAGAAAACGTTAAAGACTTTTTTAAATAAGTCTTGAGCATATCATTTCAGGACCCGCTACCTTTTGGTAGCGGGTTTTTTGTTGTCTATTGCATAGAGGCTGATTACAAAAGATTTAATAAACGTAGCAATACCGCTCTTTTTTAGGATATTTGTTAATATTTTTTATCCATGGGTATATTCGGAAAAAGCTTCTCTAAAGAAGATAAAACTGCTCGCCTAGAGCAGGGTTTAGAAAAAACTAAAGAGAGCGTTTTTTCTAAACTAACCAAAGCCATTGCCGGAAAGAGCAAGGTAGATGAGGCGGTACTTGACGAATTAGAAGAAGTACTTATTAGCTCCGATGTTGGTGTGGCTACTACCGTAAAGATTATTGAACGTATTGAAGCGAGAGTGGCACGCGACAAATACTTGGGAACCTCCGAACTTCACTCTCTTTTGCGTGATGAAATTTCAGCGCTTTTATTAGGGGACGAAGATAGAGATGATAGTCCCGAAATCCCTACCAATAAACCCCATGTTTTAATGGTAGTAGGGGTCAATGGTGTGGGTAAAACGACTACCATTGGAAAGTTGGCACATCAATATAAATCGGCAGGTTTAAAGGTTGTCTTAGGCGCTGCCGATACATTTAGAGCGGCCGCCGTTGATCAATTAACCATTTGGAGTGAAAGAGTAGGCGTGCCTATTGTAAAGCAAGCAATGGGTTCTGATCCCGCTTCAGTGGCTTTCGATGCCCTGCAGTCTGGCCTAGCCCAAGATGCGGATGTAGTAATAATTGATACTGCTGGTCGTCTCCACAATAAGGTGAACCTTATGAATGAGCTCAGTAAGATCAAGCGGGTTATGCAAAAACTTATTCCCGACGCTCCTCATGAAGTATTGCTAGTATTAGATGGATCTACCGGACAGAATGCTTTAGAACAAGCAAAGCAGTTTAGTAAAGCAACAGAGGTAACTGCTTTAGCGGTTACTAAGTTAGATGGCACCGCTAAAGGGGGAGTAGTAATTGGCATCTCAGATCAATTAAATATTCCTGTAAAATATATCGGGGTCGGAGAACAGATGGAAGACCTGCAGATTTTTAATAAACGCAGTTTCGTAAACAGCCTTTTCAAATAATTTTATGGGTATAAAAACGCCCAAGAAGAACAAAATAAATATTGTTACCCTAAGATGTTCTAAGAATATCTAAGACCGTGAAGGGTTGAGGGGCCAACTACAGGCTGATGGCAAAGATGTTTTCCACGAAGAAGACGTTAATATTGTCGTTATCAATACTAGAGGATTTATTGATAATGCCCAAGAGGAATCGGTTACTACCATTCTTGAATTTGTTGGCGTAAAGAAGCGGGCAAGTTAAATCAGGTATTTGTTACCGGCTGTCTGTCTCTAAGTTATCAGCCAAATTTGCAGAAGGAAATGGCCAATGTTGATCAATACTTTGGAAGGCGGGATTTACCTTTATTGCTCAAGGCTTTGGGTACAGACTATAAAAAACAATTGGTAGACGAGGGTCTTCTCACTATGCCAAGACATTAAGCTTATCTAAAGATTTCTGAGGGCGGTGATAGTCCTTGCGCTTTTTGTGCGATTCCTTTAATGCGCGGTGGTCATAAAAGTACTTCTATTGAATATCTTGTAAAGGAGACTAAGAAGCTTGTGACTAAAGGAACGAAGGAGCTTTTTCTTATTGCTCAGGATCTTACCTACTATGGCTTAGATAGAGAGCTTAGCAGACTTACTAAAGAAACTGTTTAAGGTGGACGGTATTGAGTGGATTCGTTTGCTTTACCTTTTCCCTACTGGTTTTCCAAATGATGTTCTTGAGGTAATTCGTGAAGAGGCGAATATTTGCAATTATATTGATATTCCCTTGCAGCATATCGCCGATCCCGTTTTCAAGTCAATGCGCAGAGATACCAACAAGGAAAAAACCGATAAGTTATTGCATTTAATGCGCGAGACAGCAGCGGGCATCAGTATTAGAACCACCATTAACGTAGTTTACCCAGGGGAAACGGATGATGACTTTGAGGTGCTTAAGCAATGGGTAAAGGAAATGTGTTTCGCGCACTTAGGGGTGTTTACCTATTCGCATGAGGAAAAGCCCCATGCCTTGTCACTAGAAACCTAAGTTAGATGTAAAGTTAGGCCTCAGACCTCTTATGAATAGTGGGTTTCAAGCCGAAGCAGTGTTTTTTCAATAAAAATGAAAATCATGCATCTAGTCCATTTGCTGTAGCCCGCTACCGCTGCACGATCTAGATTGGTTTTTTCCTTTTATTGAAAATCTGAGGCTATAATTTTACGCCGAACTCAGCTTAGAAGATGACGTAGCTGCAGATGTCAAGCAGGCGCGCGCGCGTGAGTTAATGGCTATTCCACAGGTAATATCAAGCCAGTTGAACACAGGTTATCTAGTTAAGAAGATGCGCATTTTAGTGGATCACATTGAGGGAGGTTTCATAGAAGCAATGATCACCGATACTAGGGATTACGATTTAATTGCTATCCCTTGAGAGGATGAAATTAGCAGAAAGAATTAAGATATACGCAGCACAGTTTTACAAAGGCCGGCCATTTTAAGGGCGGCCACTGCTGCTTCTACTCCTTTATTACCATGTATGCCGCCAGAGCGGTCAATACTCTGTTGTTTATTATTATCGGTAAGCACACAGAAAATAACCGGGGTATTGTATCTGATATTTAATTCGGTAATTCCGTGTGTTACACTTTGACAAACAAAATCGAAATGTTTGGTTTCGCCTTGAATTACGTTGCCAATGGCAATAATGGCGTCATAACGATCCCCTTCACATAACTTTTTACAAGCAAAACTTAATTCCACCGCACCCGGAACGGGGATATGGTGAATGTCATGCTTCGCCGCACCACAGGCCTGTAAAGCCTCCTTGGCGCCTAAGTAAAGAGCGTTGGTGATATCGTGATTCCATTCTGAGACAACGCAGGCGAAGCGCATATCGGTAGCCCGAGGTAATTTTCCGGGGTCAATTTGCGAAAGATTATTGCCTGTAGTTGCCATAGGGGGAGTTTAAATTTTTGCGTTTACACGTGCAATGTAACGGTCAATATCCGCTGCTTGACGTGCATCTGGAAAGTCACCCTTAATAGTTTGATAAAAATCTAGAGCATCTTCATTTTTGTCCATAGTCTCGGCTAACATGCCGGCCTTTAAAAGATAAAACGGTACTACAAAGTCATTGCTATTAAAAGAAGTAGCTTTCTTGTAGTAATCCATTGCTTCTTCCTTCTGATCAAGTTCTAAAAAGGCATCACCAATAGAACCTTCGGCAATAACTCCTAAAATAGGGTCGTTGGTGCTGAAATCATCAAGCAGACGAATAGCATTCTCATATTCTCCTAAACGCAAATAGCTAATTCCGGCGTAATAATTCGCCATCTCACCCGCTTTGGTTCCAGAATAGTCGGCAGCAACGGTTAAAAAACCTGCTTTACCTGCAAATCCCTCTACCGCTTGCTTTAAAGAATCGGCCTCAAATAACTGCTGAGCGTGATAAATCTCATTTTGAGCATCTAATTCACGGGGCTCTTGATAGAATTTAAGGAAGGCAATGTAGCCACCTACTACTACGAAAAGTCCGATAGCAGCGGCGCTGAGCGCTTTACCATTGTCCTCAAAAAATTTTTCAACTTTAGAAATAGACTGGGTAACATCAATTAGTACCTCGTCGTCTTGCTTATTTTTTTTAGCCATGATATGCTTTGTATATTCACAAAATAGGCGGCAAAAGTAACCAAAATTCCTTTTGAAACTATTAAACAGAAGCTAAGTAATAGCTTATTTTCGCAGCTGATGTATTTAAAGGATTTACATATTCTCAATTTCAAGAGTTGGGAAGAGGCGAAAT
>JBNMPT010000005.1:0-27633 GCA_051277025.1 Roseivirga sp. | reverse complement strand
GAAAGCATATAAAGCCAAACTAAAAAGGCCGCCACTAAAAAAGAGAATATAAATGAACGCAGCAAGCCTTGTTGATAATTGCGTTTTAATAATTGCAGTTCCCCCTTTGAGGGCAATTGTAAAAAAGGTTTTTCGTTTAAACTAAGCCGATACCATTTGGGCCATTTTCTATCCTGGTATTTTAGCCAATGGGCTTCTGAAATAAAAACTTTACGATGCTCACCCATGGTAAAATACGCTTCCGCTTCTAATCCCCATTTACCCCCAATGTTTATTTGATAATAACCTGGTTCTAAGTCAATTTCAAAGCTTTCCCCAAAGGGAATTCTAGCGCACTGTTTGCGATTTAGATAAAAGATATAATCGCCAAAATAATCAGCTCTATCGAAACGCTGAATTTTAAGTTTAGGCATTTACTTTCTTTTGTTGGGCGATCACTCTTTCGTATAAAGCCGTATAGCGTGGTCCAATACTATGAATGGAAAAGTTTTCCGCCTGCGCGCGAGCTCTTTGTCTAAAGTCCATTAATCTTTGTTCATCTTGTAGGATATACACCGCTCCTTTTCCCATCTCATCCGTATCACCTACATCGGCAGTATAACCAGTGATTCCGTGGAGGTTTACTTCCTCTAGCCCACCGGTATTGGACGAAACCACAGGCACCCCAGCTCCCAACGCCTCCAAGGCCGCCAATCCAAAGCTTTCTGTTTCTGAAGGCAGTAGAAATAAATCTGAGATACAGAGAATACGCTCAACTTCCGATGTCTTTCCTAAAAATTTAACCTTATCCGCTATTCCTAAATCTTGTGCCTGTTTGCGTGCTCTTTCCTTTTCCGGACCATCACCAAGCATCAGTAACACGGCGGACATATTTTTTTGAATATGATCGAATACGGTAATCACATCGGGGATACGTTTTACCGAGCGGAAATTTGAAACGTGGGTGATAATCTTCTGACCACTGCTGGCAAAGCTATTCTTACAACTCTCATCAGGTTTGTAAAGCGATAAATCTACGAAGTTTGGAATCACCTCAATATTGCGCTTTATATCAAAAAACTCTATCGTATCCTGCTTTAAGCTCTCACTTACCGAAGTTACGACGGTACTATGATTGATACTGAATTTTACCGCTTCTCTATAACTGGGGTTTTTTCCCACTAAGGTAATATCAGTGCCGTGTAAAGTAGTAATTACCGGTAAGTCATAATTCTGCTCCATCAATATCTGACGGGCCATATAAGCGGCATAGGCATGTGGTATGGCATAATGAACATGAATAATATCTAGCTGATATTTAAGTGCGACATTAACCATTTTACTGCTTAAAGCCAATTCATATGGTTGATATTCAAAGAGGGGGTAATCCTGCACATTTACCTCATGGTAGTAAATATTCGGTTCTAAAACATCTAAACGTACCGGCTGGCTGTAACTGATAAAATGCACTTTATGACCTTGACGGGCCATATACATTCCTAATTCCGTGGCCACTACCCCACTACCTCCGTAGGTCGGGTAGCCAACTATTCCTATATTCACTAGCGTTGTTCTCCTTTTTTAAATTTTTCAGTTTTCATTATGGCTCCCTCTTCACTATAGGTCAACCATTTTCCATTCTTCAAATCATTATTATATTCACCTTCTACTTTAATCTTTCCGCTCTCGTAGAACTCGCGGTAGAAACCCTCCCGGAGATTGTTCTCATAATTAAAAACCGTTTTAATTGCCCCTTCTTGGTAATAAGTCTTAGACTCTCCCTGTAATTTACCCTCCATATAATTCATGGCGGTACTCATATTACCATTGGTATAATACCAAATAGTTTTACCATCGCGCAGTCCCCCTTTAAAAAAAGAACTTTCCTGTTTAGAACCTGTGCCGTAAAATTTCAAAAACTCCCCTTCATACTCACCATTTAGATAGAAACTTTTCTCAGTCACCTTTCCTCTATTCGAGATTTTAAGCTTTTGCCCTTCGAGAGTACCATTCTTGAAATTTTCAAGAAAAGTAATGCTGCCCGTTTGGCGAAACTCCATTTTTGGTCCCTCTAAAGTTGCACTTTCATTATAGGTGGTTATTGTATGGGGCATTCCATTGGGGAAAAATGTTACAATGGTCGTGTCGCGAAACTCGCTTTTTTCTGCTTGCGCTTGCGCGCCCAAAAAAAGTGGACTAAGGGTTAAGGCCCAAAAGCTGAGAGCTAGACTGTTCTTTATTAATCGCTTCATAAATTACTTCTTGAATTTTAGTACGCGTTGAAAGGGTTAAAAGTTTGCGATTAGAGGCATCCGGGTAAACCCTATTTGATAAAAATATATAAACAATACCTTCTTCTGGGTCGGCCCAAGCTAAAGTGCCCGTAAAACCAGAATGCCCAAAACTTTTATCGGATACACAGCCGCAAGTTGGCCCTGGCCCCTCTAATTGAGGTTTATCAAAGCCTATACCGCGGCGATTATTCTCTTCACAATATTGACAACGAATAAACTCATTTACCGTCACTGAGTCAAAATAGCGTATCCCGGCATATTCCCCTTTCTGCATATACATCTGCATCAGCTTAGCTAGATCATTAGCATTACCAAAAAGTCCGGCATGTCCTGCCACTCCGCCAATTAGCGCAGAACCTTGGTCATGAACATAACCATGCACCGTCGCTTTTCGAAAAACCTTATCCTCTTCTGTAGGCACAATTTGCTCAGGTGGAAATATTTTAGAGGGCTTATAAGTCAAGCTAGAAGCGCCCATAGGAGCATATAAATATTCATGAATCAGTTCATCCAAAGGGCGACCTTCTACTTTTTCAATCAATTCCATGAAAAGGTAATAGCCCAGATCACTATAGGTATAATCTCGTGTTTCTCTTAATTCAGAATCGAGAACAACTTTTATGACTGTATCTCGCATAAAGCGACTGCTATACAAGCCTTCACTGACAACGTTGGGGAAATTGAAATTACGTTTTGTACTGTAGTAACCTTCTTTATACTTACCGTTTTCTAAAGTGCGCGTATAAAAAGGGATCCAAGGTATTAGGCCTGCTTTATGGGCAAGGATTTCACGTAATACTAAATCCTCCTTATTCGTTCCTTTTGCAATTGGTAAATACTCACCCAAGGTTTTGTCTAGGTTAATTTTACCCTCTTCCACCAACTTCATTAGTAAGGGAACACTGACCGCTATTTTTGTAATACTGGCAATATCATATAAGTCCTCAAAGCCAACGGGCTTATCTGGCGAATAATCTTGCGTTCCAAATACTTTATTGTAGATCACTTTTCCATGACGAGCAACTAAAACTTGCGCCCCTGGGGTAGCGCGTTGACGTATTGCCTCTTCAACGATATTATCAATTTCCGCCAGTTTGGTGGCATCCATATCCACCTCCTGGGGCAGGGTAAAACCCATTCTACCAATGGCTTGAGTATGCAAACCAAAGCCAACTTCAAAGGGCTCGCCCACGCTAACAGGTAAATGCCCTTTGGCACCCAAGGCACCGAAAATTATTTGTGCACCAGCACTTTCGGCATCAACATGGTTTTGATAAGAGACTAATAGCGCCTTTACTTTCCGGGCTTCAGGGAAGTCTATCAATCCGTAAGGATTTCCAAAAAGATCGATAATTAATTTATTTTGCAAAGAAACACGACGAATAAAGCGCTTTACCTCATCACTAATACGATACGATTTCCAGGGGCTATCATTACTCGTATAGAGCCCAAAAATCACATAATCATAATCACTTAAAGCGGCTATAATTTCTTCTTCTCTTCCTTTGGAATAAGAAAAGTGTTCTACCTGAGTATATTTCTTCAGCGTATTTGCGAAAACCTTTCCTTCATCAGTCCCGGCGGTAATGCAGGCAATACGTTTAAGAGCCAAGTCACGAATGGGTAAAGTCTTATCTTTATTTACCAATAAGGTGGTTGCCTGTGCAAAGAGGCGACGATTTAAAACCTCATCATCCAGGGTGTTTAATTCCTCATTTATCTTATTTGGTTCAATATATTTCTTTTTGGAAAGGCCAAACCAATTTTTAGCCATCAAAATTTTACGCACTCTTTTTTCAATGTCTGCTGTATCAAGAGTTCCATCTGCAAGAGCTGCAAGAATTTTTTCTTTCGCTAAAGCCACATTTTGGGAGAACACTAAAACCTCATTACCCGCCTTTATTGCTTCTAAATCCACCATTCCCGGTGCGTATTTTGCGGCAACGGCTTGCATATTTAAAGCATCCGTAAAAATCAGACCTTTAAAACCCAGTTCATTTTTTAATAGACCCACTATGTCTTTACTCAAGGAGCTAGGAGCGCCCGTGTTATCTAAAGCGGGAACATTTAGATGGGCAACCATTACACCACCCAGACCACTCTTGGCTAATTTCTGATACGGATAAAGCTCAACTGCATCTAAACGCTTTCGATCGTGCGCAATAGTAGGTAAGGTTTTATGAGAATCGCTATCGGTATCGCCGTGTCCGGGGAAGTGTTTGGCACAGGCTAAAACATTTTCAGATTGCAAGCCATTCATAAAAGCGGTAGCCATTTCCGTTACTCTTTCGGGGTCTTCACCAAAGGAGCGAGCACCAATAATTGGATTTAAAGGATTGGTATTTATATCTACCGCGGGGGCAAAATTAATATGTACCCCTAATCGCTTACAATGAATAGCCATTGCCTTACCATATTCATAGGCCCATTTATCATCCGTTATTGCTCCAACGGTAATGGGCCATGGAAATTTAAAAGTCTCTGGTAGTCGCATGGCAAGGCCCCATTCTGCATCCATGGCAATCATTAAGGGAACCTTTGCTGCTTGTTGATAAAAATTGGTCAATTCGGCCTGTCGCTTCGCCGTTCCTTGAAAGAAGATAAGTCCTCCTAAGTTCTCTTTTTTGATGAGCGCTAAAATTTCATTTTTATGACTTTCTCCTTTGTTTGAATAAGCCGCCACCATAAATAGCTGGCCTATTTTTTCATCCATAGTCATTCCAACCATTAAACTGTCCACCCAAGGTGAATCCTCTTGCATAAAAATCGCATTATTCTGCTGACCATGGCCAGTAAAAATTAGCAAGAAATAAAATGAAATGATGGGGATAAGTAAGCCGCGCATAAGTATTTGTATCGAGGGGTCTAATATATTGAGATGATTAACACCAAGCTAATAAATATCAATAAGTAATCCACAGATTAAAGTGAATGATAAAAGAGGAACTTTATTAAAAGGATGTGGTTAAAAAGGAGGTATTTTCGCAATTAATTTCAATCTATATACTTTTGGCGTCAGGAAAAATTGAAGTGCTCGGAGCACGTGTTCACAATCTTAAAAATCTTGATTTAACCATCCCACGCGACCAGCTAGTGGTAATTACTGGTCTTAGCGGTAGTGGAAAGTCTTCGCTGGCTTTCGATACTATTTATGCCGAGGGGCAACGACGCTATATTGAAACCTTTTCTGCCTATGCAAGGCAGTTCTTAGGAAACTTGGAAAGGCCTGATGTTGATAAGATTAACGGTCTAAGCCCCGTTATTTCAATTGAGCAGAAGACTACCAGTAAAAACCCACGCTCTACCGTAGGAACGGTAACAGAGATTTATGATTTCCTGCGACTGCTTTTTGCAAGAGCCTCCATTGCCTATAGCTATAATACGGGTGAGGAAATGATTAGTTATACGGCGGAGCAGATTAAAGAACTGCTTATTGGGAAATATCAAGATAAAAACATCAGCTTATTAGCACCACTAGTGCGTTCTCGTAAAGGACATTATCGTGAACTTTTTACTCAAATTGCCAAGCAGGGTTTTTTAAAGGTCCGGGTAGACGGAGAAGTGAAAAACATCATCTCTGGCATGCGACTGGATCGCTATAAAACACATGATATTGAAGTAGTTATCGACCGTCTAAAGGTAGATATGAAAGATGCAAAGCGTATTGAAGAGTCTATAGACATTGCCCTATCACAAGGAAACGGGATCTTAATGGTTTTGGAAAAAGACGAGGAAAAAGCGGCTTTTTACAGTAAGAACTTAATGTGTCCAACTACCGGTATCGCTTATCCGCAGCCAGAACCAAACACTTTTTCATTTAACTCACCGAAAGGGGCTTGCCCGCGTTGCAATGGCTTAGGACAGGTAAATGAAATCGACCTCAAGAAGGTGATCCCTGATGACCGAAAAACTATCAAGAAAGGCGGACTAGAACCGCTTGGTGACTATAAACAAAGTTGGATTTTCAACCAGATCGAAATTATTGGCGATCGTTATGGTTTCACAACCAGCACACCTATTAAGGATATCCCTAAAGAGGGAATGGATGTCATTCTTTATGGTGCAGATGAAATTTTTGAAGTCGAAAATAAAACCTTAGGCATTACCCGTAAATACAGCCTTAACTTTGAGGGGGTGGTAAATTTTATCCAAAATCAAAACGAAGAAGCGAAAACACGCAGCATTAAGCGTTGGTCGGAAAGCTATATGAATGAGGTGGAATGCCCAGAATGCAAGGGCAACCGCTTACGTAAAGAATCGCTACACTTTAAAATTGGTGGTAAAAACATCTCAGATCTTGCCCGTTTCGATATCGAAAGCCTTCATGAATGGCTAGGAAAAGCGGAAAAGAAAATGAACGATACTCAAAAGAAAATCGGTCACGAGATAATTAAAGAACTTTCGGTACGAAGTAACTTCTTACTGAATGTTGGTTTAAACTACTTAAGTCTAAATCGCTCTACCAAAAGTCTTTCTGGTGGCGAAGCCCAAAGAATTCGATTAGCTACCCAGATAGGCTCCCAGTTGGTAAATGTTCTATACATTTTAGATGAGCCGAGTATTGGTCTGCACCAAAGGGATAACGAAAAACTGATCAAGTCTTTAAAAGACCTGCGCGACTTAGGTAACTCTGTTATTGTGGTTGAGCATGATCGCGATATGATTGAGGAAGCTGATTATGTTATTGATATTGGCCCTGGTGCAGGAATTCACGGTGGAGAAATTGTGGCAGCGGGCAATCTAGAAGATATTTTATCTAGCCACAGCATGACTGCTCAATACTTAAACGGAGAAAGGGAAATTAGTATCCCCGCAGAACGGAGAAAGGGAAATGGCCACTTTATAAAACTGAGCGGTGCCACTGGTAACAACTTAAAAAAGGTCAATCTCACCCTACCACTAGGGCAGCTAAATGTAATTACTGGTGTATCAGGTAGTGGAAAGTCTACCCTAATAAACGAGACATTATACCCCGCAATTAGCAAGCATTTTTACCAATCTGTAAAGGAGCCACTTCCATATAAAAAATTAGAAGGCCTCGAGCATATTGATAAGGTTATTGATATTGATCAAAGTCCTATCGGAAGAACCCCGAGAAGTAACCCAGCGACCTACACTGGGGTGCTGTCATCTATTCGTGACTTATTTACTCAGATTCCTGAATCGAAGGTGCGGGGCTACAAACCTGGCCGATTTAGCTTTAACGTTAAAGGGGGGCGTTGTGAAACCTGTGAAGGAGCCGGCTTGCGTCTGATAGAAATGAATTTCCTACCCGATGTTTATGTAAATTGTGAAACTTGCCAAGGGAAACGCTTTAACCGCGAAACTCTAGAGATACGCTATAAAGGGAAATCAATTTCGGATGTTTTAAACATGAGTATTGACAATGCAGTCATATTTTTTGTCAGCATTCCAAAAATCTATGCTAAATTGAAAACTTTACAAGACGTAGGTTTAGGCTATATCACCATGGGGCAGCAGTCTACTACCCTCTCGGGTGGCGAAGCACAAAGGGTTAAGCTTGCTACTGAACTTAGTAAACGTGATACGGGTCAAACCCTGTATATTCTGGATGAACCCACTACTGGGCTTCATTTTGAGGATGTACGTGTGCTAATGGGTGTATTGCAAAAATTAGTGACCCGCGGTAATACGGTAGTAATTATTGAGCACAATATGGATGTAATCAAACTAGCCGATTACTTGGTAGATATTGGGCCCGACGGCGGTGGTAAAGGCGGTAAAATTGTTTTTGAGGGAACTCCTGAAGAAATGGTGGCACATAAAAAGAGCTATACTGCCAAGTTTTTAGAAATTGAATTAGAACGAAATTAAGATTGATGGAGAAAAGAGATCCAAAAGTAAAAAAGGCTTTTGAGCAAAAAAGTTGGAATGAGATTCGCACCAACGACAGTTGGGGAATCTTTAAAATAATGAGTGAATTTGTAAATGGCTACGAGAGTATGGCCCGAATGGGACCCTGTGTCTCTATTTTCGGATCAGCGCGCACTAAGCCCGACAATCCTTATTATAAATTGGCAACAGATATCGCCTTCCGCTTAACCCAATCTGGTTTTGGAATAATCACCGGTGGTGGACCAGGTATTATGGAGGCCGGAAATGCTGGAGCGCAGAAAGGTCAAGGAAATTCCGTTGGCTTAAATATTGATCTGCCCTTTGAGCAAATGCCAAATCCTTTTATTGATCGTGATAAAAGTCTTGATTTCGATTATTTCTTTGTTCGCAAAGTGATTTTTGTAAAATACTCTCAGGGATTTATTGTTATGCCGGGTGGATTAGGAACATTAGATGAACTTTTCGAGGCTCTCACTCTAATCCAAACCAAAAAGATCGGACGCTTCCCGATTGTCTTAGTAGGAACTAAGTACTGGAGTGGTTTACTAGTTTGGATAAAGGAGCAGCTCTTAGAGCAAGAAAGTAATATTTCTGAGAAAGATTTAGACCTCTTTAATATTGTTGATACTGCCGAGGAGGCTGTTGATGTGATTGAGAATTTCTACCTAAAATATATGTTAAAGCCGAACTTTTAAGTTCGGCTTTTGCCTTGCAAAGGTTTCACGAAGGGATATCACTAAGAAGCCTCTTTCTCCAGTGGCAGCTCAAACCAAAACTCACTGCCTATTCCTAGGGTACTTTCAAAACCAATTGTACCCCCGGCTTCCTTTACAAAGTAGGAACAGAGCATTAAACCTAAACCATTTCCCTTTTCTTGGGCTGTTCCCAAGGTGCTTAATACCGCATCACTGAATATATTTTGTTGATTTTTAGGATGTATTCCCAAGCCGCTATCTTTTACCGAAAAACGACATAGTTCCTTTTCACAGCTTGCACTAATTAGAATTTCTGTTTGGTCTGCAGTAAACTTTAAAGCGTTAGAAAGAAAGTTTCTAAGTGTCAAACGGGCCACTTCAAAATTCATAAGTCTTTCGAACTCAGATCCATTAATTTCTACATTAAGTTTGACCTCTTTTTCATCTGCCAGTGGCTTAAACAGATCCACTACTAATTGAGTTTCTTTTTTTAACTCACTGATAAGCACCGGCTGATTATACTCTTTTGCTCCCAGTTGTATTTTAGACCAAGCAAGAAGATTCTCGAGATTTTGTAATAAGATGATGGTTTGACCACTGAGTTTTTTCGTAAGACTTTGAAATAGTTTTAAGTCATCCAAGTTTGCATCACCTGTTAATTCTAATAGCCCCTGAATGGAAGCCAATGGGCTGCGCAAATCGTGTGCGAAAACTGCCAGTATCTTATCTTTAAAAGCATTCAGTTTCTCCAAATTAGAATGTTGCAAGTTTAACTCTTCTTTTTGCTTTATAATCTCTCTGTTTTGGTCTTTGATCTGATGATTTTTAGAAAGCAGCAACTGATTATTTCTCTTTCTGATATTACTATTGTAAGCCAAGAGAATAATAGTTATTACTAGGAATAACACGACCAACAAAACCATTTTTTCCCTAAACTCTTTCTCATCTAATTCATTTTGCAGCTCCTCTTCACGGTAATCAGTTTCTTGCTTCTTCAAGGCCTGAATCCTTTCAAATTTGTAACGCTGTTCTAGCTCAGCTATTTTCCTCAGCTTATCCTTGCTATTGATGGAATCATTGAGCCTAGATGCCCTCCTATAATCCTCAAAGGACCCTCTATAATTATTGAGCTTAGACTTAACCTCTGCCAAGTAAAACAAAGCCCCCACTTTTTCCGCAACCATTTTCATTTTTACCGCAATATCGTAGGCTACTTCAAAACGGTCCAAGGCTTTTTGGTAATTACCTCTTGCCAGAGCCACTCGACCCAGACCAATTTCTGCATTAAAACCTTGATAATAGTAATCGACGGAACGCGACTCTTCCCAAGCTTTTTGAAAATAATAAAAGGCAGAATCCAACATGTTTTTATCCAAAAACACTCTTCCCATATTATTACAGACTAAAGCTTTTGATTCGGTTGAATTTGAGGTAAAACATATTTTATATGCCTTTCTATAATTCACTAAAGACGAATCCTCCAAACCCATGCGATGGTAGACTAATGCAAGGTTATTGTGTTGTGCAATTAGATTTATAATGTCACTCCCACTATTTAGAGAAATAGATTTATCGATATATCTTTTAGCCTCCGAATATTTGTCAACTGCTGAATAATATTGACTAAGATTATTATAAATATCAGCTAAAATACTGACGGCCCCTACTGACTGGGCATAATCTTCTGCCAAAAGATAATTATCGACGGCTGTAAAAGCATCGCCACGCGAATAGTAAACATTTGCTAGATTACTATAATTTCTCGCGAGCCCAATTTTTAAGTCTAGACGAGTATTAACTTTTAGGGCTTTTTGATAATAAAAAATAGAGGAATCGAAAGCACCAGTCATAAAGTTTAAAATCCCTAAACTATTGTAGATGTCTGCCATCCCAGTGTCAAGGTCATTTATACGTGCTATCTCTAATGCTCGACTCAAGGCTTGATTAGAAGAGTCAATACTAAAACTGGAATAGAACTGAGCCAGACTATTCAAAATAGCAACTTGGCCTTTAGCCTCGTTAGTATCAAGAGCAATCCACATACTTTTTATCTTACCCCTGAGTTTAGGAGTCTGTGCTTGAGAAACTTGATAGAAACAAAAAATCATTAACACTAAAAGACTCTTAGGAAGTCTTTGAAAGTTGAGCATAGCTTGGGTTTAATAGAGAAACTAAAAGTAAAATTACATCTATTTAATGACAATAATACCACGATTATAAACTCAGATGAAATATTTTTAGCACCTTAGTAATAAGGTTTTTTAACTTTAGCAGAGAAAGTGGTCGTGCTGTAATGCCATTAAAAAGGACAAATTATTCTTTATCCTCAACAAGAGTTCAATATTTAAATTCTGTAATTTGTCTAAAATCAAAACACTTTTTATGCCGACCTTTAAAATTAAACGTCTCTTAGTGGCAAACAGAGGCGAAATTGCTATTCGAGTTTTTCGCGCTGCTAGCGAATTGAAAATTACAACCATAGCCGTTTACAGTTTTGAAGATCGCTATTCTCTGCATCGCTATAAGGCGGATGAATCCTATCAAATTGGACCTGACGAAGAACCTCTCAAGCCATATCTCGATATTGAAGAAATTCTCAGCATCGCGCGCAATCAAAATGCCGATGCTATTCATCCTGGTTATGGCTTCCTCAGTGAGAATATTGAATTCGCTCGCCGCTGCAGAGAAGAAGGGATCACCTTTATTGGCCCCGCTCCTGAAATTATGGAGCAGCTAGGGAATAAGATTGCCGCTAAGAAACTTGCCTCGCAGGTTAATGTACCCATAATAGAAGGAGTTAGCTCTATCAAGAACAGCGATGAAGCGCTGGCTGCCGCAGAAGAGATCGGCTTTCCGGTGATTTTAAAAGCAGCCTCTGGTGGTGGTGGTCGCGGAATGCGGGTGGTTAGAAATAAAGGGGATCTAAAAAAATCGTTTAATGAGGCTTCCAATGAAGCAGCGAAAGCCTTTGGTGATCCCACGGTTTTTTTAGAAAAGTATGTCGAAGATCCCAAGCATATTGAAGTACAGCTATTAGGCGATCTATATGGGAATTTAGTGCATCTGCATGAGCGTGATTGTTCTGTACAAAGACGATTTCAAAAGGTAGTTGAAGTGGCACCTGCCTCAACTTTAAGCGATGAAACACGCAAAGCTTTACATAATTATGCCTTAAAAATAGGTCGGGCAGTTTCGTATACTCATGCTGGCACCGTTGAGTTTCTCGTCGATAAAGAAGAGAATATTTTCTTTATTGAAGTAAATCCTCGCATACAAGTAGAACATACTATTACCGAAGAAATAACAGGCTATGATCTTGTAAAAGCGCAAATTCAAATTGCGGAAGGAGAAGCCTTAAACGGATCAATTTTAAATATTGCCAAACAAGAAGACATTATTGTTAATGGCTTTGCCATTCAATGCCGGATAACCACGGAGGATCCGGAGGATAATTTTATGCCCGATTACGGCACTATCATCGCCTATCGAAATGCAGCTGGCATGGGCATCCGACTAGATGAAGGCAGCAGTTATCCCGGAGTGAAAATTTCGCCTTTCTTTGATTCCATGCTGACCAAAGTTTCGGCCTGGGGAAGCAGCCTGGAGGTTGCCGCCAGTAGAATGGAGCGTGCCCTGGCCGAATTTAGAATTAGAGGGGTTAAAAACAATATCCCTTTCTTACAGAATGTAATCTCGCATCCTGAGTTTAGAGCAGGAAGGCAAAGGGTTAGCTTTATCGAAAAACACCCAGAGCTAATGCAGCTGAAAATCAGCCGCAATAGAGGCACACGAATATTAAATTTTACCGCCGACCTTATTGTAAATGGGAATCCTGAAATTAAAAATCCTGATCACGGCCGAAGCTTTTCCTTGCCCAAAGTGCCTGACTTTGATCGTCATGCTGCGCATGCCCCAGGAACCAAAGACCTTCTCAATCAGCTCGGTCCAGAAAAATTTAGCCAATGGCTAGCCTCCGAGAAAAAGATCCACTACACGGACACCACTTTTAGAGATGGGCACCAATCTTTGCTTGCCACTCGTATGCGAACCATTGATATGTTAAAAGTAGCGGAAAGCTATTCCAAAAACTTTCCAGAACTCTTTTCTATGGAAATATGGGGAGGAGCAACTTTTGATGTTTGCCTGCGCTTTTTAAAAGAAGACCCTTGGCAGAGATTAAAGCTATTAAGAGAAGCCATGCCTAATGTATTAACGCAAATGCTTATCCGTGCAAGTAATGCTGTGGGATACAAAGCGTATCCAGATAATCTCGTAGAAACTTTTATCGAAAAATCTTGGGAAACCGGAATTGACGTATTCCGTATTTTTGATTCACTAAACTGGACAGAACAGCTTAAGGTTTCTACCCAAGCGGTAAGAGAAAGAACTGGTGGCTTGGCCGAAGTTAGTATCTGTTACACCGGAGATATTAGCAACCCAGCCGCTCATCCAAAATATAATTTAAACTACTATTTAGATTTAGCTCGAGAAATTGAAGATATGGGAGCCCATATTTTAGCCATTAAAGACATGGCTGGTTTATTAAAACCCTATGCCGCCGAAACGCTTATTACCGAATTACGTAAAGCAGTAGATATTCCTATCCACCTGCATACCCACGATACATCGGGCATGCAGTCTGCTACCTATTTAAAGGCAATTGAAGCGGGTGTAAATGTTGTAGATGTAGCCATTGACTCTATGAGCGGTTTAACCTCTCAACCTAATTTCAACTCACTTGCTGCTTGCCTTAAAGGACATGAAAGAGAAAACCCCATTAACCTTTCACGATTAAACGAATTTAGTAATTATTGGGAAGACGTTAGAGAATGGTACCATCCTTTTGAATCGGGCTTAAAATCTGGCACAGCACAATTATACGATCACGAGATTCCCGGAGGACAGTATAGCAATTTAAGGCCACAAGCACGTGGCTTAGGCATTGAAGATAAGTTTAGTCAAATTAAAGCAAACTATAGTGAAGCCAATCAGCTAATGGGTGATCTAGTAAAAGTTACACCAAGTTCGAAGGTAGTGGGAGACCTTGCCATGTTTATGACAAGCAATAACTACTCAAAAGAATACCTCTTAGAAAAGGCGCATGAGATTTCCTTTCCAGATTCGGTAATTAGTTTTTTTAAAGGGGATTTAGGTCAGCCTTATGGCGGCTTTCCTGCTGCGTTTCAAAAGGCGGTATTGAAAAATGAAAAGGCTTATACGGAGAGACCAAATACCTACCTATCCCCTATTGACTTTGATAAAGAATTTCCTGAGTTCCAAAAATCATTTGGGGAGACGTATACCTTTTTAGATTTTCTCTCCTACAAATTGTATCCTAAAGTGTTTACTGATTACGCCTCGGTTAAAGATAAATATGGCGAAGTATGGCGCATTCCTAGCCTAATTTATTGGTACGGAATGAAACCCAATGAAGAGTTTATGGTTGAAATTGATCGTGGTAAAAATATTCTCATCCGCTTTTTAAACTTAACCGCCCCCTATCCCAACGGAAATCGCCATGTTTACTTTAAACTAAACGGGCAAGACCGACACATTGAGGTAAATGACCGAAGTGTTGCTTCAAATGAAATCCTAAACGCAAAAGTCGGTAGTGATAAAGATATTGGCGCTCCTTTGCAGGGAAAGCTTGTCTCCATACTGATAACTGAAGGGCAAAAAGTAGCTAAAGGTGACCCTCTTTTTGCGATAGAAGCAATGAAAATGGAGAGCACTGTATTAGCTCCTTTTGCAGGAGAAGTGGAGCGTGTTGTCTTAAGCGCTCATACAATGGTTCAACAAGATGACCTAATCCTGACACTGCGATAAAAGCTCATCTATAGAAATATAGAGAGGAAACATTCGTGACTTTCATTGCGGCTATATTAATTTAACTTTGCATAAAATTTTTGAAATGGAAAAACACGATTGTGTTATTATAGGTTCTGGTCCTGCAGGATACACTGCAGCCATTTATGCCGCGCGTGCTGACTTACATCCCATCATTTACACAGGCTTAGAGCCCGGTGGACAATTAACCACCACTACCGATGTAGAAAACTTCCCTGGTTACCCAGATGGAATAATGGGCCCAGAAATGATGGAAGACCTAAGGAAACAAGCAGAGCGTTTTGGTACAGATATCCGTTTTGGCATGGTTACCAAAGTAGAATTGAATAAAATTGCTGGTGGCAACCATATTCTTACCATCGACGAAAACAAACAAATTGAAGCCCGCACCGTAATCATCGCTACCGGAGCTACCGCAAAATACCTAGGCCTTGAGTCAGAAAAGAAAATGATGGGACATGGCGTTAGTGCCTGTGCAATTTGCGATGGCTTTTTCTTTAAGGGTAAAGATGTAATAGTAGTGGGAGGTGGCGATTCAGCTGCTGAAGAAGCTACTTACCTCGCTAAATTATGCCCAAGCGTTACGCTGTTGGTGCGTAAAGAAGCAATGCGTGCTTCACAAATTATGATTAAGCGCGTAGAGAATACCGCCAACATTAAGATAATGTATCATACTGATACCCTTGAGGTTTTAGGTGAAAAAACCGTGACCGGCGTGAAAATAAGAAATAATCAAACCGGAGAGGAGTCAGTAGTTGAAGGGGAAGGTTTTTTCGTAGCCATTGGCCATAAACCAAACACTGATATTTTTAAAGGCTTGATTGATATGGACGAAGTTGGTTATCTTAAAACTAAGCCCGGAACCGCAAGCACTAATCTACCCGGGGTTTTCGCTACCGGTGACGCTCAGGATAAAATTTACCGTCAGGCGGTTACTGCCGCCGGCTCAGGCTGTATGGGTGCTTTAGAAGCGGAAAGATATTTATCTGAACACGAGGAAATGGTGCACGCCTAATTTTTGATCAGATACCCTTGTACTAAGGTCACCTATTGGGTGGCCTTTTTTTGTGTCGTGATTTATGCAGAAATATAAATATTATTGGCGGGGCTTTAATTGCTACCCAAATTTACTAAGCCGTAAAAAATCGCCAACCAAATAAGGCCTTTAACTAAAAAAAAGGTGAAGAGAATAATAACTACTCCCCAGCCCGCTTCTTGTTTTAATCCTTTCCAGCCTTTCTCCTTTACTATTTTGCGATACTTCTTAATCATATAAAAAAACAGGCCTATAAGCCAGATTCTGTATCTCTAACCTTGGCCGAAGCCAAAGAAAGAAGACCCTTATCATTTATCTAATGCTGCCTACCCTCTGAGTTCGCGCGAGCAGCGCTCAAGCCTCAGTTTACATGGCATTGCAACCCGTGAGGTTTACCTTGCCGCTTTTGTTACCAAAAACGCGGTGCGCTCTTACCGCACCTTTTCACCCTTACCCTATTAAGCATAACCTACTATGGCGGTATATTCTCTGTGGCACTGTCTGTCTCCACTTTTGGTGGATCCTCCCCTTTCAAGAAGCACGGCACTCTATGTTGTCCGGACTTTCCTCCCCAATAAATTGGAGCGATAAGGCGGCCTGTTTCACTGCAAAAGTACGTCAAATTATAGCAGTTCAACCTCTGTCGCGCCTTTTCCGTAGCGCGCATAATCCGCATCATAAAAGCGCAGTTTATCCATTCTCTCTAAAAGAGTATAAATCTCTTCCCTCAGGCGGCCTTGTCCTACTCCATGAATCAATACCACCCTTTTTATGCCTCCACTTTGTGCTCTAACCAGTGTTTTTCTGACTTCACGTAGCTGAATCTGCAGTTTCTCATGCGCATTAAAGTTTTTTGGAAAGTCTACCAATTCTTCAAAATGCAAGTCAACCTCTATTAAATTGGGCAAAGGTGCTTTTCCCTTAAAAACAGGGGCCTTACTTGGCATTGGCCTATCCTTTTTAATTACTTCACCAATTACCAAGGCTTGACGAAGAATCAAACTTTTGATGGGAAAGAAATCATTAAAACCATAATCACAGGCTACTTCAGCTATTTCCGCTTTAATAGCTATGATGGTCCCGGTACCAGGATCATCCAAAAAAGCAACTACATCTCCTACTTTAAAGCTCATACTGCAAATTTCCTTCTTAATACCTTCAAAAAAAAGGCCGAAGAGAATAATTTCCCTTCGGCCCTAAATTAAATGAAAATCAAATTATTTAATGCTAATCCTACGATGAGCAGTTAAAGAACCAGATTTGATTTCTAACATATAAATACCAAGCGCTAAATTAGATACATCAATATCATTGCTGTAATTCCCGCTTTGTAAGCGATCACTCCTGTCAATAACGCTTCTGCCTTGAGCATCACGTAGTATAATTTGCACATCGGCACTACCTACTGCACGGAAGCTAAGCTTAAAGCTATGCTCCGCAGGGTTAGGATAAACACTCACGCTTCTCGATAAGACATTACCTTTTAAACCAATATTCACATTGGTAGTGAAAGTAGCCGTATCCGATCCACAAGCATTAGATACAATGAGGGTAATGGTGTAATTTCCATTACCACTGTAAATCATGGTATCTACTGCCGCTGCACTGCTTGAGCCATTGCCAAAACTCCATTGATAAGTCGTCACATTACTAGAACCAGATCCGTTTAGATAAATCTCATAAAAACCGCCAACAATTGCGCTATCAATGGTAAAGCTAGCCACCGGTTGGGGTGCATTCGCGGTGCTATTAGTTAAACTAATAGCATTACTGGTATCGCTTCCGCAGATATCCGCAACATAGAAATCGTAAGCGGTATTCGCATTTAAACCATTTACGGAATAAGGTGCGGTTATATTGTTTACCGCCGTACCTCCCGTAGCAGGATTAAAGCCCGTTAGACCATAAACTAGGATTGAGCTTCCGCTATTACTATTCCAGTTTAACTCTATGCTATCGCAAGAAACGTTTGCCGTAACTGCCAAGTTGGTAGGATCTGGACAAGTACTTACGCGTGGGTTTATACAAAAGTTATCTACAAAATACTCGATAGAATAAGTGTTAGGGGCCAAAACTCCAGAATAAAAGTTCACCCCATTAAACTGAAGTGGTCCCCCTACATTGGCTGCAGAATAAGTATATCCAACACTGGTTGAAATACCGTTCAATTCAAACCAGATAGAATCATTATCGAGATCTATTACCGTACTGATGGTATTCCATTGACCTTGGGTATAATTAAAGGTACCTGCTATAGTTGAACCAGTAGTATACACTGCCTGTGCGGTGCCATTAGAGAGGAAGTATACTTCGCCTCCCCAAAGATTACCGGCTGCACCGCCAATATAATTTTGCTGAATATTGAAGTAGGCTCCTTTACCAACTGGCACATACATCTCAAAAGCGACTTCCCAAGTACCACTAGAAATGGTATCAAATAAGGCTACTAAATCAGAAAAACCTGCGGTACCGCCATCATGAATACGGAAAGATTGAGGAGCCGATGAACTCTGAGCCGTAGATATTTCTACGTCACCAGCAGCACCAGCCCAGGGAACAAATAAGGCCGACTGATCGTAGATTTCTAAGCTCGCATTATATTGATCGATACTATCACAAGGAATTGCGGTAGGGCAAATTGCGCTGGGACCTATCCACAAACTCGTATCGCCATTAGAACATATAGAACGCACATAAATCTCTTGACAAAGATTATTAGCGGTAGCAAAATTCACCACTAATGAATCAGTAGTACTAGCTAAACTTGTTCCGCTTCCTAAGGTAAAGCCGGTGTTACCATATTCTACTTGATAAGAAGCAGGCGTTCCCGATGGTGTCCAGCGGGCAATAGCCGAACTGGTAGACTGGGGCTCTGTCGTTAAACTTAGTGGGCGAGCACAAGTAGCGCCCTGCTGAACGCTTACATCATCAATAGAGATATCTCCTGTAAAGGAAGTACCGCGTTGTCCTTCAAAAACAAACTTGTAAACTCCCGCCGTTAAGGAACTTAAAGAAACCGCTCTTCGCAAGAATGGATCTCCTTGCGCAATTTGTTGAGCACCCGTTAAACTATCAATCGCTGTTCTGGTACCCGAAGAGTTTTCTGCGTAAATAACTAGCTTATTGATAGTCGTCCCGAACATGTGATAATGGTATTCTAACTCGGGGTTAGAAACGGTGCCAATATCAATTCCCGGAGAAGTTAATTCTGCCGGTCCGCCTGAAGAAGAGGTTTCGAGATACATATAAGTACCACCTGCAGTGCTAGGGGAAGTATTATCGTAGAAAGGACCCGTTGCAAATGAATTCTCATTGGCACCGGTGGCATCTTCACTTTCCCAGCGTACTGATCCAGTAAAGGTACTTTGGGTCCAGCAATTCTCCCACCCAGTTGGAGTACCAGTAGCAACCCCGATGGTAATACCTTCGAAATTGGTAAAGTAAGGAGCGGCATAACTTACTGGACAAGGAGTAGAGAAACAAAATGGACCCGCCCAGAAACTGGTATCGCCGGGGCTACAAATCTCTCTTACCCAATAGCAATAACCCGTACCAGCAGTTAAGCTTGGTAAATTAATACTAGTACCGGCAACAATTGAAGTAAGATTAGTAGGGTCACCAAATAATCCATTTCCATATTCCATTTCATAGCTTCCACCACTGGTACCATTGGCATTAACCCAACTAAGATCCGCACTGGACTGGGTAATATTAGCGGCGGTTAAACTATCCGGACGCACACAAGAAGGAATTGCTTCATAATGGAGATCATCCAAATAAATAGTTTGAAATGTTGAGTTTTGACCATGTGCAATGGCAAAGTAGGCATCCGTGCCATTATAACCGCTAGCAGCGTTAAACTCTACAATATACTCTAGCATACTAATGGTCATTGTCAAAGTATCCAAAGGGCTAAACGTATTAGCATCTAAGGGGTTCGTCATGGAACCAATAATTAATGTCCGCAGGTTAAATACTGAATTTGAGCGAGCAAAGAAACGAATACGTTTATCGCTTACGCCCAAATCGGTAGTAACGGGAGAGATTAAAACTAAAGGAGAGGCACTAAAATTAGCATTATCAAACTCCACTACATTAGGAGAAGACACGGGCTGGTTAAAAGTAGAATTCTGGATGGTAATACCCTGAAAGTTACTTGTTACCAAACTGGGGTCCTCTAACTTCAAGAAACAACCTACATCATTCCCAAAGGACAAATTATCCCAATCCGTAAAATAAGGTGCTGATATGGCTTGACACTGTGTTTTGAAACAGAAAGGATCAGACCAATTAGAAGTATCTCCCGCAGTGCAAATCTCTCGTATCCAAAAGCAATAATTGGTATTTGCTAATAGACTGCTTAAACTAAGCGTGTCGTTAGTTACCGTTAGTATGTTATTTAGGAATGAGCCTTGTAATCCACCTGGACCATATTCTACTTGGAAGTTACCTGCACTGCCAGAGAAAGGCGTGAAAGCAAGGGTCGCATTCATGGAGTCTACTGCTAATACACTCAGGTTAGTCGCCGCGGGACAAGAAGGAATCACTTCATAAATAACGTCATCTACATATAGTGTCCTAAAAATAGCATTGCGACCATGCGCGATAGCAAAATATTGATCCGTACCATTATAGCCATTTGCCGCCGTAAGGTTGGTGGTATATTTTGCGTGCGGGCTGGCATCCGTTAAATCGAAAGTATCTAAAGCGTGGAATGTACTGGCATCACTAGGATTAGTGATAGTTCCAAGCATTAACTGCGTTGGCGGTACTGCCGCAAAACTCTGTCTTGCTCTTACTACTATGCGCTTATCACCTATTGCCATATCGGTGGTAGGTGGTGACACAATCATTAATGGAGAAGCAGAGTTACTTATATCAAGCTCAACTTGACGCGAGGGAGAAAATGGTCCACCAAACTGAGTAATCAGAGCTCCGGCGAAAGTACTTGTAAAGAAAGCAGGATCTTCGATTTTTGAGAAACAGCCTAAATCTTTACCAGTTGCCAATGCATCCCAATTTTCAAAGTAGGGAGCGGAAATAGCAGAGCATGGCGTACAGAAGTCGAAAGGACCAGCCCAAGTGCTTGTATCACCAGCAGCACAAACTGCTCTTACCAAAAACTGGTAACAAAACTGTGAGCTCAAGGTATCAACCAGGATTCCACTTGCTGTGGCAAATGCCTTTACTCCGCCTACGGTTGTTGTTCCTTGATAAAAACCTCCCGGACCAAACCAGTACTGAAATTGTCCAGCACTAGCGGTACCGGTCCAGTTTAAGGTGGCCGTTGTATCGTAAAGACTACTAATGCTTAAGCCAGAGGGCTGAGGACAGCTTACAGCGTCTAAAGAAATATCGTCGAAGGTGAAACCATCGGAAAAGGTGATGCCATTAGCCGAGAATCTACCACTTTGACCAAAACGAATTTGTGTTAGGACGCCAACAGACTGACCTGCATTTACAAGCGGTGCGACAATATCTTGTTTCTGCACCGAATCGTATACGCCGTTGCCTGAACGAATTAGGTCTAAATTAACGATTTCTACCCAAGGGTCACTGGGCGCTCCTCGCGCCCAAACACGGTTATCCGCATTTGCTTCCTGACCGTGAGACATAATATAAAAGCCTAACTCAATACCACCGGCTGTTGTATAATTACTCAAGTTAACCGTAAGAGTGAGGAAATTAGACTCAATACCACCGGCAATAGGAGAATGATCTAGCGTTAAAGCTTGCACTCCATTTTTATAGAAAGCTGCTCCCGCTTGCAATCTTAAACGAGATACCGTCTCATCCGAAGCGTCCAGACGCCAGTCGTAAGTGGTCGCACATAAGTTAGTGGTGCCAATAAAAGAAGGTCCATTACTGAAATTCTCAAAACCTTCGAAGAAGGGTAAAATAGTAGCACTTGGAGCGGCACAACCTGTTAAGACGGAGAATGGTCCTACCCAAACAGAAAGATCATTTGCACCGCAAGAATCCTGAATGTAAAAATCATATAAGGTATTGTCAACTAAACCGGTAATAATAGCAAAGGTATCGGTTGTAGCAACGGTAGTGCCTGTGCCAAGCGTAAAGCCGGCGGTTCCATATTGAACATTTGCTCCTGGAACACTCCCTGTACCTAGCCAGTTTAAATAAACATCCGATCCGCCTACTGAAGTATTAACGGTGAAAGGATCGATTGGCAAACATGTAGGAATGACATCATAAACCACATCATCAATTAAAATAGACTGAAAAGTATTTTGTGCGCCATGTCGAAAACCTATGCTTGCGTCTGTTCCATTATAATTAGAGGCGGCATCTAGATTAATTGTAAATCTCTGATTAACAACAGTTAAGATTACCGTTTGTATTACATTATAGTTACCCGCGGAATCGGCATTAGGGATAGATACTATATCTAATGTAGTGGGTGATGTAGAAGTTGTTTTTGCATTAAACTCTACCATTTTATTAAGCCCTGAAATCCCAAAGAAAGGTTGGAAGAAAAGAATTACATCTTGATTACTACCCGTTGCAGAGCTATTGTTAAGCTGCAATTGTTGGGGAGCAGAAGTGGGACTAAAAGCGGTAGTAATGGTGACTGTTGGTGTTCCAACGCTAACATCTGTAAACGCTCTTAAACAAGGAAAGGCGGAACCATCAAAGTTTTCGGTGAAGCGCGCTACGCCAAAACCACAATCAGTGGTGAATCCTAGTCTTGTAAATCGCGAAAGTCCATCTCCTCTTAAACTACAATCGGAGGTTAAGGCTAGATCGTAGGAAGTATTAGGCGAAAAACCACTTATGGTAATAGTATCCCCAATACTGGTTCCCATTGTTCCTGTACCCTGAGTAAAGCCTGCTGGCCCCCATTCCCAATTCAAGGAGTCTGTTGTAGCGGTGTATATAAAGGTTACCGTCGTACTGTCTAAGGCAATAATCGTTAAGCCTGAAGGAGCGGGACAAATTGGAAGAGTTGTAAATAGCTGAGGTGCGGGGAAATAGACAGAGTCTGCAGCGCAGTATTCGCTAAAATAAACCTCATAATCTGTGTCTGGCACGAGACTAGTAATATTTATTGGTGGGCTATTGGCAGGGTAAATTCCCGAGAGGATGGTTCCGCTACCGGGGGCAAAGCCCGATTGCCCATATTCAATTCTATAACCGGTATTGCCCGTTCCCGCTGTCCAGTTTATTTGCGCACTATCGGTTGCAATGCTATTGATGTTAAAGTTCGAGAAGATATTCGCGCAGCCGCCACTTATGCCTAAGGCATAAGTTACAGAACCAACAAAGCGTCTGGGATTAAAGGTGGGGTTGGGTAAACCACCCCCATAAGAAACCGAATCGGCAGTGCTTACGGTAAAAGTACCATCCGTATGAGTTACAAGATCTGCAGCCGTTCCGGTTTGATAGCGTGTATTTCCTGCGATGTGAATACCAACTGGTGTGTTAGCGGGAATATTTATAACCGTCCCACCGAAGGGGATAACTACTAAGGAGGTATTATTTGCTCCAGTAATAGTAGCATTTACAATAATTTCTTGCCAACCATTGGCGACGGTAATACTGGGAGGCCCGCTTACACCCCCTACTCTTACCCAAACACTAGCAGTAGTTGCAGTAGAAAAGATGTTAGAAATGCTGGTTATCTCGGTAGGAGTGTTTGAGCTAACCGCAAAGGTGATACCACTTTGACCATTATTTGGCGTAAGTGGAGGGCTAGTGATGATGGTTCCTTGTCCAAAGCTAATAAAGGAGAGTAACGAAAAAAAGAGCAGAAATTTTAGTCTCATAACGGTTATTTAAGGTTTGAAAAACTCGGAGTCACCTCAAATATAGCGTTTTAAAGAATCAAAATAAAAAAAGCCGCTCATTTCTGAGCGGCTTCTAGTATAAGGGACTAAATCCTATTTAATGCTAATCCTACGATGAGCAGTTAAAGAACCAGATTTAATTTCTAACATATAAATACCTCTTGCCAAACTGGATACATCAATATCATTGCTGTAGTTGCCACTTTGCATGCGGTCATTCATATTAATTACGTTTCTGCCTTGAGCATCACGTAGTATAATTTGTACATCGGCACTGCCTACTTCATGGAAGCTTACATTAACGCTGTATTGAGCCGGGTTAGGATAAACATTCAAGCTACTTGCTAGAGGGTTATCTATTAAGCCAATATTCACATTAACGGCGATAGTGTCTGTACTAGTTCCGCAGGCATTGGTAGCGGTAAGAACTATGTTATAAACACCATTTCCTAAGTAAACTACAGTATCCATTGCACCACTTCCGGTTACACCGTTACCAAAGTCCCAAGAGTAAGCGGTAGCATTGGTTGAGCCACTGGCATCAAGATAGACGGTAAATTGTCCTCCTATAATGGTATCACTAAAACTTGCGATAGCTGTTGGTACAGGAGCAATTGCGGTAGATACATTATTGAGCGCCGCAAAAGCACTGGTATCACCAGAACAAGTATCTGCTGCCCATACATCATAAGCCGTTCCTGAAGTAAGACCAGAAATGGTGTAAGGAGATGTTACGATACCGGTTGTGGTTCCCGTTCCAGGAGCAAAACCAGCAGGACCATATTCTAGTATAGAACCACCTGTATTTGACATCCAGTCTACTTCTATAGAATCGCAACCAACATTCGCAGTTGCGGCAAGCATAGTTGGTATCAAACAAGGAGAAACAACTGCTCCAGCTTCTGCTACACTAACATCATCTATTGAGATATCCCCGGTAAAACTAGTACCTCTATGCCCTTCAAAGATGAAGGAATAAGTGGTACCCGTTAAAGAGCTAAGATTAACTGTGCGTATCAAGAAACTATCTGAACCAGCGGTTTGCTGCTGACCAATAATACTATCTATTGCCACCCGAGCACCTGTTAAACCTTGAGCATAAACAACCAATTTGTTAATGGTTGCACCATACATATGATAATGGAACTTCAACTCTGGGTTGGTAAGACTAGTAAAGTCTACGGTTGGAGAAGTTAATTCAGCTGGACCACCAGAAGAAGATGTTTCGATATACATGTAAGTACCACCTGCTGCACCTGGAGTGGTGTTATCGTAGAATGGACCCGTATTTAATGAATTCTCATTCGCTCCGGAAGCATCCTCTGATTCCCAACGCACAGAACTACCGCCAGGGGAAGCTTGTGTCCAACAGTTGTTCCAACTTAATGGAGTTCCCGATGCAATACCGATCGGAATATTTTCAAAATCGGTGAAGTAAGGAGCATTAACCGTAATACAAGCGGTGGCAAAGTTTAATGGACCAGCCCATACCGAAGTATCACCTGCACCACAAATTTCGCGCACATATACATTATAGCTGGTTGAACCATTTAAACCCGTTAGAGTGAATGGGTTTGTAGCGGCCGCTACTAAAGTACCAGCACCAGGTAAGAATGTACCCGTTCCGTATTCCACTTCCCATGTCGTTCCTGTTCCTCCGTTCGTCCAAGATACATCCGCTGTTGTGCCAGTAACATTAGCTACCGCTAGAGCGGAAGGCTGAGGACAAGTTGGAGCAGCACACTGAATCACTACATTAACTAAAGTATCACCTTGAGCGGTAACGGGACTGTTTATATATTGACCAGCTTGCGTTCCATAAGGAGTTGTAACCGTTATACCAACTTCAGAGGCCCATCCTCCTGCAGCTGATAATACAAATGCGGTACTTAAACCATCACATACTTGTACCGAATCTACATAAAGATTACCAGTGGTAAAGTTCTGACCTAAGGTGGCAACTACTACTCCATTTTGAACGATATCTAAAAGCGCTCCGTTCCATCCATCACCAAATGAATCCTCAAGATCTACCTGGAACCAGCATAAGCTGCTCGGGTTACAAAGAGTGGTATTCATAACAGAAGGACCAACGGCAAGACTGGTATCACCTGGGCCACAAATTTCTGCTACATAAACATCATAAGCCGTGGCAGCAGTTAATCCAGTAATTGTATAGGGATTTGACGTGGCAATTACAACCGTTCCTAATCCAGGGGTAAATCCAACCGGACCATACTCTAAGGCCCAACTTGTGCCAACACCGTTAGAAGTCCAGCTTGCTGAAATAGTAGTTAAAGAAGCACTATCCATCATTAGTCCAGCAGGACGAGGACATGTAGGTGCTTCCATTACAAATACGTCATCTATAGAAATATCACCGGTAAAAGAAGTACCACGATATCCTCTAAATATAAAGCGATAAGAGCCAGAAGCTAAGCTAGATATATTAGTAACATGCGTATTAAACGGATCAGATCCAGCAGTTTGCTGCTGCCCGATGATACTATCTAAAGTAGTAATAGCACCAGTCGTAACATCTTCTGCTAATAAGATTAACTTATTAATGGTTGTACCATACATATGGTATGCAAACTCTACCTGCGGGTTTACTGCTCCATTAAGGTTGATACCTGGAGAAACTAAATCAGCATAAGAACCTGCCGTAGAAGTCTCTAAATACATATACTTACCGCCAGTACTTGGTGCAAGAGTATTATCTAAGAAAGGTCCTGTGGCTGTAGAGTTCTCGTTAGCACCACTTGCGTCTTCAGATTCCCAACGCACGCTTGCGCCTGCTGCAGAAACTTGCGTCCAGCAGTTGGCCCAACCAGCGGGACTACCTGAAGCTATACCTGGAGAAGTAATCTCAAAGTCTGTAAAGTAAGGCATGCTAAAGTTTACCGGACAAGTAGTACAGAAATCAAAAGGACCTACCCAACCTGAAGTATCGCCAGGCGCACAAACACCACGTACCAAGAACTGATAACAAGTGGTAGCACGAAGCGTATCAATTGTTACACTGCTTCCCGTGGTGTATTGTTTCACACCACCTACCGTTGTTGTTCCTTGATAGAAACCTGCAGGACCGAACCAATATTGGTATTGACCAGCCGAAGCGCTATTTGCCCAAGACATAGTTACCGAAGTATCTACTAAAGTACTGGCATTTAAACCAGTTGGATTAGGACAAGAAACAGCGGTTAAGCTAACATCGTCCAAAGAATAACCCTCACAACAAGTAGCATTAATAGACTGTGACTGACCCGATTGAGTGAACTTGATTTGCGTTGCGACACCCACGGTTTGCCCAGCGGCTGTAATTGGAGCCATGATATCAATATTAGTAATTGAATCGTGAAAACCTGTACCTGAAACGGTGGTAATTAAGTCAAGGATTTGAATCCAAGAATCCGATGCAGAACCGCGCACGTATACTCTATCGTCTGGACGAAGCGTAGCACTGTGATCCATAATAACGAAACCTAATTCAATACCACCAGCAGTTGTATAGTTAGATAAGTTTACGGTCATAATTAAGCTATTCGTCTCAACTTGAGAAGGGAATGAACTTTGGTCCATAGTGAAAGCCTGAGCGCCACTATTGTAATAAAGAGCATTGGCTTGTAAGCGTGCTCTTCCGTTTCCATTAGGAATAAAGGTCCAGTTATAAGAAGGGTTACAGAAGTAAGCGTTTCCACCGGTAAAGGTTGGGCCACTGGTATAGCCTTCAAAGCCATCTAATAATGGTAGAATAGCAGGCGTACTAATCGCACAAGCCGTTTTAAAAGCCATTGGGCCTGCATAAGGACTAGTTCCGTTTCCGTAACAGCTATCCTGAACATAAAATTCATAATCCGTTTCTGAAGTTAGGCCGCTAATCAAGGCTGTATCTAAAGAGCCTGTTACTGATACCACACCTAAAGGATTAATCCCTGGAGTAAATCCTAAAGGACCATACTCAATAAAGGTAGTATCTCCATCAGAACCACTGCCCCAGAACACTTCTGCATCAGTAGAAGTCGTATAATTAACTCCTAAAGAGCTAGATAAAGGAGGATTACAACTTGGAATCGCTTCATAAACGAAATCATCAAGGTAATAAGTACGGAAAGTAGGAC
>JBNMPT010000004.1:0-28599 GCA_051277025.1 Roseivirga sp. | reverse complement strand
ATATGCTTATGCAGAGAGCGGTCTAAAAACCATATCCCTAATGAAAAGGAAGTACTGTACTTTTTAGTGACCATTGCACTAGTGCTGTACGATAATTTATCAAAAAGCTCTTTCATACAATTTAGTCTTTTAAATCCTTTTCAATCTCGTCGGCTACTACCATTCCCGAAATTAAAGAAGGTGGAACCCCTGGGCCAGGAGTAGTTAACTGCCCAGCGTAATAAAGGTTCTTAACTTTCTTACTTTTCATTGCCGGTTTTAGTATCGCGGTCTGCATCAAAGTGTTTGCCAAACCATATGCATTACCCTTAAAGGCATGATAATCTTCAATAAAGTTGCTGTGCGCATACGAACGTTTATAAGAAACATCACCTTGAACAGAACATCCCGTTAAACGTTCTAAACGTTCCATCATCAAGTCATAATACCTTTCTCTATTAGCTTCATCATCATTGAGATGTGGCGCCACTGGCATTAGTAGAAATAAATTTTCCTTGCCTGCAGGAGCCAAGCTAGCGTCAGTTTTCGATGACGCAGAAGCATAGAAAAGTGGATTAGACGGCCACTGCGGATCGGTATATATCTCATCCGCATGTTGATCGAAATCTTGATCAAAAAATAAAGTATGATGCAGTAAACCGTCTACCGGTTTATCCACACCCATATAAAATAAAAGACTAGAAGGTGCCATCGCTCTTTTGTCCCAATACTTTTCGCTGTATTGTCGCAAATGCGCTGGTAATATTTTTTGTTCAAAATGATTGTAATCCCCTGCCGCTACCACAACATCCGCGTTAAATTCTCCATGAGGAGTCACGAGACCTGTTATTTTATCCCCGCTGTATTTAAGATCCAATACCTCATGATTCAATTTTATGGTTACTCCTTGCTCCTCTGCTAAAGAAACCATGCCTTCCACAATTTTGTGCATGCCCCCTTTCGGAAACCAAGTACCACCGTCAACATCCGCATAATTCATTAGAGAATACAGAGCTGGTGTATTTTTGGGAGTTGCACCCAGAAAGAGAATCGGGAATTCCATCAACTGACGAAGTCGCGGATTATTAAAATGGCCATAGACGTATTTACGCATGGACTTTAGAAGATCCAATTGCAACAAACCCTTGGCAATTCTTATGTCTGCAAATTCCAATATTGAACGGCCCGGACGATATACTAAATCATTAATACCTACCTCATACTTATAGGCTGACTCGCTCATGAACTTCCTAAGCTTATCCCCAGCGCCAGGCTCTATTTCGTTGAATAAGTGGGCGCAGGCTTCTACACCTGCCGGTAAGTCAACAAAATCCTTCTCTCCAAAATAAACTCTATATGAAGGATCTAATCGTTCTAAAGTATAATAATCACTAACACTTTTACCGAATCTACCAAAATACGTTTCAAAGACGTCTGGCATCCAGTACCAACTTGGTCCCATGTCGAAATCAAACCCGTTTTCTTGAAAGCTTCTCGCTCTCCCTCCGGCTTGATCATTTTTTTCTAAAATGGTTACGTCGTAACCCTTTGCTGCTAATGAAGTTGACGCAGCGAGTCCAGCAAAACCAGCTCCCACTACTAGTGCCCTTTTGGCCATGTGAATGTTTGTATTAGCGGTAGTCTTTAAGTTTATCCATCATCTTGCGTCGCGCTAAAAAGATGCGACTCTTTACTGTACCTAAAGGAATACCTAATATTTCTGAAATTTCCTCGTACTTATAACCATTGTAATACATCATAAAAGTTTCAAGATATGTCTTATCAATAGAATTAATCTGTTCCATCATATATTTATGATCGACAATACTATCCGTATTAACAGACTTCTCACTTTCACGAATGTTTAAAAAATATTTGTTTTCTGTTTCATCAACAAATGTATTTTGATTTTTCTTTTTTCGATAGGCGTTAATGAATGTATTTTTCATAATAGTGTACAGCCATCCTTTAATGTTTGTACCCTCTTGAAACTTATCCCTATTCTTTATTGCTTTAAAAAGAGTCTCCTGCATTAAATCATTACTATCCTCATTGCTCTTCGTCAACTTCATCGCCAATTGATATAAAAAATCTTGGTGATTAGTAATCATCGCATTAAAATCAGAATTAGTCATGAGATCGTTTTTTAGTATTGTTTAACTTTCAATACCACAAACTTAAACAAAAAGCTAAAGCCAAGCAATGTTTTGTTTAATAAATATCTAAATAAGTTGAACAAAACCTAAGTTACTGATATATCGCTGTTTGAACACTAAACCGAATCATTAGGCAAACCTATCTGTTAAATGAGCTTTAAGCATCTCAATATTAGGAGCTATTTCTATATGACTATGGTTTTTCTCGGGCTGATAGTCATAGAGCTGAATCCCGGTGAGGAAAAAACTAAATTCTTCTTCATTAAACATTTCTCCGATCTTGTCGAAATAAGAGTTTAGATCATCAGCATGCGGAGTGGTAGTGAAAATTGAGACAAATTGATACACATTCGTTCTTTCAGAAACTTCTTTTAAATACAGCAAAGGCACGGATTGTCCCAAATATATTACTCGGTGACCTAACTTTTTCAGGTAATAGTAAACATATAGTAGCCCAAGCTCATGTAATTCGTCTGCAGGAAGATAAAGCACATAACTTTTTGAGCTAGTGGTAACTTGGGGAAGCATAGTTTGATCAATAATCGCAAAAAGCTTTTGTTTCACTAAACTGCTAATAAAATGCTCGTTACTAACGTTGATCGCTCCAGCCTGCCAAAGAAAGCCAATCTCCAAAATAAATTTACCAAGAATTTTACTCAAAGTTTCTTCTGTCCCAAATTGAATAAGGCATTTATTGAAGACACTATCAAAGAGATACTCATCATAATCAAGCATCGCGATTTTGAAGGCATTTATTTGACTTTCATAATTACCTTGGTAACGTCCGGCATCCATAACTGCCGCGCGTATTTCCTCCACACTAAAATCTGCGACTTTACTAATACGCATTCCACTTTTTACTAAAACGGCAATATTTAATATTTTCTTTAGATGATCATCCCCGTAATAACGAATATTAGTTTCGGTACGAAAAGGTTCGATTAAATTATATCTATGCTCCCAAGCTCTTAAGGTATGTGCCTTTATTCCGGAGAGTTTTTCTAAATCTTTGATGGAGTATCTCGAGTTCATAATAATATTCTAAGGATGTAAACCGAAGCTTTCCGGAAATGTTTAGCATTTCACCCTAAAAAGTTCAACAAAAATAAGCATTTTAGTGCTAAGCTTTATTAACTATTTTTGCTAAATAATTATGAGTAAAGTACAAGACGAAATATCCCGACGCCGCACATTCGGCATCGTTTCACATCCTGATGCAGGGAAAACTACCCTAACCGAAAAATTATTGCTTTTTGGTGGAGCAATTCAAGAAGCAGGCGCGGTAAAAAGTAATAAAATCAAAAAAACTGCCACCTCAGATTTCATGGAAATTGAAAGACAAAGAGGTATATCTGTAGCCACTTCAGTAATGGGCTTTGAGTATAGAGATAAAAAAATCAATATCCTTGACACACCTGGTCACCAAGATTTCGCTGAGGACACCTACCGCACCTTAACCGCCGTTGACAGTGTAATCGTTGTAATAGATGTAGCAAAGGGAGTAGAGAAGCAAACGGAAAAGCTCGTGGAGGTTTGTCGTATGCGGAATACTCCGATAATCGTATTTATCAATAAATTAGACCGTGAAGGTCGAGACGCCTTCGATTTACTCGATGAAGTAGAATCAAAACTTGGTCTAAAAATCAGTCCTTTAAGCTGGCCTATTGGTATGGGTAAAGAGTTTCAAGGAGTTTATAATATGTGGGAATCTAATCTTAAACTCTTTACGGAGGTTAGTAAGGTTAAAATTGCAGACGCTATTGCAATAAAAGACGTAAACGATCCGCAGATTGATCAATTAGTTGGTGACGAAGCTGCCGAAACTTTACGAGAAGAAATAGAGCTGTTAAGTGGTGTTTATGATGACTTTGAGGCTGAAAACTATCGTAAAGGAGCGATAAGTCCTGTGTTTTTCGGCAGTGCGCTGAATAACTTTGGTGTGGAAGAATTACTAAACTGTTTTGTTGAAATCGCTCCGCCTCCTCAGCCTAAGGATGCAAACGGAAGATTGGTTACCCCTGAAGAAAATCTTTTTAGCGGATTTATTTTTAAAATCCATGCAAACATGGACCCTAAGCATAGAGATCGACTGGCCTTTATGAAAATTGTCTCTGGTGTTTTCCAAAGAAACACGAGCTATCGCCATCATCGATTAGCCAAAAATCTTAAATTTAGCAGCCCTACCGCCTTCATGGCTTCAAAAAAGAGCATTGTTGAAACTGCTTACCCAGGAGATATTGTTGGCCTTCACGACACGGGGAACTTTAGAATTGGGGACACCATAACCAGCGGAGAAGAATTGGAATTTAAGGGAATACCTAGTTTCTCTCCGGAGCACTTTCGCTTTATTAATAACGCCGACCCATTAAAGTCGAAGCAGCTTAATAAAGGCATTGACCAATTGATGGATGAAGGTGTGGCTCAGCTTTTCACTCTAGAGAGTAATAGCCGTAAAATTATCGGGACGGTAGGTGCTTTACAATATGAAGTAATCCAATATCGCTTAGAGCACGAATATGGTGCTAAATGCAGCTATGAAAATTACCCTGCCTACAAAGCTTGCTGGATTGAAAGTCATGATGATAATCAGCTAGAGGAATTTTCAAAACTCAAATATCGATACTTAGCCAGAGATAAATACAACCGTCTAGTATTTCTAGCCGACTCATCATTTAGCCTAAACATGGCTCAGCAAAAGTTCGATAAAATCATCTTTCACTTCAAATCTGAATTTTAATCAAAGTTATTAAGTATTCCGGGCGAAGAGGTTTTCGAAGAAGTCTAATTATATGATTATTTACTTTCGCACGGTGAATATCACGTTCGTCCTCAGTAGAACTGAGCATAAATAATAAAGGCTTCTTGACTAATTTAGATAAGAGGTTACTATAAGGTCTAATAAGCTCAAAACCATCCATTTCCGGCATCATTAAGTCCAGTAAAATTAAGTCTGGTAAAGTATCTGAAACGATTGCCTTCTCTAAATAAATCAAAGCCTCCTTGCCTCCCGAGCACTCGTCGACATTTCGAGCAATCTTGTGATGGTTGAGTAGCTTCATGTGAATATAACGATCTACCATTGTGTCGTCAATCAATAAGCATCTATTTAATAGGAAATCACTCATCTTCCTCTAGGGTGTGATTTGGGAAATTAAGACGGAAATCAGAACCTTGATTAGGCGTGGACTTAACATCAATTTGTCCACCCATTTTTGAGAGTGCTTCTTTCACCACATACAGTCCTAGTCCAGAACCTGCTAAGTCCTGCTTTCTTTTAAAGAACATTTTAAATATCTGCTCCATATGTTCGCTGAGTATCCCCATTCCTTCATCCGAAACTACAATTTTTACTTTAGCATCACTAATTTCAAAACGTAACTTAATATTAGCCTTTTCTTGATTAGGCTTTTTAAACTTGGCCGCATTAGAAATTAAATGACTAAGAATGATTCTAATCCTAAAGGCATCACCAATAAATTTTGCTCTTTGATCTACCTCCCGTTCAAGCTGAAATGAGGTGTTTTTACTTTCACAATGAAGGTTATTCAAAACATCCTCCATCAACTCATTAATTTCTATTTCCTCAAGCAGCCCGCTAGCTTTGGAGTTTTTGTAGTAATTAATAATATTATTAACCAAAAGATCCAACTTAATAGTGCTCTGATCAATACGCTTAAACAGGTCTTTTGCATTAGGTTCTTCGACCTCTATTTCAGAGACTTTTATCAAACCTAAAACGCTTGCAATAGGCGCTCTAAGATCATGAGATACACTATATACAAACCTATTTAACTCCTGATTAACCTTTTCCAGATCTTCCACCTTGTCTTTGAGAGATCTTCTTGTTAGGTATAAATCATAGGCATTCTCAATTGCAACCTTAATATCTGGCTCATTCCACGGCTTAGTAATATAGCGGTAAATATTCCCTTTATTAATCGCCTCAATAATATCGTTAACATCGGTGTATCCAGTAATCAGGATTCTAACTGGTTCTGGAAATACCTGCCTTACTGCATTAAAAAAATCAACGCCAGTAGTCACTGGCATTCTTTGGTCAGAAAAAATAACCTGAGGGCTTTGCGTTTTTATAATACTAAAGGCATCCTCAGTATTATTTGCAGTATAAATCTGGTAATCTCTGCGGAATGCTGCTTTAAATGAACGAAGATTATTATCCTCATCATCTAAATAGAGCACTTTAACCTTTTCTTTTCGCGTAGTATTCATCATTATGCAAACTCGTTTGGTTGACTTACTGGAAGAGTCATTATAAACTCGGTGCCTTCACCTAACCTTGAGTTTACAATAAGTTTCCCACCATGTCTTTCAATAATCTTAAAAACAATACTCATACCTAATCCTGTTCCCTCTCCCACATCCTTTGTTGTAAAGAAAGGTTCAAATAATTTCTTTTTAGTTTTCTCTTCCATTCCTATTCCGTTATCGGATAGCTTGATCGTTACCCAATCATCCTCCTCCTTCTCTGTCTTAACTCCAATGGTAGGCCTTTCGCCCTCAGGATAGACTTTTGCATTTACGGCATAAATGGCATTATTGAGAATATTCATGAAAGTTTGATTCAACTTACCTGGAAAGCAGTCAATTTCCCCAACATTTTCATCATAAAATTCTTCTAAATCAATAAGATCTTTAGTTTTATTTCGCAGAAGTACTAGAGTATTTTCCAGCCCCTCGTTTGGAGATGCTTTCTTGACAACATCTTCATCTAATCTAGAGAAGTTTCTTAATCCCAAAACGATCTCAGATGTTCTTATTGCACCATCTGAAATACCTCCGACTAAACTTTCTATTTCAGTTTTCAGGAATTCGTAATCGTACTCTTCCAACTTAGCCTGTGCACTTACTAAATCTTCAGCCGTTGACTCTTCATCCAAGGCCTGAAAACTTGAGACAATATCATATATCTCAGATAGGTCAAGCTTCAATGGTTTGATATTAGAGGCAATAAAGTTTATTGGATTATTAATTTCATGAGCAATACCAGCAGTCAGCTGACCTAAAGATGCCATTTTTTCGGAATCTACTAATTGCGATTGGGTTTCTTTAAGATTATCCAGCGTTACTTGTAATTCCTCATTAGATTCCTGTAACTCCATAGTCCGGGAATCTACGCGTCTTTCCAGCTCTACGTTCTGTTCCTTGATTATCTCCTCATTTTGCCTTGACATCTCAAGCGCCTTAGCCTGCGACTGTTCTTTTTCTCGTCTAAGCTGATTAATTCTATCCGCAAGGGCAACAGAAAGTAGTACAATTTCAAAACTTGACCCAAACAACATTGAACGGCGTAAAAACGGGTTATAAGGCAAAACCTCCAGATCTTTAAGAGCAAATACAATAACACTTAGCAAGAAAACTGACCAAGCGATTAAGAAAAAATTTGCCGGTTTATAGCCCGATCGCGCTAGCTTTATTGCCGCAACAATAGCAGTAACAGATCCTCCTAAAGCGACAAAGTTTACCCAGTTATATGCGATCGCTTCATAACCAGAAAACAGAACCACAATACCAATTAAATCTAAGAGCGCCACCAACCTCATTAGATTATAATAAAAGGGCGCTTTTACTTTCAGACTTAAAAAGTTAACTATGAAAGCCACCGAAGCGATGCCAACCAAAGCCCCAGATAGAACTGCGAATTTATTATTTATAGCCGGCGAATCAGCGAACAAAAAACGATCAGTGTAACCAAATAAAGCCGCTTGGGCCAAACCTAAAAATAGTAGGTACAAAATATAAAAAAGATAACTTTTATCTCTAGTAAGAAAATAGATCACCAGATTATACAAGAGCATTACTAAGACAATACCAATGTAAATTCCCATGTAGAAATCGTAACTACTTACTTTGAACAATAATTCTTTGTCACTAATTATTTCAAAGGGAAGAACTAATGGTTTGTGGCTTGTAACCTTAAAGTAGTATTGAAAAACTCCTGGCTCCAAGTCAAAACTAAAATCAGTGATTGAGTTTAGGCGGGTATCGAAATTAAAAGCCTGCCCAGTTTTTTGTTTTAATTCAAAACCGTTCTGACCCTCGTAATAAAACGAAATACTGTCCAGTAAAGAATAGCTTAAGAATATAGTCTTGCGAGTATTCTCTTGAGTTGAATCAGTGACCAGACGCACATAAACCTGATTACCTCCGGCAAAAGAAAGCACATCACTTTCGTTTATTACGTATGCTAGTTTCGTGATTTCATCGGCAGGAACATCCTCAGCAGATTGAAAAAATGACAATTCAAAAGACTGCCCATTAAGGGGGGATAATGAGGCCAAAAACCCTATCCAGAAAATAAAAGCTATTCGTGAAAGCATATTTTAAAGCTTTATTCCTAAATCATACTGAATGGGCACTTGACGACGCCTAGACTCCTCTTCAAAAAATTGCGAAGGATCTTTACGCAGGGAGAAAACCCTCTCCTTTTCTAATTCTGTGGCACTTTCAATTTTCAAAGTATCTGGCAAAAGCATTGCGGTTGCTAGTAAATCTAACTTCGGATAATAAAAAGTACCCTCATTTCCTACTTCCTTGAGAGTAGTATAACCAAATGTTTCTGCTGTTGCCACGGTATAAGGTGCACAAAGAGCAAAAAGAGAACTGACGCCTAGCTTGTGTGAGATTGTGACGGCGGCCCTAGTGATAAACAAACTTCCGAAGCCTAGACCAGCAACTTTTCTACTGTTCCATAAGCCACATATCTCTCCGGTTCCACTGATTGATTCTTTTGCAATGACTTCATCTACTTTTGGATCTAAGTAAGCCGTTGCATCAGAAATGGGGAGTTTGGATGTACCAAAAGAAGTATCAACCCTAGCCCCTCCTAAAACCGCTTTTGTTTCTGGGTCTTCTACAACTAAAACATAGGTTCCCGGATTATCTATCCAAGTTGGAGCGTTGGAGGTAACTTTGTTTACTCCAATGCTCGTTAATATATCGCCATGACCCTTCACGAACTTTACACAACTCTCTGGGTCATCAATTGCTTTAAATGATCTTAATCTAAGCACCATAATTCTAATTGAATATCTTAAAAACGGACTCTAATGGTTTGCGTAAGGACTTTACTGCTGGAGTATCAGCATAAAAAATTCTCGCCAAAAACAAATCATTTACTGTGTCCGGTAATTCTAATAATTGTAAATATTCACCGCGTAGTTTTCGCAGTTCAGCCATTAAATAGGGAGACGTTTGCGAGTCCTCCATTCTGAGGCGTGCAAACATAAAAGTTGCTGGTGAGACAGGCTGATAAGCAAGACCCATCTTATTAAGATAAACCCAAAGCCTTTCAACTATTCGCCCCCCTTCTATTACCTTTTCTGCACCATGTGAATTAGTGTGTACTAATGCCAAAGCAGATGAGTTTTCCAGAGAATCTGCACTCATCTTAACTAACGCTTGTCCTTTGTCCCAATTCCTCAAATATTCTATCGCCTTGGCATCTTTAATTAACTTGAGACCTATTAAATCAGCCTCGCTCAAATTTAAAGTTCTCAAATCCACACCATTTCGTGTTAATTCAGCTTCCTCTTTAGTCCAGCGCGCTTCGGCAATAAAGTCATCATGTCCCCAAGGGTCTAAGATACGCTGCCGTTCCACTTCTCCAACAATTTGGGCCATTTTTTTAAGCTTTTCTCCTTCCAGCCAAGTCACACTAAACTCGGTTTCTTCTAAATGAGTGGAAACCTTAGTCTTGATTTCATCAGATACTTGATTAGCCTCGACCGATTTCAAGCGATTTGTAAGTCTTGAAGCCAATTGATCACCAAGGTTCAAAAATTCGTCGGCACTCTTAATATCCAGTCTAACAAACTGAACCTGAGCAATTAATCTATCTGAGTAATCTTTTGATAAGATCTTTATTTCCGCCTTCAAATTATGATAAGTAGCTCTTTGCGCCACATTCTCTAATGCTGCGCCTAATCCAATTAGACTGCCACGGTTTTTAAAATCTAAAAAAGAAAAAGAATAGTGAGAATCATGAAAAAGACTGAGTTTCCCATTTTTATAGATCCATTTCCAAGGCTGAACATTTCCACCACTAGGCGCCCAACAGGCTTGAGAAACAATATCCTCAATTTGATTTGCTGCCAGCGCGATGTTTTTATTGTTGTGATCCTCCCCTATTTGATCAGCTAAGGTCTCGCATTGCTCAAAGTTTAATGGCGCCGGCTTCTCCAGGGTTTTAAAAACTACTTTATTTTCTTCAGTCGAAGATAAAACCTCATCGATATCAAAATAATGCCGACCAGAATCAACCCGTTGATTTAATAAAATTCGTCGAGCTGCTATCGTGGTAATTGCTCCGCCTAAAGCAACGGAAGATGCCAATTGCGGCCAAGTTTTAAGACTTTCGTCCACCTCCAACAAGGAGGCTTTTAGCCTTGTAGAAATACCTTCAATCCCAACCATATCCATTACCATCGCAAGGCGATCTTTAGCGGATAAATCTTTGAGATTTGAAACAGACTCATCGCTAACCATACCGTGCATCAAAGGCCTTTCTGGTTCTAAATCAAAGCGCTCTATATCAAGCATTCCTCTATCACTCGTGTCCATTAAAACAGGAACTTTCTGACTCCTCGCTGCTGCCCTTGCTAAGATTTTGATATCCAGCGAATCGCATTCTTCAATAAGAAGATCCAACTTAGTTTCACCCTCTCCTATAAAGTCACCAATATTTTCGTTGTTAATTCCTTCACTATATAGCTCTACTTTTAAATAAGGATCGATCTCCGCTATTTCGCGCGCCACCATTATTGTTTTTGGCAGACCTAAATTACAAAGCCCACTGCGAATTCTATTTAAATTGCTTAAATCTAAATGATCAAAATCAGCAATTCTCAAAGTACCGAAAACCCTTTCGATGGCCATGGTCAAAGCAACCGACTGGCCCACCGAAAGTCCAATTACCCCAATCTTTTTAGAAGCTAACTGCTTTTGCTCTGCATCGCTAATCTTGTACTTGTTTCGAGAGGTCCTGAGCTCGATAAACTCATCTTCAGGTAAAATATGACAAACAACACCCGACCATGGGTAGTAAACCCATTGTCCATAAGTGTCAATATCATTATTCTTTTTCCATGCCTGAAACCACTCAACTCGTTCAGATTTGCTAATTTGCCCCTTGGGATGACGAGTAACATGTAACTCTAAAAGCTGATCTCCTATTGTATTAGCTATTTTTAAATAGTTTTTTTTGCTACTTATTAAACTTTCAAACTGATTTAGGCCAAATTGTTGATTTAAATTATATAAAATGGGCTTATAATGTGTATTATCTATATCACTAACATTTGACAATAAGTTAGTTAAATTATTTTTAATTGATTTTATCATTAGTATTAATTGTTAAATAGCATGAGCCAAATTACATCTTTGTATTTACTAAATCTTTATTTTTACAAATAATTTCAAGACAAAATGAACAATTCCGTACGCATACTTTACATTGATGATGAAGAACATAATCTCCAAGCTTTCAAGGCTAATTTTCGTCGAGATTTTAAGGTATTTACCGCAATATCAGGCGCTGAGGGCCTAGAAATATTTAAAAAAGAACCCGGACTTAATATTATTCTCACCGACCAACGCATGCCCAATATGACGGGGATTGAGTTTTTGGAGGAAGTACAAAAATTAGACCCCGAGCCAATGAGGATTCTAATAACTGGTTACTCCGACATCAATGCCGTAATTGACGCCATTAACCGCGGTCAAGTCTATCGGTATCTCAATAAACCATGGCATTACGATGATTTAAAATCTACCATACTTGCCGCCTATGAAGTTTATAGTCTTAGACGCCAAAATAAAAGCCTCGTGAGCGATTTAGCTGAAGCTAACGATGATTTGGAACGAGTAAATAATCAATTAGAGTTTTTATTACGTCAAAAACTACTATCATAACAAAAGCTTTATCTAAAAGTTCTCCGCGCATTTTTTGCCTATTCTGCGCTATCTGGTGAACGGAATGTTCTAGAAATTAAAAGGGATGTGAAATTATTATTTCCGGTAGTGTTTTCGTAAAACAAAGACGATACTTTACTATTAATATCTTAAAAAAATACCTCAGATCGATAGTTTATTTAGAGGCAATCAGAAATCACTGCCTGATTCCTTGGTATAATCTCTTTTATTCGACAAAAAAACATGAGTCTTGAATATTGCCTTTCCCTGTTCATTAGAAATTCAACACATAGGAACTGTCTTCGAGCTTTGTTTTGAAATTTATCCCTGTTATAACTACTCAAGCTTTTTCGCTAAAAATAAGTTTTCTCATTTAAAATACCGCTCTTTACAACTAAAGGGTCTCCTCGTATTTACAGCACTCCTCTTGCTTCTACTGTTTCTGTAATTGGCAGTCTTAAAGCTTGACCAAACATTTTACACCCTACTTACCTCTGCTCTAATTAGGCTATGACCCGCAAAAAAGCAGCAATTAATGAACATCTTAATTACAAACATTCTTTAATTGAAATTAGCATTGCTTTTAATTACGCCTGTGGAGCAGTTGATCAAATTAAAAGAACTTCAACACCTTAATAGAACCATTCCCCCTTTAACTTTTCACCCTTTCGGTAGAAGAGAAGGAAGAAATATTTCTGAATCCATTTACAAACGATTCGATTCCTATAAATTTGAAAACTTTTAGAGATATTTTCGAGCGATAGACACCACTTCCAAAAAAACTGTATAAAACACGAATAATATGAATACTTTTAAACTAAGCTTTTTCTTAGCCTTTGCCCTGCTGCTTTGCGCCTGTGGTTCAAAAAAACATAGCGGCAAGTCTGAAAACAAAATAGAGTTCACAGAAAATAATAAGGAAAACCCAGTCGAGATCATTAGTCCTTGTCTTGCTGCAGAGGAGAAGGCACGTCTTGAAGCCCCCGCAATTGCTGCCAACATCATCGATTATAGACAAGAAGGAAACTGCATTGTGCTAAACTACCAATATAGTGGATGCCAAAAGGTAAGTCCTCACCTGGTGGTAATTGAAAAAATTTACGGAAAGAAATCTATGATTTTAAAACTGGCACTTTTAATGGGGGGAGCAGGTGAATGTGATATGTTAATAAGCGAAGAAAATTATTTTAACGTTCAAAATATAGCCGCCGAGCAAGACCTTAGTCTCTCCTTCAACGAGGGTCAGCTTATAGTTGAATTTGAAAATCCCTAGTACTGATGAGTACGTAATAAAACAAGAGTACAAGCTACTTCTGTGTCTATACCATTCTCTTGCAAATGTTTCATCCATTCAGGGTTTTCTGTGCCCGGGTTAAAAATTACTCGTCTTGGTCTTAAAGAATCTATATATTTTCTAAAAGACGCCTGATTTTGAGGACCGAGATAAAGGGTTATTGTATCTACATCTTTAAAATCTTTCTTTTCTTTATCGAACTTCACACCACTAACCTCGCCCTCACGATTTCCGATAGCGACCACCTCATGCTGGTATTCTTTTAACATATTGATAGCAATGTTTGAGTAACGCTGCTTATTTTCACTTGCACCTAATACCAATGTTTTCATCTTAACGATCTTTCTTTAGTAGCTTTGCCTATGCCTTTAGACACCGTAAATTTACAATTTAGTTATAACGCCGAAAAGGTGTACAAATTTCCAGATATAAAACTATCATCCTCAGAAGCCGCTCTCATTATTGGCCCTTCAGGCTCCGGAAAAACCACCTTTCTAAACTTGATCGCTGGTTTACAAAAAGCGAGCAAAGGCGATGTTACAATTAATAATCAGAGTCTTGCAAAATTGGAAGGGAAAAACTTGGAACAGTTTCGGGCCCAGCACCTCGGCTTGATTTTCCAAAAAAGCCTCTTTCTTCCTTACCTCAGTATTTTGGATAACATGAAGCTGATCTATTCTATCCAAAATCGCAAAGCATCAACCGAAGAAATTACTGATCTATTTACAGAATTAAATATCAAACATATCTTAAACAAAAAAGCTTCCGCTTGCAGCACGGGCGAGCAACAAAGAGCTGCCATCGCTCGCGCCTTACTTCAAAAGCCGAGTTTGATTTTAGCCGACGAACCCACGGCCGCCTTGGATGATGAAAATGCTCAAAAAGTGGGCGAACTTTTACTGAAAATGAGTCAGTCTCAAAAAACAGCCTTGTTGATTGTCACTCATGATGGGAGACTTAAAAAGTTGATTTCTAAATCATATCAATTATGAATGTTTTTCGCTTAGCACTCGCCAGTATCGGCCACAAGAAGCTAAATAGCTTTTTAAGTATCCTTCTTTTGTCTTTTTCACTGGCCCTTATAATGGTCTTGTTTACCGCTAAAGACAGTTTCGAAAATAGCTTTACCCGTAATATTAAAGGAATAGATTTAGTTGTAGGCGCTAAGGGTAGCCCGCTGCAAATAATTTTAAGCAGCGTATACCACATTGATGCCCCTACCGGGAATATTGCCCTCAAAGACTTTGAAAAGTTAGCGAATAATCGCTTTGTAAAAAAGGCTATACCCCTCGCCTATGGCGATAATTATCAAGGGAAGCGCATCGTTGGCACTGACACTAGTTATCCCGCTCTTTATCAGATGGAGATTAAAGAAGGGCGATTCTTTAGCAAAGCTTTTGAAGTTTGCATTGGCGCCGCAGTTGCCGCAAACTTAAAGCTGAAACTAGGCGACCAATTTCATGGATCACATGGCTTTAGTGAAGAAGGTGAAAGTCATGATCATCGGGATTTTAAAGTAGTGGGGATTTACAAAGCAAATGGTTCCGTTTTAGACGATCTAATTCTTTGCCCCTTGGAAAGTATTTGGTTGGTGCACGACCATAAAGAAGAGGATAACCATGACCACACAGAACCTGAACGGGAAATTACCGCAGGCCTGATACAGTTCAGTAACCCCATGGCTACTCTTAGCCTACCAAGAAAGATAAATAGTCAAACAAAAATGCAAGCCGCTCTTCCCTCCATTGAAATAAATCGACTTTTCACCTTAGCTCGCTCTGCCACTAGATTATTAGAGGCCCTCGCCTACCTACTTTTATTAATTTCAGGAATCAGTGTTTTCGTTTCTTTGCTTCAAGGTCTAAAAGATGAGGAGCCCCAATTAGCCTTTTTACGAGCGGTGGGCATCAGTCGCTATAAAGTAGTCTTACTGGTGTGGATGAAATCACTGTTCATCAGTCTAATCGGCTATATTTCCGCCTTGGTTTTAGCGGCCCTTAGCCTGCAATTATTGAGTCTAAAAATAGCCGGTCTACCCAGTGACTTAGTGCTAAACATGTTTAGCCAAACGCTGCAATTATGGCTATTATTAGGCGTTTTATTTTTAGGTACCTTTGTTGCCTTATTGCCCGCCTGGCATGCTTATCGCATAAATATTCCTAAAACACTTGCAGATGCTTAAAGCAATTTTACCTCTAGTTTTTTGCTGCCTTTTTTCGGTCAACGCTGTCGCTCAGAAAAATTTAGTGTGGCCAGTTTTAGCGATGACTAATTACGATCAAGACCCTGTTTCAGGACTATACTCGCCAAAGTTCCCCAGTATACTGACACAAAAATATGAGGGACAAGAAGTGATAATCTCCGGATATTTAATCCCTCTCGATGTAGCAGCAAATACCTATGCCCTCAGTATGAGTCCCTTCTCAGCTTGTTTCTTCTGCGGTAACGCTGGCCCAGAAACTGTGATAGAATTAAAATTTAAGAAAAACCCCGGCCGTTTTGCCACGGACAAATTTGTCCCCATTACGGGTGAATTACAGCTAAATCGAAATGGTCAAGGCCTTTTTTTCACTATTATAAATGCTAAAATCGAAGCATAATGAAGAAGTTCTACACTATCCTGATATTTATTGCCGCCTTCGGATTGGTACATGCTCAAAAAACAGCCCAAATAATCGACTGGAAACTTTTAGCAAAAGTTGACTTTATTGATGAGTACTTTCCAGAATTTGAGGCTTGGTATCTCACCCCTGAGTTTCAAGAGGAAGTAAAGGCTTTAGACAATAAAGCGGTTATAATTAAAGGCCACATTATTCCGATGGATGTTGAAGGTGGTGAATATGCCCTTTCGGCCTATCCCTTTAGTGCTTGTTTTTTCTGCGGAGGAGCAGGTCCAGAGAGTGTTATTAAATTAGAGCTAGAGGAAAAAACAGATCGCTTCGATACCGACGATATTATTACCTTTAGTGGCACTTTAGTATTGAATGATACTGACATTGATAACTTTAATTACATCTTAAAAAATTGTCGTCCACTAAAAAAATAAAAAAGCGCTGGATTTTTCTCAGCTTACTGATAGTCCTAATCATCTTTTACTTTTCTGGATCACAACCAGAAAAAGGAGTGTACCCGGCCATTTTACCGGGTGTACCGACCAACCTAGTGGCTTTAAATGACTCCATAAATAAAGCCGAAGCGAACAACACTCTTATTCGTCTAGAAAATGAGGCGCGTATTATTTGGCAGGATAGCATCAGAAAAACTAAACGTGTAATTCTTTATCTCCATGGTTTTTCTGCTTCTTCGGCAGAAGGAGCTCCTTTACATGAGAATATTGCCCAAGAAATGGGTGCTAATCTTTACCTCGCCAGACTTGCTGGTCACGGGTTAAAACGCGATAACCTCGAAAACTTCAACACCAGTAATAGTTGGCAAAGTGCTTTAAAAGCTTTGGCCATAAGTCTGCAATTAGGAGATGAAGTAGTTATTATTGGCACCAGTACAGGAAGTAGTTTTGCCCTTAAATTAGCCCAGCTATTTCCAGAAAAAGTAAAAGCTCTCGTCAACCTTTCTCCTAATATAAGAGTAAAAGACCCTGCAGCTTATCTGTTAAACAAACCCTGGGGTTTAGAAATAGCAAATTTAGTATTAGGGGAAAAGCGTGTTGTTACCGGCCAATCTCAGGAGTATGCCAAATATTGGGATACGGTTTACACAGTGAATGCTCTTGTTGAACTGCAAGAACTCTTGGAATCAGCTCTAAGGGAAGAAACCTTTATGAATATTCATCAACCTGTTTTAAACCTATATTACTTTAAAAACGAAGAGGAGCAGGATCAGGTAATATCGGTCGATAAAATTTTTTGGATGCACGAGCTGCTAGCTACCCCGGATGATCTTAAGGTTTTGCAAGCCATGCCAGAAACCGGAAACCATGTTTTAGCTTCTCCTATCAAGAGTAAAGATCCTCTTGCTGTTGAACAGGCGGTGAGTGACTTTTTGCATGATATTTTAAAATGGTAAAGGTTAAACTAAGATAATTGCAAATTCTCCAGAAATAAAAAGTCATTCTCTCACATTCTATCTCTGCAAAAGTTAATTTTGATTTTTAATGAGTTTCACCTTTCCACCATTCTTTTGGGCATTTTTCGCTTTGGCGATTCCTATACTCATTCACCTGTTTAATCTTCGTAAGCACAAGACTGTTCACTTTAGTAATACTCGCTTTTTAAAGGAGGTCCAGCGCACTACCAAAGCCGTTCGCAAACTGAAAGAATACCTATTGCTCGCCTTGCGAATATTGGCACTGGCCGCTTTGATATTAGCTTTTGCCCGTCCTGTTCTTCCCAAAAGTGATTTTGCAGAAAACGATTTCAGCCGTCTCAGTCTATATTTAGACAATAGCTACAGCATGAAGAGCACAGGTGTTGAAGCGAGTCTTTTCAACCAGCTGCGTTTAAATGCGGTAAATCTTCTCAAAAGCTTAAAGCCAGATGCCTCAGTACAAATTCTCACGAATAATTTTGAAGCAAAATATCAAAGATTTTACTCACCCAAGGAAGCCATTCAGCTTATTGATGAATTAGACTATTCTCCTTCTTTTCGAAACTTTGAGGAAATAAAAAACCGTATTCTCGAAGCGGAGAGTCGCATTGCTGTTCCAGGACCTTTGCAGCTTATTTTAATAAGCGATTTTCAAGCTAGTGCTTTCGCAGATTGGCAAGAAGTTGATGTTCCATCTCATTGGCAAATAAAATTAATGCCCCTTAGTCCTTTAAATGACAATAGTAACTTAGCCATTGACTCCCTTTGGTTGGAAAGCCCAGTGCTAATTCCCGGTTTTAGCCAAAAGCTTACTTTTCAAATAAAAAATTATGGTGCTCAAGTATTAGAAGATGTCTCGGTAAGTTTAAAGATAAATGAGCAAACAGTAAACCAACAGAAGTTTACTATTCCCGCAGATGGCATTAAAAATGGGAGCCTCGAATTCCTCCTTCCCCGCGAAGGAAACTTTATTGGCGCCCTAGAGATTGAATCCAGCGGCGGTGCTCAATTTGATGACATCTTCTACTTCCAGCTAAAAGCCCAAAACAAGGTTGCCGTATATCTATTAGCGCCCCAAGGTCAAACCCATCTAAAAACAAGCGTTTTCCGAGATAGTCTTTTCAATTTAACGATCAGCTCTTACGAGGATATCGACTATGAAGCCCTTCAAGCCTCCGAGCTTATTATAGCAGAAATTGATGAAAAATTAAGCTCTGGCTTAGTGGTGAAATTTAAAGAACACCTACAATCTGCTAAAAATCTATTCTTAATCCCTCATGGAGATGCGGCTGGATTTCCTTCGCTACTCTCTACTTATGGATTAGAGATAAGTCCTGTTTGGCAAGAAGATAGTCTCAGGGCCGTAAATATTGCTTTTCAAGATCCGTATTTCCGCGGTGTCTTTTTAACCGAAACCAAAAATCCTAATCTGCCCTTTAGCCGTAAATATTTTCGTGCTCCCAAAAATGTACTATTTCCACTCTTGGAATTTGAAAACGGGCAGTCGATGCTTTTTAGACATAGCTATTACAAGGGGGACATTTTTATTAATCTCAGCTCCATTGAAGAAGCAAATAGCAACTTTGCCTCCCATCCTATTTCCCTGCCTATTTTATTCAATTCCGCATTATTTAAAAAAGAAGCGCCCGCACTGTACCTGAGTCCTGGCCTTCAGAAAAGGTCACAACTATTAGCTATACCCTACATAAATGATCAGCCCATCGCTATAAAGGTCGGAGCATTAGAACTTATCCCACCTCAAGAAAAACGAGGCGAACTGACGCAGTTGTTTTTACCAGAACAAGACCTCCGCCCTAGTGCCTATCCTTTAGTTCGCGAAAGCGACACCTTAGCCTATCTCGCTATAAATGTGGATAAACGCGAAAGTGAAATCAAAACTTTAAACAGGGAAGAATTACTTGCAGCAACTTTTATTGAAGACGAGCAGATAATAAATGGGGAGGATTTTGAAAATTATAGAATGAGAATAAGCAGACAGCAGGAAGAGCAAAGTCTGGCCCACTGGTTTATACTTGCTGCATTGGTCTTTTTACTCATTGAAATGTTTATCAACAAAAGCTCCAAGCATGAAGAATTCCGCGCAAATTCTCATTAAAAATGTACGCCTGATTGAACCACAATCAGCATTTCATTTACAAAAGGTTGACCTCTTATTAAGCAATGGTAGAGTCGAGCAGATTGCTCCCTCCATTTCATTAGAAAACATAGATATTTTCAGTGCTGACAATTTACATGTCTCCTTGGGTTGGATGGATTTACGAGCAAATTTCAGCGATCCAGGAAATGAAGATCGCGAAGATCTAGAATCAGGGGCCTTAGCGGCCTGGCATGGAGGCTTTACCTCGGTAGGCTTATCACCACAAACTATTCCCGTTGCTGATAATAAAGCCAGTATTCAATACATTAACAGCGCTAGTAACTTATGTCCTATAAATCTACTGCCCTATGGCGCTTTTAGCCACGCTGCTAAAGGGGAAGAGCTTAGTGAAATTTATGATATGGACCGCAGTGGAGCATTGGCATTCAGCAATGGTAAAAACACGGTTAAAAATAGTGCGCTGATGAAGTTAGCCTTGCTTTATAATCGCGATTTAAAACAAGCTCTGCACGTTCAGTCTTTTGACGAAGACCTGACGAAAGATGGTCAGATGCATGAAGGAGCAAAAAGCACCTGGCTAGGTTTAAAAGGAATCCCTAGCGTGGCAGAAACGATTAATCAATCCCGTGATATTCATTTAGCAGAATATTGCGATGCTCCCCTGCACTTTATGGGAGTGAGCAGTGCCGAAAGCGTAAAGCTCTTGCAAGATGCTCAAGAAAAGGGGATTGCCACCAGTGGTGATGTTAACTTAATGAACCTCTTGTTTACTGACGCTGACTTAGAATCTTATGATAGCTGCCTAAAAGTTATGCCTCCGCTACGTGAAAAAAGTGATCAAACTGCATTGATTGAGGGCTTAAAACAAGGAGTATTAAAAGGCATTGCCAGTAATCATGAGCCTCGCACCATTGAAGAAAAACGTTGCGAATTTGATCTTGCCTCCTTTGGTGCCGCTACCTTGGAAGGCTTTTTTGGAGCATTAAATGCTGCCTTAGAGAAGGAAATGGATCTAAGTGAGATCATTTACCAAATTAGCAGAGCGCCACGCGAAGTCACGAACTATCAAAAAAGTATGACCATTGCAAGCGGTGAAGAAGCAGAACTGACTTTCTTTGACCCAGATCTTGAATGGCAGTGGGAGGATTTTAAAATTTATAGTAAAGCGGCTAATTACCCCTTCACGAAAACACGCCTAAAAGGCAAAGCATTGGCCACATTTGTAAAAGGTAATTTTAGCATAATCACCTAACTATGAAAATTGGTTTCGATGCAAAGCGCATTTTTCATAATGCTAGTGGACTAGGGAGTTTCGGGAGAAACCTCCTCAGTTCCTTCGCACAATTTCATCCAGAAAACCAGTATTTCTTATATAACCCCTGGCAAGGAAAAATCAAATTTGCGCCCGGCAATTCTGTTTTTGAGGCCCAACCGCATTTAAAAAGCAAACTCATTGGTCAAATTTGGCGTAGACGCTTGGTTAGTAATCGCGCTAAAAAAGATGGCATTCAAATTTTTCACGGCCTAAGTGCGGAACTACCGGATGGCTTAAAGGATAAAGGAATCAAATCGGTACTGAGTGTACATGATTTAATTTTCATGCGTTTTCCGAAATTATACAAAGCTTTAGACAGAAAAATTTACGAGAGGAAATTACGCTCAGCCTGTAAATCTGCAGATCTAATAGTAGCCATTAGTCAACAAACGCGTTCCGACCTTAGTACCTACTTGGGAATAGACCCCAGTGGAATAAAAGTAATTTTCCAATCTTGCGACCTCGCCTATTGGCAGAGTCAAGAAACACGTTTTGAAAGCATAAAAAAGAGCCTTCAACTGCCCGAACGTTTTTGCCTTTTTGTAGGAACCCTAGAAGAAAGGAAAAATCCTATTCTAGTAGCACAAGCTTGCTTAAGGCTTAATATTCCTCTTATCGTGGTGGGGCGACCAAAAAGCGCCTGGAGTAGTTTTTACCATTCCCTTGGAGAAGAGGATAGAAAACTTATTCGTCCGGTAAGCATTCATGACAATGCCGACCTTGCTGCTCTTTACCAGCTGTCAACAAGCTTTATTTACCCCTCAATTTTCGAAGGCTTTGGTATACCTTTACTAGAGGCGATGATCAGTAAAACCGCGTTAATCACCGCCAATAATAGCGCTTTAAAAGAAGTAGCAGGACCGGGTTCTGTGCTATTAGATGAAATAAACATTGATACCATTGCCACCGCCATCCAACACTTCTGGGAAGATGAAACAAAGCGCAGCAAAGCCATTGGCGTAAACTTTACCTTTGCGCAGCAATTCTCACATCAAAACATTGCCCAACAATGGATAGAAACTTATCAGCAACTAGCGCATGAAAGTTAAACTGTCGGCCGTAATAATCACTTTTAATGAAGAGCGGGATATTGGTCGCTGCCTTGATTCTTTGCATGAAATTGCCGATGAAATTGTGGTGGTTGATTCATTTAGTACCGATGCAACCCAAGAAATTGTAAAGAGTAAAGGAGCGACCTTCATTACGCATAAATTTGAAGGACATATTGAACAAAAAAATTGGGCCATCCGTCAAGCTCAGTTTCCTCATATACTATCATTAGATGCCGATGAAGCACTGGATGAGCATCTTCAAAATGCCATTAAGACGGTAAAAGACAATTGGCAGTATGACGGCTACTACTTAAACCGCTTAACCAATTATTGTGGAAAATGGATCCGCCATGGTTTGTGGTATCCCGATAGGAAATTGCGACTTTGGGATAGCAGAAAGGGTGCCTGGGGAGGTCAAAACCCGCATGATACCTATATTCTTAAAAAAGAGAATCAGACCTTCGCATTAAAAGGGCACCTTTTGCATTATAGTATTTATAGCTTGGCAGAGCATTTGAAGCAAATAAAAAAGTTTACCGATATCTCTAGTGCCGCCGCCTTTAAAAATGGCAAGCGCTCCAGTCTACTGAAGATTATCTTCTCCCCTACTTTAAAATTTGTTCGAGCCTATTTTTTTAAGTTCGGTATTTTAGATGGAAAAGAAGGTTGGATGATTGCGCGCTGGAGTGCCTATGCCACTTATTTAAAATACAGCAAACTTAAAGCTCTGCAAAATGAATAAAAGAGCGCTCTCCATATTACACATCAGTACCGCACGTTCTTGGCGAGGTGGGGAACAGCAAATTGCCTATCTAATTGCCGAACTAGCAAAGCAAAACACGCAACAATTTGTTGTTTGCATCAAGGATGCTCCCTTATATAAATGGTGTCTGAATAACAATATCCCTGTAAAGGGTCTTAAAAAACGCAGTTCCCTCGATCTCAGCTTTGCCTATAAACTAAAGAAATACTCTCAAAAAAATAATATACAAATATGGCATAGCCATGATTCCCATGCGCATGGTTTTGGGGTTTATGCAAACGCACTCTTTGGAGCAAATACGCCCCTTATCGTCTCACGTCGCGTCGATTTCCCTGTCGCTTCTTCCTCGCTAAGTGCTTTCAAATATAATCACCCCAGCGTAAAGAAAATACTCTGTGTAAGCGCTGCAATTGCAAATATTGTTAAAGCAAAGCTTAAAAACCCTTCTGTGGTAGATGTGGTTTACTCCGCTATTGATCACAACAAGTTTAATGATCTTAAGAAAGGTCAACTAAGGGCAGAACTTGGACTTGCACCACAAGATAAAATAATAGGTAATATCGCGGCTTTAGCAGATCATAAGGATCACAGTACCTTTATCGATTGTGCCGAAATATTGCTTAGAAATAATCCGGAGTTTAAATTTGTGATAGCGGGTGATGGCGAATTGCGCGAAAGCTTAGAGGCTAAGGCTGCTCTAAAAGGACTAAGTGATAAAATTTTCTTCTTAGGCTTTCGAGCGGATGTTCCTGACGTCATTGCCGACTTTAACATCTTTCTTTTTACCAGTAAAACAGAAGGTTTAGGGACCAGTATTCTGGATGCTTTTGCGGCTGGCATTCCTACTGTTGCCACTGCGGCGGGAGGTATTCCAGAAATTGTGGAAGATGAAAAAACTGGACTGCTTTGCCCTATTGCTGATCCAGCAAAATTGGCAACTGCCGTGCTATCGCTTCTCAATGATGAAAGGCTGGCCAAAAAAATGGTGAGTAGTGCTTCCGAAAAGCTTGACCTTTTTAGTCTGGAGAATCTAGGTCTCAAAACCTTTGAACAATATAAAATTGTGCTTAATTAAGATTTCTTTAAAGCAATAGAAAGCCCTAATTTTGCAGGGAATTTCATATTACACAATGCAGCTGACCTTTATAGTTTTAGTGATTCTTAATAGTGCGGTTATGCTTTCACTTTTTGTCCGCAAGTCGGGCCTTCAATTGCAATATTTAAGGATTCAGAAAAGAAAAGCTCCAGGAAAAATCACCGACTTCGTTTCATTTAATTGGCAAGATGCCGATCAGCGTGTAATGAGAATGAAAGCTTTTTTGCTGTTCCCCATGCTTTACCCCGTTCTTATCGACGAGGAGGAAGAGGACCTCAATGTGATAAAGGGAAAAGTGAAAGGCACTCATGTGGCCATTTATCTAAGTCTTATCCTCTTTATAATTTTGGCAGTATACTCAGAAAAGGTATTCCCCAGTTAATTAATGGACTTGCAAAAATCGGTAGATCATAAAATTTTTCACCTTATTGGTGCTTGCGCAGATGAGCTTGGCCTCGAAACCTATGTGGTAGGTGGATATGTTCGCGATGCCATCTTAAAGCGTGGAGCGGCCAAGGATATAGATATTGTTGCCGTAGGCAGCGGGATTAAGCTAGCCCAAGCAGTGGCTAAAAAAATAGGTAGCAATAGGGTAAATGTCTTTAAAAACTTTGGCACTGCCCAAGTGATTAGCGATGATTTAGAGATTGAGTTTGTGGGCGCGCGGAAGGAATCCTACGATAGAAATAGCCGCAAACCCAGCATAGAGAATGGCAGTCTGGAAGATGATCAAAAGAGAAGAGACTTTACTATAAATGCCCTAGCCATCTGCCTAAATAAAGATCGTTTCGGTGAATTGATTGATCCCTTTAATGGCTGTGAAGATTTAAATAATAAGATTATTCGCACCCCTTTAGATCCCGATAAAACCTTTAGCGACGATCCCTTAAGAATGATGCGTGCTATACGCTTTGCTACTCAGCTAGACTTTCATATTGAGGAAACTTGTCTTACTTCCATCAAAGAGCAGAATGAAAGATTAAAAATTATTAGTGCCGAACGAATCACTACGGAGCTAAATAAAATTATGGCCGCTCCTATCCCTAGTAAAGGGTTGATCCTCTTATACCGCACAAATCTTTTAAAACACTTTTTGCCAGAGGTTACCGCCTTAGCAGGAGTAGAAGAAATTGAAGGACAAAGCCATAAAGACAACTTTTACCACACTGTAATTGTAGTTGACAATCTTGCCGCTACCAGTGATAAAATTTGGCTTCGCTATGCTGCTCTTTTCCATGATATAGGCAAACCAGTAACCAAAAAGTTTCTTCCTGGAACGGGCTGGACCTTTCGCTCCCATGAATTTGTGGGTGGTAAAATGCTTAACAAAATATTTCAGCGCATGAAGTTCCCTATGGGAGAGCCCTTGCGCTTTGTTAAGAAAATTGTTCAGCTTAGCAGCCGACCACAAAGTGTAGTTGATGATACTGCCACCGATAGCGCTGCACGACGTTTATTAATCGAAGCCGGTGATGATGTAGATGATCTCATGCTCTTATGCGAAGCAGATATTACTACCCGCAACAAGAAAAAAAAGCAAGAATACCTAGAGAACTTTCGTCTGGTGCGCGCCAAACTCGTTGAAGTGGAGGAAAAAGACCACCTCCGTAACTTCCAACCGCCCATTGGTGGACTGGAGATTATGCAGCTCTTTCAATTAAAACCCGGACCACAAATTGGGGAGTTGAAGAGTGCTATAAAAGACGCCATCCTAGAGGGTGAAATTGAAAATGAATACGAGCAGGCTTATGCCTTTACTCTGAAAAAAGCGACCGAAATGGGGCTTAAACCAATTATTGAAAATGACAAAACGGCTTAGACTTATCCTTGACTGGGAACAAGAGGATGTTTATCGCGATATCTTAGTACCACAAAAATTTAACTTAGAGCATTTGCATCTGGCCATCATCCGCTCTTTTGAACTAGAAGAAGGAGAAATGGCCTCCTTTTATGAATCTGATGAGGATTGGAACCAAGGAGACGAAATTCCCTTGCTGGCCTTTGATCCCGAGCAGAGATCTATGCCCGACATCTCCATTGTAGAAGTCTTTAGCAATAATGGTGATAAGCTGCTCTACATTTATGACTTCCTTAATATGTGGACTTTCTACATTGAGCAAGTTGAGGAAAGCGACGACGATCTTGATCAGATAAAGCTTGTTTTAAAGCATGGTGAAAGACCTAGTGAAGCTCCCGTTAAAAATATGCAAAGTGCGGAGGAAGGAGAAGAAAGATTAGATGATGATGAAAATGAAGACGATGAACATAACGATTTCGACCACTACTAAACATAGTTTCTGTTAATTCTCTCTCAAAAAGGAAGGCTAATAGTGAGACTGCCTTAAATTCTCTTATTTTTGGTTTTTAGCAAATTACACGAACCTAAATACACCTTCCTTGCAAATCGTTTTAGAAATTGATGGTATTAGTAAACGCTATGGGAAAGTTCAGGCTTTAAAACCATATAAGCTGGCGGTCACTAAAGGCACTATCTTCGGAATACTAGGCCCTAACGGCAGTGGAAAAACTACTACCTTAGGTATCATTTTAGGAATACTATCATCCGATAGTGGTACCTACTCTTGGTTCGGCGGAGAAAGCATTAATAATGCTAAAAAGCGCATTGGCGCTTTACTGGAAACGCCCAACTTCTACCCCTATATGACGGCTTATCAAAATCTTAGCTTGGTTGCTAAAATCAAAGAGCTGAAAAACCCCAATATTAATGCGGTCCTAAAAACGGTAAACCTTTCTGAAAGAGCCCACCATAAATTTAAAGGCTATTCCTTGGGCATGAAACAGCGATTAGCAATTGCCGCTAGTCTTTTAGGGGAACCCGAAGTATTGCTTTTAGACGAACCAACCAATGGCTTAGATCCTACTGGTATAGCCGAAGTTCGTGAATTAATTACCAAAATAGCGGCGAATGGCACTACGGTAATCATTGCCAGCCATATTTTAGCAGAAATAGAAAAAGTATGTAGCCACGTTGCTGTACTGCAAAATGGTGCGCTCCTTTACAGTGGCTTAGCCGATGAACTTTCTGCTAAAGATGCAATAATTGCCTTGGCTGCCCCAGACATGGATGCTCTTGAAAAAGTCGTGAGCGAAATGAAAGATCTTAAAAAAATCCACAAGGTCGATAACTTCTTGCAGCTTAGTTTTCATGAACGGATCAGTCCTAGTATGCTTACTAAGCTTCTCGCAGAACAAGGTGTTTTCGTAAGCTATATTGAAGAGAAAAAAGCCAGTTTAGAAGAACGTTTCCTAAAAATATTGACCCGTGATCAAGCTAATTAGTATTGAGTGGCATAAGCTGCGCTACCATCGTTTCTTTTGGATAGGGATGATTTTATTTGTCTCCCTTCTCTCTGCCTTATTGGTGAGTTTTGGAAGCTTTCAAATTTTTGGCGCCGGCCAAGAATCAGACCCCAATGATCCAAGCATGCTGGCTATCCCATTAAATTTGGCTGAGGCTGGCTTTTACACTTTACCCTTCGTTTGGCAAAACACTACCTACCTCGCAGGCTTCTTCAAATTCATTCCAGCCTTCCTGATGCTCTTTTTTATGGCCAGCGAATTCGAGTATCGCACCATGCGACAAAATGTAATTGATGGTTTATCGGTGAGGGAATTCTTTTTCTCCAAAGTATTCAGTCTTTTACTCTTCGCTCTCGTGTGCACCTTAACTGTTGCCCTTACCACCAGCGTTTTAATTTACAGTTATAACGATCTTTCTGAGCTTAACTTCTGGCAGCAAAGCTCCTTCATTTTAGCCTTTTTTGCAGAAGTGTTTTTCATCTTATGCTTTGCCTTCTTTCTTGGTTTATTGCTTAAGAAAAGTGCCTTGGCTATTATTCTTATCCTGTTATATTATTTTGTCATAGAGCCCATACTAGGTTTTTCTTTAGGAGAACCATTAAGCGAGTACCTGCCTACTCGACCCTCTAGAAATTTAATTCCTGAGCCTTTTACACGGCTCTTTAAAGTGAACAGCTTCTTAAACATAGAAAGTCTGGACACTATTTCCATTAAAAACTTGATTGTAACGTTTTGCTACTCCTTCGTCCTCCTTTTTGCTGGTTTTGTAGTTTTAAAGAGAAGAGATTTGTGAAAAAAGAGAAAGCCCCGCATACCCATTGGCGCAGCCGCTGGTATACGATTATTTTTGAATCTGATACCAAGTCCGGACGCCGTTTCGATATACTCCTTTTAATTGCCATTTTCGGAAGTTTACTGGTGATCATGCTCGAAACTGTGCCTGGAATCACGGAGAAATACCCCGATGTTTTTGAAAGCTTAGAATGGTTTTTCACCATCCTCTTTTCAATAGAATATTTAGTGCGATTACGCATTGTTAATAGACCCTGGAGCTATGCTTTTAGCTTCTACGGAATTATTGACTTAATAAGTGTTCTACCCAGTTATTTGGCGGTTTTCTTAGGTGGAGCGCAGTATTTTATTGTGATCCGCTCTCTGCGATTATTGCGCGTATTTCGTGTGTTAAAAATGGTGCGCTTTATCGGTGAAGCAAATGTGCTAAGCGATGCTTTAAAAGCCAGTAGACATAAAATTGCCGTCTTTATAATTGCGGTGGTTTGCATGACCTTTATTATGGGAACCGTAATGTACATGGTAGAAGGGCCAGAGCATGGCTTTAGTAGCATTCCAATTTCTATTTACTGGTGTATCGTTACCCTTACCACCGTTGGTTATGGAGATATTTCACCCGAAACACCCCTGGGTCAATTAATAGCTTCAATAATTATGATTTTAGGTTATGGCATTATTGCCGTACCCACCGGTATTCTTACCTCCGAGTTAAATAAACAGGCGAAAGAAGAAAATAAA
>JBNMPT010000003.1:0-32068 GCA_051277025.1 Roseivirga sp. | reverse complement strand
AATCGTATCCACTTGCAGAAGCTAAACCTGTTAAAGAATAAGGATTCGTGCTGGTTGCGCTAACGAGCGTTCCTGCTCCTTGGGTGAAACCCGTAGCACCGTATTCAATATCCCACTGGGTTTCGGTACCAGTAGACGCCCATACTAGATCAGCACTTGTTGCCAAAATATTAGAAGCTCCTAAATTATTAGGAGGCGTACATGCGGGTGCCGCGGAGTGATATGCTACTACTCGCCAAGTGCCATCCGCAACGTAGTTAATGCTAGTAGCACAACCTGAGCCTCCCCAGCTGCGACCGGCGTGCATTTCAAAATCAACCGTTCCAACACCTGTATTCGCAAAGCTTAAACTATTGCGAGAATAAGCTAAAGTGCCGCTGCTGCTGCCACTACCATTATTAATACTGGCCTCTCCTAGACCTGTACTAGGGCTATAAAGCCATGATCTTTGTTCAGACATATAACCGCCGCCAGACCCTGGTGCCGTCATTTCATAGTAAACATCAACACTATCGATCCAATCACCGGAAGGGATAGTTAAAGAAAGTGTTGCTGGGCAAGATGAAGTTCCGGGTATGGAAGTGAAGGAACGATCAGTGTCGATATCGCCACTGATATATGTTCCACAAATCGCATTGGGTGGACAAGCAAAAGCAGTAGTAAAAGTGAAAGGGCCCGCCCATGCACTTACAGAACCAGCGCCGCAATCAGCCCGCACATAAAAATCATAACTCGTTGAAGAAGTTAATCCTGTTAAAGAATAAGGATTAGTACTCGTTCCTGCTACAGTCGTTCCTGCTCCCTGGGTAAAACCTGTAGTACCGTATTCAATATCCCATTGAGTAGCAGCACCCATTTCCGTCCATGCTAAATCTGCGCTGGTAGTTAAAGCATTTGCAATACCCAAAGCGGTTGGAACCGGACAAGAAGGAACATAAATAGAAGGACCATTTACATCGTCAACCGCCAAGTTATAAGAGCCATAATCAGAAATCCCTTTAAACCTTATTAAGACATTAGAGCCGGTGAAGTTTACGGATTCGTAGCTTGCTAAGTCGATGGAAATCTGATTCCAGCCCGTTCCCTGTTGACCGGAAACATAATTAGTAGTTCCTATAGTCCAAGTTGCCCCGTCATCGCTAGAAACATCTACATAAAGTTCAGAGGCATTTCCCCATGTTCCACTGATTAGATAATAATTTACCCAAAATGAAAAAGTCTTATCTACTGCCGATACTACCAATTTGGGCGTTTGCAGGTATGCCGGTGTTGTACCGTTAATATTATAACAGTTATACCGAGCGTAATTCCCTGTACCGCTAGTATGATCCGCAGTTTGGGTGCTTTGATCCCAAGATCCTGACCCGGAAGTTTGGACCCAGTCAGTGGGAAGAAAAGAACCCTCAAAGTCCTCAGAAAGCTGCCCAAAAGACAGAAATCCCAGACTCAATAAAAAGAGCAAGTACAAAATGCCTGATCGTCTCATAGAATATTTTTTTGTTGCGGTTGATAGTTCTTCGTCTTCCTACTGTGCTGAAGCGTAGGAAAACGAAGTATAAAGATGATTTTACTGAATAGGTCAATTGCTTCACTGAGTGAATAATGATTTCGTCAAAAACCTGAATAAATCCTTTCTTATTAGAAAGACTATTCCTAATCTTTTAACTCATTTACACCCCTGCTGTCCCCGCACAATTAAAAAATCGCGCGGAGAACTTGAAGACGTTTATTCGCGCTGTTAAGACTCTCGCTTTATTAAAGCAATAATCACACACCTGTGAACCCAAGGCTTTAATTATAAAACCTTAAAATTGGCACAAGAAATTAAATGCAATGAAAAAAGCTAGCCTGCTGCATACTGCTTTTCTCATAATCTGCTTGGTAATTAATTAATGAGAAAAGTAGACTGTAGCTTATCGCCTTGAGTTCCTAAATATGCTAGGGAGCTTTTATAGAATGAGAATTGCCGTTTCGGCTAAAAGGCCCGAAGGCCGTGGGGTTTGATGTAGAAAACATAGACTTGTTTGTTGGTTGGTGATGTGAATATAAAAAATTACCAACAATGTACAAGCCTGATTTCTAATTGATACAAAAAAAACATTAAGAAATAGAGGGCATTTCTACAGAAAACGCGCTGTAACCTTGGCCCAGTAAGAACCTAAAGCTGAGCTAATCTTTCGATTAAGATCTTCTTATTATTTCGGCTTACCGGAATCTTTATGTTTGCTAATTCTATTGTATTGTCTTCGAGTTTTTTAACCTTTTTTAGGTTTATGATATGAGACTTATGCACCCTTAAAAAGCTTTCTGGTAGCTTGGCTACAAAAGCTTTCATTGTGCTATGAACAATATGCCGCTCTTTTTCTGTAACTAACTTAATATAGTCCCCTAAAGCTTCTATGTAGAGTATTTCTTCGATCCTTATGTTTACTAAAACCCCGTCAGATTTTATAAATAACGAATCCTCCTCCTCCTGCATTTTTAAATTTTCCTCGAAATATCTTGCACGTTGCACGGCGGAGGAAAAACGATCTAAGTTGATTGGTTTAGAGATATAATCCGTTACATCATATTCAAAAGCTTGAAAAGCATAATGTTTTTTGGAAGTAACCATAATCACCTGTGGTATATCCTTAAAACTTTGCAAAAACTCGATGCCACTCATCTCCGGCATTTCTACATCCAAAAATATTAAGTCCACGTCACGCTTTTGAAGAGCTAATCTAGCTTCAATCGCATTTGGATAAACACCTACTAACTCTAGGTCCTTAACTGCGCCAATACAGGCCTTTATTGCTTCTCTTTGAACCGGATCATCGTCAACAACTATACACTTCATACTATTAGAATGATACTATTTTTGAAATTATAAGGAGCCATGAAAGGTACAAAACAATGTGAACAAAAAACTTTTGTAGACACTTTGAGAGCTTAATAGTTAATTACCTTGCCATTCATCGACTCAGAATGCCGTTTGTCTAATAATTATTAACATCTGTTAATAACTCCGTACATTCGTCTCGTTAAATCAACATAGATATGAAACTAAGGGGAATCTTATTGTTTATTGCGCTCAGCCTAGGCTTAAGTGCTCAAACCGTTACTGTTACGAACACCAATGATTCGGGAGTCGGATCTCTGAGGCGAGCAATTTTGGACGCCAATGCCAATCAGGCAATTAATAATCTCGTCTTTAATATACCGACCAGTGATCTTGGCTACAACTCAGTAACTGGTGTTTTTACGATTGCTATTTCTACTAGCGTACTTCCAGAAATCACAAACTATGTTCTATTGATTGATGGTTTCACTCAAACCGCTTTTACAGGAAACACAAATACCACGATTTTTGGCGCTGGAGGTGTTGTTGGGGTTGACAATATCACCCTTCCCACTGTTGACGGCCCAGAAATCCAGATTATTGATGGATCGTTTACTCAAAGTTTCCAATATGGTCTTTGGATCGGCTCGCCTGATGTAACTATTCGCGGTATAGCCGTTAATAGTTTTGGTAATGGGTGGTTCGTATTCGATAATGCCAACATCTTAGTTAGAGGTAGTGCTCGTCGCTTTGTTTTATATGATTGCGTTTTAGGAAGTCAGGCCCACGTTGATCTACCCCCCAGTAATGATGTGAATGGCGGTCCAAACCTCCAAGCTCTTGGTGTGCAAGATGGTAAACTCTACCGAAATTATATTGCCTACAGTGAAACCATGGGTACTTTTCTTCGCAGCGGATGTAGCGGATGGAAAATTTTCCTCAACGACTTTAATAATAACGGCATCAGCGACCCCATCTGTGATGGGCTTGACATTGCTGACTTCTGCGTATCAGATACGATTCGCGAAAACTTATTTCGGAATAATGGCGGTAACGGATTTGATTCGTATTTATCTGCAGGATCTCACTTAATTGAAAACAATACGGTTTACAATAACGGCCTTCTGAATGCTGAAACGAGCGGAATGCGTATTTACGGTTCTTTTGGAAATGTTATATCTAAGAATATTGTCCGCGATAATGTAGGGGCCGGTATCTTAATTGCTAGCGATGCGCAGAAACACAAAATAACGCGCAACAGCATTTACAATAATGGTAATGTTTTCGGCAACGGCGCCTCAACTAAAAGTAAGCAAATTGGTATTGACCTCTTATCTAGTACCGATAATCATAAAACTGGTAGCAACCCCTTTATCACGATTAACGATAATAATGACCTTGATAACGGTGGTAACTATCTTATCAACTTCCCCGTAATCGATATGGTATCCATTTCATCTGGAACTATTACTGTAAAAGGGTTTGCACCTGCAGGCTCCACAGTAGAATTTTTTAAAGGAGACTTTTACAGTAGCGCTTTAATGGTTCAGGGAAAAGACTTTCTTTTTAGTGCCATTGAAGGAAGCGGTGGTGATAATGATGCTAGCACCGGATCCTATGGTCCTGGTAATGTCAACGGCTTTAACCAAGGCGCGGAAAACACAATAAACCGTTTTGAATTTTCTGCCACAGCCCCCCCAGGTTTTACTGTTGGTGACCTTCTTACCGCTACATCCTTTGTGAGTGGTGCCGGCACCTCCGAGTTTTGCGCCGCATACACTGCTATTGCAGGTTCCGGTGGTCCTTTAGCCGTCGTTCCCGAATTAAACTGTGTTTACATCGATATCAATGGCGACAATGTAGCACGCTTTGGTTATACAAACTCTAATGGAACTCCAATAAACGAAGCCATTGGTACTGGAAATCAATTTATCCCTTCTCCCACTAACCGTGGTCAAGGCACCAGTTTCAATGTTGGTACCTATTCCGGTGTTTTCGAAGAAACCTTTCCTTCAGCCAATAGCCTAACTTGGAACCTACAAGGAGGAAGCGTTACTGCCTATATTAATAGTGCTCGCTGTCCTGCAGATCTAAGAGTTCAACAAAGCGTTTCTAATAACACCCCCAATATTGGTGATAATGTTGTCTTCACTATTACTGTAGATAACCTTACCAGTAACACTCCCGCTACAGCGGTTGAAATTGCTTACCTCATTGATCCTAATTTCACCTACCTAAGCCATAGCACGCCTCCTGGAACCAACTATAATAATGGTACTGGAGTATGGAGCATTCCTGAAGTAGTATTTGGCACACCGGTTTCCTTTACCGTTACGGTAACGATTAATGGCAACGGCACCAATGTTGCCTCAGTTCAAAGTCAAAATCAAGTTGACCCGGTTACTAGTAATAATAGTGCCGCGGAAAACATCGCTGCGGGAAGTTCAGGTCCAAATAACGGCGGTATTGAAAGTGAAGGTTCTATGGCTAGTTTAATAGCGAGCCGTAATTTCAAACGCATTAAAAGTGGTGAACATACTTTTTACGAAAGAATTAATGAAGCCCCTTTATTATCAGACTACCGCGCGAACACTTTAGCCAAGGCGGCTAAATTATCAGATTTCATTCCCGCTACTGGTCCTCAAAACACTCCAGCCGTAATTACCAGTCCCACCGATCTACTGGGAATAACCAATGCATTAGACGTTTTCTCAGTAGACTACTATAACAACAACCAAGTGAGACTAGGTGGCATCTTAGCGATTGAAACAAAAGACGAAGTTTACAATCACACTAAAGTAATTTGTGACCGCTTAAATGGCGCAAGCTTGAACGACATTAAAACTACTCAGGTAAAAGGTCACAACTTTATCGTGGCTCGCTTAGACCAGGAAGATAGCACAGTAGATATCGCCATTACTTTTGTGGCTTACGAAAAGGCGAATGGAGATATCATTATTGATGCTCGCTGGAACCAAAATGAGTATCAGATTGAGCCATCAGATAAAGTCTATAACATCCAAGTTTGGACTGTTTCCGAAAGCCTTACTAAAGACCTAGTAGCAGACGTTATTACCTTAATGGAGGCTAATCATAGCGTAAGCAGTATTAGTGCCAGCAATATTATCACCCCCACGGTGTATGTGAAAAGCGGTTACTACGAAAACGGTAAAATTTACCTGAAAATAATTAACACAATTGGTGCTGGTCAAGTAAATATCCAAGCCAACCGTACTCGTTATGAAGGTGGTGCCCGTGTAAATATTGGCGAAATCATTGACATAGACAATAGCAAAACTGAAGAAAATATCGTTTGGAATTCAGATTATTTATTCGATTCAGGATTTGAAATGACCAACGATATTGGCGGTGGTCGTGATATTCTTTATATCGCTGATGGTCCTTGGGGTACTGACTTTGAAAGAGACTTAGGCGTTATCAACTCCGCCTTTGATGTGAGCCCTGAAACTGGGTATGTAACCGCCACGGCACCAGAAGAAAGACATTTAGAGCGTGATATGAGCTTTAGTGGTAGTCTGAAAAATTATTTCAGTGTCTTTAGAATGTTACGCCCCGGTCACTTACCAACGGATATGAGTGCTTTTAATCAAATTGAGTTTGAAGCTAGTTTGAGTGGCTTCAACGTAATTACGGTCACCTTAGTAACCAATGATATCACCAACTGGAGCGAACAGTACCGTAAAACAATCACAATAAATAATGGCGCTATGGGAGTTTATAGTGTAGACTTCGAAGACCTACTATCACCAGTGAATGCGCCTCTAGATCTTGCTCAGGTGCTAAATGTCACCTTCTCAGTAGTTGGTGATTACCAAAACTTTCAACCTATGACTTTGGACATTTCCAATGTTACCTTCAATACTGAAGGTCGAGTAGTAGGTCAAAAAGAGTTTAACCATAATGATGATCAAGTGTTGAATGTGTATCCAAACCCTTTTAGTGGTGCTACGCATATTGATTTGGCCCTTGACGCTAGAAGCGATGTTCGAGTTGAACTTTTCGACTTAAGCGGGAAAATGGTAGACGCTGTTCAATTAGGTAACTTCCACTCTGGTGCTAATACCGTAGTTTATATACCGAGTGTTGATTTACTTGATGGTGTTTATCTAATGAAAGTTATTGATAGCAACTCCACTCGCACTCAAAAAGTGATCTATAGAAAATAAAATACGGTTCCCCCCTTAATTGAGAAACCCGATGTTCTATGAGCATCGGGTTTCTTATTTTAGCCCCATGAGAATTGATAAATTTTTGTGGTGTGTTCGCAAATACAAAACCCGCAGTCTCGCATCCGAAGCCCTGCGTAAGGATAGAGTTACCATTAGCGGAGATCGTGTAAAAGCCTCGCGAGAAGTTAAAGTAGGAGACAAAATAAGCTTCCGTAAAGACAGTATAGAGTTTAGCATTAATGTACTTGAGATTCCCAAATCTCGCATTGGGGCGAAACTTGTTACCGACTTTATTGTCGATAGCACTAGCCCTGAAGAGCTAGAAAAACTGACTCTTGCCACTATGATGCAAAAGCTGAGCCGCGCGCGAGGTACCGGTCGACCTACGAAAAAGGATAGAAGAGATTTGAACGACTTTATGGAAGATGAGGAGTGATTAAACCTTTGGAAACACTTTTTCTACAAGGCTTTCTAAAACCTCTTTTATAATGGTGTGCCCGCCTTTGAAAAGTTGAGTCTCGGCTATTATTCCGTTCTCAGCCAAATGCACTCTTTGCTCCTCTAGCTGCTCTGCTTTAGCGTACTCATCCTGGTCTCCTAACAGCAGGTGCAATGGCTTTGGGCCAATAGTACTTATTGCTTCTTTAAAACTTAAATCCGGAGGAAAAGCTCCCGACCATAAAATAAGTTCGTCGATGGATTGTTTTGTCCTGCTCGACCAGCGAGCAGCAGTAGCAACGCCCTGTGAAAAACCTAGCAAGGCCACCTTCCTATACCTTCCATCTACTAACAGTTCATCTGCTACTTGATCAAGAAGAGCACAATAATCATCGATGTCATTCAGGCGGTCCTCCTTTGTCATCCAAGAGCTGCCGACCCTTCCGTTTGATCCATTTAAATAAAAGCGGTGCAGTCCCTCGGGCGCTACAAATAGAATATCGTGCCTTTCTAAATTGGTGAATTTTTTCAGAAAGTACTCCGGCAATTGTCCGTAACCATGCAAAACGAAACACAGGTACCGCTGAGAACGAGAAGGCTCGTCACTTAAATAGTAACGAGCCTTCCTATGATAATAGAAATCTTTTCGAATGCTCAAAATTGCGCTTTTCTTTTTTCCATAAAGGCGCTAGTGCCCTCTGTAAAATCTGCTGTACCAAAGCACTTTCCAAATTCTTCAATTTCCACTTTAAAGCCGTTTACGCCATATCTTAAACCCGCATTTACCGCTTTAATAGCACTTTCTACGGAAGTAGAAGAGTTACGGGAAATACGCAATGCTTTAGCCCTACAGTAGTCCAGCAGTTCATCCTGTTCAACCACCTCATTTACCAAGCCTAGTTCTTTTGCTTTATTTGCGGTAATCATTTCGGCGGTTACTATCATTTCCATAGCGTGACCTTTACCTACTAATTGCCCTAACCTTTGGGTGCCACCATAACCAGGGATAAGCCCTAAAGTTACCTCTGGAAGTCCCATTTTCGCATTCCCCGCGGCAATTCGAAAGTGACAAGACATGGCTAATTCTAAACCACCACCCAGCGCAAATCCGTTCACAGCGGCGATAACAGGTTTGTTGAAATTTTCTATGTAATCAAAAAGCATTTCCTGTCCTAAAGCCGCTAGCTCAGTACCTTCATTTATTCCAAAATCTGCAAACTCCTTAATATCTGCTCCTGCCACAAAAGCCTTAGACCCCTCGCCTGTTAAAATAACCACCCTAATATCCACTTGAGCACGCAATTCCTGCAAAGCTAGATGTAGCTCTGTTATTGTTGCTTTGTTTAAAGCATTAAGCTGTTTGGGACGATTAACTTTAAGAATGGCCACTGAGCCTTCTATTTCTAAAAGAATATTTTGATAATTCATTCTATTAATTTTGTGTGCTTACAAAAGAAGTAAAATCCTAACGAATAATAAAGCCAGTAGCTAGTTTTCATTTTGCACCGGTAAAGGCAAGTGTACTCGGAATATAGTCCCTTGGTGCAGCTCTGTTTCAAAACTCACACGACCGCCAAAACTATCGATAATCCTTTTCACCAATGCTAAGCCTAAACCCATTCCTTTACTTTTTGTCGTAAAACGCGGCTCAAATATCTTCTCTTGTCTTTCGTTAGGAATTCCCTCTCCATTATCTCTTACCTCAATTAAAACCTCCTGGTTTTTCTTGCTTATATCCACTTGAACAATGGCTATTCTTTCCTCCGGAACGGCCTGTAATGCATTGTTTATTAGGTTATTCATCACTCTAATCAATTGCTCAGGGTCCGCAAATATCTCTATATCCTTACTCTCAGAACTGAAACTTACTGACGATTTAGGGTAAAGCGAGGTCACCCTTTTTATGACCACCTCAATTGGAAAAAGCTCCATTTTGAGCTCTGGCATCGTGGCAAAGCGCGAGAAGGCTGAAGCAATAGAACTGAGCGTGTCTATTTGGTCAATCATTGATCGACTGAACTCAGCTAACCTTTCCGGTTCCTCTACCTTAAGTGACTTTGCTAAATACTGCACATTTAAGCGCATGGGCGTTAAGGGATTTTTAATTTCATGAGCCACTTGTTTTGCCATATCGCGCCAAGCCGTTTCTCTTTCCGTTTCAGCTAACTTGATCGCCGATCTATGTAATTCCTCCAGCATACGGTTATACTCTTCAACCAGCGCCCCTATTTCATCATTAAAGCGCCATTCTAAGGGTTTGTTGGCATCACCTATCCTAGTATTTCTAATGTGCTCGGCGATAATATGCAACGATCCGGTGATGTAATTAGAAAGAAAATAAGCCAAGAACCCAGCGGTGAGAAAAAGAAAGAAATAAATCTCTGACAGGCGTAAAAGGAAGTCCTCCAAGTCCTCTTGGCCGATATCCTCTGAATCAAAATAAGGTAAGTTTACTATTGCCACCGGTTTCCCGTATACATTCCGAATGAAGTCAAAGGTGCTTAGAAACTGAAGACTATCCGTTTTAGGGCGTGTTAATACCTGATCGGCAGTTTTATAAAGCCTTTCCATTAAGTCATAAGGGATCTTAACCGGTATTATCTCCTGCTCATGCAATGCCGGTGAACTGGCAATAAGTAAATTGCCGTTAAGACCATAGATGTTGATATCTAAACCATTAATCTGTGCTAGTTCACAAACCTTATTATCAAAAAGTTTAACAATACTATCGGTATTGTCCGTGATCTCTTGCTCGCGCAGAAAAAAATTAATCGCCTCTAAAACCGCGAATTCCTTGCGTCTTAAACGCTCCTCATGATAATGCTCATTCTCCTGCTTAAAATGATAAAAGGAAATAGTTCCGGTCAATAAAAACGAGACCCCTATAATTAGGAGCATCGAAAAAAATATTCTACCCCTCAGGGTTATGTTTAATCGAGTCATCGTGATCGAAAGGTAGCAAATAACAAGCCATTAAAACCGGCTATCTCCCTGCTAAAAAACAAAAAACCTGCCGTTCTCACGGCAGGTTCACAGTATAAAATAATTCTATTGTTTATGCTTTTTCTAAAGCATTTGCGCCACCTACAATCTCTAAAATCTCATTAGTAATCGCCGCCTGACGAGCCTTATTGTATTCTAGGCTCAACTCTTTTCTCATCTCATTGGCATTATCCGTAGCCTTGTGCATCGCCGTCATTCGAGCACCATGCTCAGATGCCTGACTATCCAATAAAGCCTTAAACACTTGCGTCTTCAAAGACTTTGGTATTAAATCTTCCAAAATCTCCTCCTTCGCTGGTTCGTAAATGTATTCTGCCGCTGGCTGATATCCTTCCATTTTGCTTACGCGAATTGGCAAGAACTCCTCACACTGAACAGCCTGATTCGCTGCGTTTACAAATTGGTTGTAAACTATTTCGATACGGTCGTATTCACCTGAAACAAATTTACCCATTAGTAATTCCGCTACCGCAGATGCGTTGGGGAAACTAAGATCTTCATAAATAGCATTATGCTCTCCCACGGGCTTACCCGCTCCCTTCTTAGTTAATATTTCTGCCGACTTTTTGCCTAAACTGAAAATATCTACCTGTGCAGATGATCCCTTCTTATAGGCCATTACTCGTTTCACCACGTTAGCATTGAAAGCTCCACACAAACCACGGTTTGAAGAGATCGCCACGATCAAAACCTTCTTTACATCCTCTGTCTGACGGCTATAAACCCCCTCTGTAGAATCTAAAGTAGCACTTACATTTACTAAGATTTCCTCGATCTTTTGAGCGTATGGTCTTAGTTGAGTAATCGCATCCTGAGCACGTTTTAGCTTAGCAGCAGATACCATCTTCATTGCTGAAGTGATCTGCATGGTACTTCCTACTGAAGTAATACGATTACGTAATTCTTTTAAATTGGCCATAATACAAGGTTTAAAGATAAGGAAGGAGCCGAAGACTCCTTCCTATTTCCTTTCTAATATTTTGCTGCTAATTCTTTAGCAACCTTTTCAATAGTACCAGTGATTTCCGGAGTAAGCTTACCCGCTTTTAGTAAATCTAAGATATCGCGGTGCTTATTATCCATATAACTTAAGAACTCTGCTTCAAATTCTTTGATCTTGTTTACCGGAACTTTATTCAATAAAGCCTTCGTACCAACATAGATGATCGCCGCTTGCTTTTCTACTGGAAGAGGAGAGTTAACTCCTTGCTTTAGTATTTCAACATTGCGCTGACCCTTGTTAATTACCGACATAGTTACAGCATCTAAGTCAGAACCGAATTTCGCAAATGCCTCTAATTCCCGATATTGAGCTTGATCTAACTTCAAGGTACCGGATACCTTTTTCATAGATTTTATCTGAGCATTACCACCCACTCGAGATACAGAAATACCTACGTTAATTGCCGGACGAACACCAGAGTTAAATAAATCTGATTCTAAGAATATCTGACCATCAGTAATAGAAATTACGTTAGTCGGTATATAGGCAGAAACATCACCTGCTTGAGTCTCAATAATAGGTAAAGCCGTTAATGAACCTCCACCTTTTACCATATCCTTCAATGAAGGAGGTAAATCATTCATTTGACTTGCTACTCCATCATCAGAGATAATCTTAGCAGCACGCTCTAATAAACGTGAATGAAGGTAAAACACATCACCAGGATACGCTTCGCGGCCGGGAGGACGACGTAATAAAAGAGAAACTTCACGATAAGCTACCGCTTGCTTCGATAAGTCATCGTAAATAATTAAAGCTGGACGACCTGTGTCGCGGAAAAACTCTCCAATAGCAGCGCCGGTAAATGGAGCATAAAATTGCATTGGCGCAGGATCAGATGCGTTAGAAGCTACCACTACGGTGTAGTCCATAGCGCCTTTTTCTTCTAAAGTTTTAACAATACCTGCCACGGTAGATCCTTTCTGACCAATCGCTACATATATACAGAATACAGGTTCCCCCGCATCGTAAAATTCTTTCTGGTTAATGATGGTATCGATAGCAACCGTTGACTTACCTGTTTGACGGTCACCAATAATTAGTTCACGCTGACCACGACCTACAGGAATCATTGCATCAATAGCCTTGATACCCGTTTGAAGAGGCTCTGTTACAGGCTGACGATAAATTACACCCGGCGCCTTACGCTCTACTGGCATTTCGTAAGTTACCCCTTGAATGGGACCCTTACCATCAATTGGAATACCTAAAGTATCTACCACGCGGCCTACCATTCCTTCACCAACTTGTACAGAGGCAATTTGACCGGTACGCTTTACATTAGAACCTTCTTTAATATTTGGGTCAGTACCTAATAAAACGATACCTACATTGTCTTGTTCTAAGTTCAGAACAATACCTCTTAAACCCGAGTCAAACTCCACCAGCTCACCTGCCTGAGCGTTGCTTAAACCATAGGCACGGGCAATTCCGTCACCCACCTGTAAGATGGTACCTACTTCTTCGAGATCTGCTTCTGTTTTGTATCCAGAAAGTTGATTCCTTAAGATTGCTGATACTTCAGCGGATTTTACTTCAGCCATTTTGCTTGAGGTTATAAATTCCTTAAAATTCTTTAATATAATGATTGGACTGAAACTCGCGTTTTAGTCTTTTAAGTTGATGTGCGATACTACCGTTAAAACGTTGATCTTTAACTCTCAATATCATTCCACCAATGATAGACTCGTCTACCTTTTCTTCTAACTGTACTTTTTTACCACTCAAAGCTTGGGCTTTTTTAATCACCTCAACAACTTCTTCCTTAGAAAGTTGGTATGCAGTAGTTACCGTTACCTTTTCGATACCATTATGATGTAAAAACATAGCCTCGTATGCCGCACACATGGTAACTAATGAAGATTCTCGGCCGTGACCGACAACAATCCCAATAAAACGTTCACTCAGGTCAGAAATCTTTCCTTGGAATATTTCAATTAGAATTGCCTTCTTCTTTGCCTCCTTTACGATCGGACTTTTAAGAATCTGTCTTAACTCGCGAGACCCCTGCAACGTATTTGATATTAAGTCCATATCGGCCTTAATAACATCCACATTTTTTTGCTCTTTCGCAAGATCTATAAGCGCCTTAGCATAGACTCTCGCTAACTTTGTAACTAACATCTTAGTTCATTTTAAAGTTAGCCATTTGCTCTTTTACAAAAGCTCCTTGCTTGGCTTTGTCTTCCAACTCTCTCTTCAGAACTAATTCCGCAATTTCGATAGACATCTCCGCTACCTGATTACGCAACTCCGTGATTGCGGCCAACTTCTCGTTGTTGATTTGCTCCTTCGCAGAAGAAATCACTCTCGCTGCTTGATCACTCGCCACAGATTTAGCATCGCTAATCATTTTGTCTTTGATCTCGCGTGCTTCTTTTAAGATTCCGTCGCGTTCGGCACGAGCCTCCGCTAAGATTCTTTGATTGTCGGACTGTAAACGCTCCATTTCGGCGCGTGCATTCTCTGCCGAAGCAAGAGAGTCTTCAATGTTTTTTTCACGAGCATCTACCGCGGCCATAATCGGCTTCCACGCATACTTGCGCAAAAGGAACAATAGTGCCAAAAACAGTACAGTCTGCCAGAAAAACAACCCTACTGAAAAATCATTTATAAGCTTTTCCACTTTCTTTTATTTTGATCCGTTTGATAAAAAATTAACCGAAAACTGCAGGCAATCCCTACAGTCTTCGGTAAATGGTAAGTTACGACGCAAATAACGCGGCGAAACCAATACCTTCAATAAGGGCAGCGGCAATAATCATTGCACTCTGGATCTTACCTGATGCTTCTGGTTGACGAGCGATAGCTTCCATTGCGGAACCACCGATACGGCCAATACCCATACCTACACCAATTACGATCAAACCTGCACCTACAATAGTTGGAATTTCCATGGTTTGTGAAATTTAAGCATTAATAAAAATCTTAATGATCATCATGTTCTTCTACCGCACTACCAAAGTAAAGAGCAGACAACATGGTGAAAATATACGCCTGTAAAAAGGCAACTAATAATTCTATAACCGAAAGGAATAAACCCAAACCTAAAAAGGCTCCACGGGCAAACCAATTTTCGAACACAAATAGTAATCCGATAATACTCATGATTACGACGTGACCGGCTGATATATTCGCATAAAGACGGATCAATAATGCAAAAGGTTTAATAATAATCCCCAATAATTCGATCGGCGCTAAGACCACCCGCATTAGGTAAGGCACTCCTGGCATCCAGAATATGTGTCCCCAGTAATTTTTGTTAGCAGTAAAGGTGGTAATTAAGAACGTCATCAGCGCCAAGGCAAAAGTAATAGCGATGTTACCCGTTATATTTATACCTAGGGGAGTTTGTCCAAATATGTTTATCATCCAAATGAAGAAGAACACCGTAAGGAGGTAATTCATATACTTCTTGTAATGCTTTTCGCCAATATTAGGAATTGCGATTTCATCTCTAACAAAGATCACTAAAGGCTCAAATATTTTTGACATTCCCCGGGGAACAGCATCTTTCTTATAGTTTCTTGCTACAGTGCTGAAAATCCAGAAGATCAGCGCTGAAATCAGAATAAGACTAAAAACGTTTTTAGTGATAGAAAAATCAATAGGCCTTGTGTTGGCAACAAATTCATGATTTTCATCATAGCTTATATGACCTTCGGAATCGGTTATATAAATTTTGCTGTGATACTCTTTGAAGTAAAGGCCTTTACTTTCCACTAGTCCGCTCCCATGGTGAAACTCGGAAGAAGAAAATACGTGAAACTGGCTCCAATCAACCAGTAAAATAACAGGTAGAGGAAAGCCTACGGCGGTTCCCTTATCATGATCACCCCACAGATGGAAACTGTGAGAGTCTTTTAAGTGGTGATCGATATCCTTTTTGATCTGCTCTTTTATAGTAAGCTCAGTGCTTTCGCCATGAGAATTAGAGGCCATCATTGAAGGGGACATCAAAAAGAAGAACATCAGGACTAATAATCCGAATCTTTTAGTCTGCATAACTCGGCTTTCAAGGGTCATTTTAAAATCAGCGCAAAAGTACACAATTATGCTTTCTGAACTATATAATTTTTCTCTCTTTTTTGATGGCTCGCCTCAAGACCTATTAAGCTTTACCAATAAAAGCAATGTTTTGATACTCAAAGAGATAGCATAAGGCACAAAAAATGAAGCGAATTCAATATTCTGAATTTCCCCGTCTTCCTTGAAAAATGGGTAGAAAAAGATGAAAAAGAAAACAAACTTTATTGCGCTACCTGCCATAAAAACAAAACCCTCGTTACCGTGCATGCGCGCCGGAAGGCGCCCAAGAATAAAAATAATTATAGATGCAAGGCTAAAGTTTATGAGGTATGCTTGCCAAGTACGAAAGCTTGCCAAATTGAAATCATGCGCATCCAAATAATTGGCGTGGGCGTAAAAGGCCAAGCTTAAGGAAAGAAACAACAGAAGAATAGGCCTGCGCAACAATACGTTTAACATAAGCTATTAAAGAATGTAGACTTAAGATTTAGTGTTTATTGACTTTAGCACCATATACAGACCTGCGGATAAGCCTAAAAGGGTTCCCAACATAGTAAACCAAGCTTTTTCAAAACTGTATTGCTGATCTAGGTATTTACCACCGTAGGCACCAATAGCAATCAATGCTCCCATTTGAAAAACGGAGCTGGTAACCTGCAGGTAGCTTTTAAGAGATTTTTTCGGCCCTTTCTTGCCCGGTTCTTTGTTTGTCATTCTTTGATATTTCACGCACTATAGCGCCCATCTTGCAAGAGCCACTAAACTCCGCGCCTGGTTGAATCGATAATTTCATCGTAAAAATATCGCCTTCCACCCTGGCGCTATCTTCTAAGGTTAGCAAATCTTCAACTACCAATTTACCTTCTAACCTTCCAGAGATTGTGGCTGATCCGCATTTTATATCACCGTTCACGTAACCTTTTTCACCCACCACCAGTTTACCGTTTATAGAAATATTGCCCTTTATTTGACCATCGACACGAAAGTCGCCATCAGAAACTACTTCACCTTCTATACTAGTGCCTTGCAAGATTCTGTTGCTACTGCTTCCGCCACTTGTTGGTTCCTTGGATTTTTTAATCATCTTTTTCCAGCTTTTTTGAGGTAATGAGAATTGAAGAATGTTTGATAACCTTCTACATCTTGTCTTTTGTAAAACTCCGCAAAATTAGCATTTGAAATTACAAATTGTTTAAAATCAACGGATAAAAGCTCTTTCTCCAAATACTTCTCACTATTTAGAGTTTGATAATACTGCTCGGCCCTGGACTTATTAGCTAAACCACTGACCATTATAACGTTCTTCTTTAGGCCCATTAAAACACTTTTAACGAGTAGCTTATCGTTTGGATAGTATTTTGCATTAAAGTTTGCCAACTTAATATTTATCTGATTGGCGCTTGGACCTCCTTTGTTTGCAACCACAAGAAGATAGCGATGTTGATTACTAAAATCTGTTTTATAACTAAACTTCTTCTGTTCCTTCCCCTCGCCGCCATCCGCATCTCCTCCCAGAGAAAGTGCATCAAGAATTCTCTTCGCTTCTGCAGATTCTTCGGTGCGCGGATACCTTTCCAATACTTCTTGCAGGGTTTTTAGTAACTCTTCCTTATTTTGAAGAGCTCCTTCCGCGTAAGCGCGTAAGAGTAAGAACTTGGCACCATAACGACTCTCCTCGTAGGAAACAAAACCTTTATTAGCCATGCTTTGCGCGCTTCGGTAAGATTTACCTTCGTAAGCCTGATACGCTGCTTTGTATTTTTCTTTTGCTTCTTTCTCGTTTATAGGCACCTCTTCTTTGCCTTCATTTAAAATTAGATAAGCATACTCAGAAGAAGGATAGGTACTTAGGATCAATTGCCGGTACTTATCCGTCTCTGCCGCATTTTCTGCTACTGTATAGATTCTATATAATATGTACCAAGCCCGATCTCTAGCAACATAATCGGCATAACGACCTAACAACTCTAAGACACTTGCTGCCGCGGCCTTTAAATCCTTAATCTCCTCCTTATATATTATACTGTTATCTAGTAAGGCATTTTGTATCAACATGTGGGAAGCCGCAACCTTTTCTGGATCATTCGGGATATTAGCCAAGTATGTTTGGGGGTCATGTTTTGAGTTATTTTCTTTTTCCCCATCTACAGTCGTTACTTCGCTACTATCTGCCTCCTGAGGTTTCGATATACTTCCCTGTACCGCCGTCTTATTAGCACGCCGCCAATTATCTTCTAGTTTGCGATTAGCCCATTTAGCCACAAAGATTCCCACGCCACTTGAACGCAGGGTAGGATTATAAAAATAGAATTCGGTATTGGCAGAGCCCATCCCGGCAAGACCGTTTAGTCCTCCACCATCGCTATTATTACGCCCGTTAAATGCAAGGTTGTCCAGAGCGTCATTTTCTGCTCTTTCCGCTTCCGCTTCCTTCTGTTTAATCTCTTCAATTATTTTTTCTACCGCTGCCAATTGATCAGCGGGGCTCTTTAGGGCTAAAGATTGAAGACTATCTTGCAAAGCGATAGTATTCAAATTACCCACCAATTTCCCTAAACTTTTTCGCATTAAAGCGACTTTTGGGTATTTTAAATGATCCGAAGGTAAGGTCTGAAAAGTGCTGTCATAATAAGCTTGGGCATTTTCATAGAGCTTATCTTCAAAGTTAATCTCGGCCAACCATAAATAACTTAATGCTTTCTGCACCTGATTGATCGTACTGGCCTTGATAGAGGTTTTTAAAAAACCATCTCTATCCTCCCACTCGTCTAGCTTATTAGCTATCTCCGCCATTACATAGTAGATGCGATCACGATTATCAAAATTCTTATCATCCTGAAGCATCTTCTTAAGCTCATCGTAAGCCTTAGTTGGGTCCATAAGGTCTACATCATAACTTCTCGCCCGCCATAACTGTGCATTAAAGAGCAGGTCGTAGGGAGGACCTTTTTTAATAACTTTTAAAAAAAGCTGACTGGCTTCATAATCGTTTCCGAGACTTGACTGTAATTGACCACAGATATAAAGCCAACGCAATTCTTCTGCTTTCTTATGCGTTTTTTCTGCTCCTTGACTTAAAAGTTGATAGGCATTTAAATATCGGTCCTGATCTATTTCCAATTCTGCGAAAGCCGCATATACATCGGCGTTAAGATGCTTGGACAATACTTTGTCGCTGTATAACCGCTCAAAGCGCTCTTTTGCTGCGACAAAATTGCCCAGCGCCGTCTCCGTTTTGGCCGCCCAAAGCTCAGCCTGCATTCTTACTTCTGGTTTACGAAACTCCTGAATAGCATAGTTAAAAGTTTCTAGCGCTAACATATAATCGCGGTCGTAATAGCGTGCCTTCCCAATAAGCAGGTAAGCATCATCAATAAAGATGTTTCGCTGTCTATTCTCAATCATCATCGAATGATTGGTGATGACCTTCGTGCCTTTTTCAATCGCCCTTTCTAAGTCAGGCTTTACTGCACCTGCTCCTTTTTCATCGAGCCCTGGGTAAATCTTCAGAAGTTGGTCGAAATCATCCTTATGCTGAGACTTCATAGCCGCCTCAGCCTTCATTAAAGCTTGCTCGCCGTTAAAAAGAACATTATACTTACTAACCATCCGGTGATAAGAGCGAGCGGTAAAAATATCTTTACTGCGCGAACAAGACGGCAAAATACTAGCCGAAATTAGAAGGATAATTAAATAGGAAAAAACTCTCACGTGTTTACCTTAAAATAGGTGAATGGTATTAACAAACTATCTGCGAAAATATTGTAATAAAATACGAAGGACGAATTAATAAGCTAGAAGTTTTTAGCAATCACATAAAGTCTTGGTCTTTTAACCTTAAAAAAAAGATGTTGACACTCTTTTTCTGATATTTGCGCTAATCATGGGCTTAGAAAAAAAGGAAAAGAAGAAAGTAATTACCAAGCTTCGGAATAAATACCGCTTGGTAATTTTAAATGACGACACTTTTGAGGAGAAGCTATCTTTCAAGCTTAGCCGCCTTAATGTATTCGTTTTCGCAGGTATTTCTGTCATTCTCCTTATTGCTAGTACAACGCTTTTAATTGCCTTTACGCCTCTACGAGAATACATTCCCGGCTACTCGAGTACGGCTTTAAAAAAACAAGCTATAGAGTTAGCCGCTGTAACCGACAGCCTACAGGAGCAACTTTCCTATAATGACCTTTATATGCTCAATTTGCGCGGTATTATAGAAGGTAATAGCCCACTAGATTTTTCTGATAGCCTTATAATCGACAGTTTAAATAAAGCAAAAATTCAACTTGGTCTAAGCGAAGAAGATTCCATCTTACGTAAAATTGTAGAGGATGAAGAGCGTTTTAGTGTGCCTGTTGGACAGTCCTCTCGTTTAAGCATCGAAAGCATTAACTTTTTCACTCCTTTAAAAGGTTTGGTAACGAACGGCTTTTCCGTTGAACTCAATCATTTAGGTGTTGATGTGGTATCCAAAGAAAATGAGGTTATCAAATCTGCCCAAGATGGTAGGGTTATTTTGGCTGAGTGGACCGCTGAAACCGGTTATGTTATTATTTTACAACATGCCGATAATTTTATTTCCGTGTACAAGCATAATTCTGCTTTACTAAAAAAGCAGGGTGAAGATGTGAACGCGGGTGAACCAATTGCAATAATCGGCAATACTGGGGAATTCAGTACTGGGCCTCACTTACATTTTGAACTTTGGTATAATCGTTTTTCCGTGGATCCGGAAGAGTATATCTTATTCTAAAAGAAGTTTCCACCACTTTTTTCTAGCTCGTAGGCCTCATCTACCTTTAGCTTTTCTTGTTTACTTGCCTCGACCGCTAGTGTATCACACCGTTCATTTTGAGGATGCTCATTATGACCTTTCACCCAATGAAAAGTTGGTTGATGTCGAGTTAATTCTGGAATCATCATCTTCCATAAATCCACATTCTTCTTGTCTTTGAAGCCCTTTTTTATCCACGAAAAAAGCCAGCGTTTGTTAATCGCATCCACCACATATTTAGAATCCGAGACAATATGCACATCATGACCATCACTTTTCAAAGATTTCAAGCCCATTATGGCAGCAAGAAGCTCCATGCGATTGTTAGTCGTTAAGCGAAAGCCCTCCGAAAGTTCTCTTCTTTTACCTTGCGCCTCCAAGACTACCCCATAGCCTCCCGGACCGGGGTTACCTCTTGCCGAACCATCGGTATAGATAAAAATTTGCATTTATAGATCTGGAAGGAGATACTCGATTACCTCTGTGTAATGCTTGTACTCTAACTCCCTCACTTTATAATCCACATCTTGCCACTCGTCCTCAATGTCGATTTCCACTTCCTCCTGAAAAATCACTTCGCCTTCATCATAATCCTTACTTACGTAATGAATTGTGATTCCGCTCACCTCATCTTCATTTTCTACGACGGCTTGATGGACGTATTTTCCGTACATCCCGGCACCACCATAGTCGGGTAAAAGGGAAGGGTGGATGTTGATAATTCTCTTGGGGAAAGCACCGATAATATCCTCCGGAATGAGCCTGAGGTAACCAGCTAAAACAATTAAATCTGGCGATAAAGAGTTTAATTTCTTTGCTAAATCACCAGTCTCAACTGACTGATTTTCAAATACAAAGCAGCTAATCCCGAGTTTTCTAGCTTTATCTATAACACCAGCTTTACGGTTATTAGTAATGATGGCATCTACTCTTGCTAAGTCGCTATCTTCAAAGTAGCGAACAATGTTTTCTGCATTAGTTCCTGAGCCCGAAGCTAGGATCACAATTTTCTTCATGAGGTCTTTTGATGAAACGAAAATACAAACAATGTGCAAACCAATTGTCATTTAATCGTGCGCATTTTGAATTATTTCCTTTCTTTGCAGCCTATATTTAAACAAATTATCATGTCAGACATTGCTTCCAAAGTAAAAGCTATCATTGTAGACAAGCTAGGAGTGGACGAAAATGAGGTTACTATTGAAGCTAGCTTCACTAACGACCTCGGTGCCGATTCGCTAGACACAGTTGAGCTTATAATGGAATTCGAAAAAGAATTTGATATTCAGATTCCTGACGATCAGGCGGAAAATATTACAACCGTAGGCCAAGCCGTTGCCTACATAGAGGAGGCTAAGAAGTAAAATGGAGCTGAAAAGGGTTGTAGTAACCGGTTTAGGGGCCTTAACTCCTATCGGGAATAACGTTGACGACTATTGGCAAGCATTGCTAGCAGGAAAAAGCGGTGCTGCCCGAATTACACGCTTCGATCCGGAAAAGTTCAAAACGCAATTTGCTTGTGAACTGAAAGGTTTCGATGTTTCGGACCACATACCTCGCAAAGAAGCGAGGAGGATGGACCGTTTTAGTCAGTATGCAATGGTTACAGCAGAAGAAGCTGTTATCGATGCTGGTATAAAGGATCACAATTTTAGCCCTGATCGTATTGGTGTTATTTGGGGTTCTGGTATCGGTGGCTTGGACACATTCCTTGAAGAATGTATGGAATTTGCTAAAGGCGATGGTAGCCCGCGGTTTAATCCCTTTTTTATTCCCAAAATGATAACCGATCTGGCTCCTGGTCACATCAGCATCAAATATGGGTTTAGAGGTCCTAACTATACCACTGTATCAGCATGTGCTTCTTCCACTAATTCCATGATTGACGCTTTCAATTACATTCGATTATCGAAGGTAGACATCTGCCTAGCAGGCGGTAGTGAAGCCGCCGTAAATCAGGCTGGAATTGGTGGTTTCAATGCAATGCATGCATTAAGTACTCGTAACGATTCACCTGAATCTGCCAGTCGTCCCTTTGATCAGGAACGTGATGGTTTTGTTTTGGGTGAAGGCGCTGGATGTATCGTACTTGAAGAGTATGAGCATGCAAAAGCACGAGGCGCTAAAATTTATGCGGAACTTGTCGGTAGCGGAATTAGTTCCGATGCTCACCATATTACCGCACCTCATCCTGATGGCTTAGGGGCTAAGAGTGTGATGGAGCAGGTTTTAGAAGAGTCTGGTTTAAAGCCCGGCGACATTGATTACATTAATGTACATGGGACTTCTACGCCACTAGGTGATGTAGCGGAACTAAAAGCTATCAAAGATGTTTTCCAAGAAGATGCCTACAAGCTTAATATCAGCTCTACGAAATCCATGACTGGCCATTTACTAGGGGCCGCTGGTGCAGTTGAGGCAATTGCCGCAATTCTGTCCATTAAGAACAGTATTGTCCCACCCACTATTAATCATAGTACTGTAGATCCGGACATCGACGAGCAGTTTAATTTAACCCTTCACAAACCTCAAAAAAGAGAAGTTCGAGCGGCAATTAGTAATACTTTTGGTTTTGGCGGTCACAATGCTTCTGTACTTTTCCGTAAATTAAGCTAATCAACCATTAAGGATGCTTTTTACTTGGTTCAAAAAATTTAATTCCCGCCCTAAAAATGGCGGGAATTTTTATTTAAAAATCAAAGATATTCTCAAAGTCGAACCCGAGAATATAAGTCTCTACGAACTCGCCCTCGTGCATAGTTCTGCTTCTATTGAAGTAAAGGGTCAAAAACTTAATAATGAGAGACTGGAGTTTTTAGGAGATTCTGTATTGGGAGCGGTTATAACAGATTATATATACCGTAAATTTCCTCTTAAAGAAGAAGGCGAATTAACCAATTTACGCAGTAAACTCGTTAGTCGTAAACATCTAAACGAGTTAGGGCAAACCCTTGGTTTAGCAGAGTTACTAAAATTTCATCCTTCACGGGGAACCGAAGCAAAGTCAATCTACGGCGACGCCTTTGAGGCTCTTATCGGAGCCCTATATTTAGATTTAGGTTACGAACAATGTGGACGCTTTCTCGAAAAACGTATCTTAGATAAAATTGATCTAAAAAGATTGGACGAGCGCTTTACAAGCCACAAAAGTGCCGTTCTCGAGTGGGGCCAAAAAGCCCGTCAACCCATTCGTTTTGCCGTGATTTCCAGTGAAGGTGAGAGCCATAACCCATTATATCACGTGGGCTGTTTCAAAAAGCAAGAGCTCCTTGGAACTGGTTCCGGTGCTTCTAAGAAAAAGGCGGAAGAAGAAGCTGCTAAAAATGCATTTAAAGTATTAAACCTATCTTATGCAGAGACATAAACTTGACTTTGGAACTTGGCCGGAAAATGAAATCGCTGGTTTTGGTTTCTATTCTGACCTTCAAGTTTTAAGCCTTGTTTATCAGCTAAACAAATACGCTAATTTTAAGTTTTCTCGGCTAAATAAAGATCTGTGTAAAAACAACACTAAGTCAACATTTAATTTTATACTTTTCGGCTTCTTTAATAAAGCCTTAGACATTGAGTTTCGCTTAATGGAAAACAGAAGTTATACCGGTGAAATTCTTAAAGAAGAACCAAGTTCTCTTTTCAGCAATAACAGGGAGGCCATTGGGACGGCAATTGCGAATAAAGAAGGTTTTAACTATTTCCTTTGGTTAGAATCTGAAGAAAAAGAACGGCAAACACTTGAAGAAGTGCAAGTCGCTTTAAGTTCACTTAAGACCATAAAAGCTCACAAAGAACTGTCTAACAAACAGGTAATAAATCTAAAAAAGACACTAAACTATTAAGATGACAAATAACAAAGCAAAAATTGTTGCCACTTTAGGACCAGCATCAAGCGATTACGAGGTAATGGTAAACATGGTACAAGCTGGTGTTAATGTATTTCGCATTAACTTTTCCCATAGCGATCACGATAGCGCCCGAGAATTAGCGGCTCAAGTTAGACGTCTAAACGAACAGCTGAATACAAATGTGGCTATTCTTGCCGATTTACAAGGGCCAAAATTACGTGTTGGTAAAGTAGAAGAAGGTGCGGTACTCAAAAAAGATGACATCTTAACTTTTACGAATAAAGACGAGATTGGTACCTCCAAACAGGTATTCATGACCTATCAGCAGTTCGCTTCTGATGTTAAAATTGGCGATCGCATTTTAATAGATGATGGTAAAATTTTATTAATAGCGATTAGCAGCAACGGAGTAGATAAAGTTGAAGCCAAAGTGATACAAGGAGGTCCCTTAAAGTCCAAAAAAGGGGTGAACCTTCCCAATACCAGAATTTCATTGCCTTGTTTAACTGAGAAGGATCTTGCTGATCTTGAAGTAGCAATGGAACTTGCCGTAGAATGGGTTGCTATTTCCTTTGTAAGAAACCCGAATGATGTATACCAACTTAGAGACATCCTGCAGAAGAACAATTCCCTGTGTCATATCATCTCTAAAATTGAAAAACCAGAGGCGGTAGTTGAAATCGATGAGATTATTGAAGCTTCCGACGCTATTATGGTTGCTCGCGGAGATCTTGGTGTTGAAGTACCGATGCAAGGCGTGCCTCTAATACAAAAAATGATTGTTAATAAGTGCCATCTTCAATCAAAGCCTGTTGTAATTGCAACACAAATGATGGAAACGATGATTGAGCAACTTACCCCTACCAGAGCGGAGGTAAACGACGTTGCGAACTCTGTGTTGGATGGAGCGGACGCTGTAATGCTAAGCGGAGAAACCTCAGTAGGGAATTACCCCGTTGAAGTGGTAGAGGCAATGTCTAAGATTATTGCCCATGTAGAAGAAAGCGGCCAAGTAAAAGTGGAGGCGGAAAACCCCCCACGCTACCGTAACCGTCGATTTATTACTGATTCTATTTGCTATAATGCCAGTAAAGTTGCGGACCAGATTGGAGCCTCTGCTATTTTAACCATGACCTTTAGCGGCTATACTGCCTTCAAAATTGCAGCTCACAGACCAAAAAGTAATATTTTAATGTTTACTTCTAACCGAAATATTCTCAATACCATGAGTCTACTTTGGGGAGTACAAGGCTTCTTCTATGATAAAATGGTTAGTACCGATGAGACCTTCGAAGACATTAAGAAAATTGTTACCGATAAAGGTCTAGTTAGCGGTGGCGACCTTATTGTTAAAATTGCCAGTATGCCAATAGACGATCAAGGTATGACCAATATGATGAAGATTGCAACTATCGAAGATAACTAAACGAATAAGTTAAAACTAAAGCGTCCATTAGTATTGCTACTAATGGACGCTTTTTATTTTATACTAACCTGACTTTTTCTATCTTCTAATATGCGGTCTTAAATTGATCCAAAAAGTTTAGATCATTTTCAAACAAAAGCCTGATATCTGGGATTTGATAGCGGTGAAGAGCAATTCGCTCAACACCAATTCCGAAGGCATAACCACTATACTTTGTGCTGTCTATACCATTGTTTTCAAGCACATTTGGGTCCACCATGCCACATCCCAAAACTTCTAACCAACCGGTTCCTTTGGTCATTCGGTAATCACGTTCATTTTTCAGTCCCCAATAAACATCCATTTCCGCACTAGGTTCTGTGAAAGGAAAGTACGATGGGCGTAGCCTGATTTTTGTCTCAGGACCAAAAAACTCTTGTGCAAAGAATAACAGCGTTTGCTTGAGGTCTGCGAAGCTTACACCCTCATCAATATATAATCCTTCTATTTGATGGAAAAAACAGTGTGACCGAGCTGAGATAGCCTCGTTTCTGAATACACGACCTGGTGAGATCGTGCGAATAGGGGGTTTTTCATTTTCCATTACCCTAACCTGCACACTAGAGGTATGTGTGCGCAAGGCCCAATCCGGATCCTTCGCCACAAAGAAGGTGTCTTGCATATCCCTAGCCGGATGCTCCTCTGGAAAATTAAGAGCCGAGAAATTATGCCAATCATCCTCCACCTCTGGTCCCTCACTAGAATTAAAGCCGATCCGCTTAAAAATACCCACAATCTCATTTTTCACAAGATTGACAGGGTGGCGCGAACCTAAATTGGAAAAATTGGCCGGTCTACTAAGGTCCAAGCCAGAGGCCCCCGACTCCAGATCGTCTAAAAGCTCCTTTAAACTATTTATTTTTTCTTGGGCCAACACCTTTAGCTCATTTAAAGGCTTTCCTAAGCTGCGCTTCTCCTCTGGTGATAAGTCTCTAAAGGCCGCGAACAAGGCTGTTAAAGCTCCTTTTTTTCCGAGCATTTTCACGCGCCAAGATTCTATCTCTTCCAGCTTCTTAGAAGAGAATTGTGCTATCTCCTGACTAAGTAAATCTATTTGTTCTTTCATTCTCGATGCTAAATACTTGTTAGCCTCCGTTAATTACTATATTTGAAACCGCAAAGATGAAAATTATTCGGCTTATATGGTGAGCAAATTGATAAGACTATTTACAGTAAGTGCTTTAACGGCGCTGTTTTTTGGTGGTTGTTCAACCGATGATAGAGATTTTTCTCTAGATTTATACCTGACGGTAGAAGGTGGCACAGTCGCTGTCCAGAACGCTTTGGTCCATATTTACGCCCCTGTAGATAACACCAATATTGATTATTACCTCTATAGTGACGAACAGGGGAAAGTATCTATAAACCTAAAGAATAAGGCAGTTGTAGAAATCGTTGCTACTAAGAGCCCTTACAAGACTTGCTCATTTGCTGAGCTAGAAAGAGGGGTGAAAACCGTAAACTTGGAGTTGAAACTTTACAACGACGCAGACAATGGCTGTCGCGATGATCAATAAATTTATGAAAAAGATTTTCTTATCCCTTTTTGGATTAGGATTAATAGTCAGCGGTTGTGAGTTTGATGACTTAAACCCAGACTACCCCTTTACTGTAGTTGTAAAAACCCAAAGCGATACCGCTAGGGTCCAGAATGTTTATGTTGAAATAGCCGCTCCCATTCCAGGAAACCAGGTCTGGCTTTCTGGATTTACCAATGAAGTTGGAGAAGTAAATTTCAAATATAGTGAGGCTGCTACTTTAAGCATCCGCGCAAGCAGGGGGTTAAGACCTGATTACAACTGGATTGGCTGCAGCGAAATTCGCTTGCTTCCCAATCAACAAGTAATAAAAACTGTTTATTTAGAGCCTTATGACAGCCTCTTAATCGGCTGTTCATTTGATTAATTCTTATAAAATCAGAATTTCCTCTTCCTCAAAATAACGAAGAATCGCTTCTTTCATTAAAATACTTTGCTCTCCCGCCTTTAAATGTGGTAGTTTCTCTACCAACTCATAATGAGGCCAGCCCTGTTCGTCTGAACCAACTAGCTTGTAATAGCCATAAGGAACCAACAATCGACATATTGCAATGTGCAGTATGTCCAATTTCTCGTCCTTCTTAAAGCGTCGTTTGTTTATACCCAGCTCTCTTACCCCTATTAAAAAAAGTATTGAATCCAGATCAGGTTCTTCACCATCACTAAACTTTTGTTTAATAAATTCAATAAGTTTCTGCCAATTATATCTATTCTCTTTTTCTAGCATATTTTTGTTTTAACTTAGTAACCCACTAAATTGATTTCAACTGCCCACTCTAGACTTACTAATATTAGTTCCATTAGCCTTTGGATTGATCAAAGGCTTCTCCCGGGGTTTCATTCGAGAAGTGGCGGCCTTGACTGGTTTATTTGTTGGAGTTCTTTTTACCTACCTGTTATCAGAATATGTTTTTCAATACTTCACAATATACTTCAAGTCTGCCGATTTCGAATTAAAGATTATTAGTTACGTTGTTGTTTTCTTTCTAACCATCCTCTTAATAAATGCCCTAGCAAGCATGTTAACACGCGTTTTAAAACTCGTAGCCTTGAGTGGGATTAATCGTATTCTCGGAGCAATCTTAGGCCTCGGTAAATGGTTAGTAATTGTGGGTGTGGGTATTTTTATCTTAAACCGTGCCCAAAAAAACAGCCCAATATTCCAGAAATCCACCATGAACGAAAGTAAATACTTTCGCATAATCAGCGAATACGGTGAAGAAATTGCGAGCGCTTTAAACTTCGATACGCTCTTAGACAAGCAGTACCTAATTAAAGACGCCGACTAGCCGGTAATTGCCTTTACTCCTGGTAATGTTTTGCCTTCTAAAAACTCTAACATTGCTCCTCCGCCAGTGCTCACATAACTTACTTGGTCTGCTAGATTAAACTTTTTAATCGCCGCCACGGAATCACCTCCCCCGATAAGTGAAAAGGCACCGCCGGAAGTTGCTTCTGCGATAAACTCGGCCACAGCCTTAGTTCCTTGTGCGAATTTCTCCATTTCAAAAACACCCATTGGGCCGTTCCAAAGTATTGTTTTGGACGCCAATAACACCTCCTTAACGGATGCTACTGCTTGAGGTCCAGCATCTAAACCCATCCAACCATCTGGAATTTCATGCGATGCTACCGTTTTTGTATTTGCCTCATTACTGAAGCTATCTGCTATTATGCTATCCGCTGGAAGAAATACTTCCACGCCCAATTCCTTGGCTTTCGCTAAAACATCTATTGCCATTGAAAGATAATCATCTTCAACCAAACTATTTCCTATGCTACCGCCATTTGCCTTAATAAAAGTGTAGGCCATTCCTCCCCCAATTATCAAATTGTCTACGCGCTTCAATAAATTTTCTAGAATACTAATCTTAGAAGAAACCTTCGCTCCACCCACAATTGCCGTGATCGGATTCTTACCGTCGATAAGTACTTTGTTTACATTTTCTATCTCACTCTGTAACACCTTCCCAAAAGCCTTTCTTCCTTCAAAAAATTCCGCAATAATTGCGGTTGACGCGTGAGCACGATGGGCTGTTCCGAAAGCATCATTAATATATACATCCCCGTTTAGAGCCAGCTTCTCTGCAAAAGCTCTATCCCCTGCTGCTTCCTGCTTATAAAAACGCAGATTTTCTAGTAACAAAATAGATCCTTCCTTAATCGACTTTGATGCTTTTACCGCATCCTCTCCGATACAGTTATCGACAAACTCAACCTGTCGGCCACTTATCTTCTCTAGATGAGAAACCAGGTTAATAAGAGAGAACTTATCCTCCGCGCCGTTCTTAGGCCTCCCCAGGTGTGACATTAAGATAGGCATGCCCCCTGCAGTAATTACCGCTTCAATGGTAGGTAAGTGGGCCTGCATTCTACTGTCGTCAGTGATCTCTAAGGCCTCATTTAAAGGAACATTAAAGTCCACTCTCACCAGAACACGTTTTCCTTTTAAATCTAAAGTATCAATAGTAGCCATTTATCTTAATTTTGATGCGAAAATACGAGAATGCTCGTTGACGAGAAAGGCAATTAATAAAAGTTATGCAAATAAAGGATATTCCCGGTTTAGCCGATTTAAAGACGCAGTTAATACAATCTGCTAAGAATAACAGAAACGGTCATGCGCTACTTTTCCATGGCCCTACAGCCGGCCTTACTTTTCCTTTGGTAAAAGCCTACAGTAAGTTTTTGGCCTGCAAAAACCCGGAGACAGATGACAGCTGTGGTCAATGCAATAATTGCATTCAATTTGATCAGAACACTTATCCTGACCTTCACTATTCATTTCCATTTGCAGGTAGGGATAAATCTCCGAAAAGCCTTAATTGTGATTACTATATGCGTGAATGGTTAACCTTTATTGGCGATCATGACTACTTCGCTTTAAACGATTGGCTAGACCATGCCCAACTTGCTGGCAAGTCTGCCATTTTAAACGTGCATGAGGTTCGACGGGTTAATGAAAAGCTGAATTACAAATCTTACAGCGGAGGCAAGAAGTTTGTCATCATCTATTTACCAGAGTATCTAAACATTGCCGCTTCCAATAAGCTCCTAAAAACACTAGAAGAGCCAAGTGATAATAGCATGATTTTCCTAGTGAGTGAGAGGCCAGAAACCCTTTTACAAACCATCACGAGCCGCTGTCAAAAAGTATTTGTCCCACCCTTGAGTACCGAACAAATCGAAGACTTTTTAATTCATCAGGGGCTTACTAGCGAAAATGCTAAGATCAGTTCCTCACTTGCAGGCGGTTCAATAATCGAAGCCTTGCAAGTCAGCAAGAACAATCAGAACTATCTTGTTTATGCTAACTTATTCAAAAACTGGATGCGTGGATGTTATACTGCGAAAACCCGCGAGATTTTTGCTTTTGTTGATGAGTTTGCCAAACTCGGCAAGGACAGGCAACGCGAAGCCCTCCAGTTCTTTTTAGAGATAATTCAGTTAAGCCTGAAGGCGGGCAGCAAAAACGAAAAAGCCTTTCACCCTATCTTCACTCAAATAGATTTTAAGTTAGATGGCTTTGCCTCTGTTCTTCACTTTAAAAACAGCAAAGACGCTTACGATGTTTTGAGCGACGCAACCTTCGATCTTAAACGCAACGGCAATGTTCGTTTAATAATGTCTGATGTATCTTTTAAGTTTAGCAACTTACTCCGTATGAAGCCCTAAACCTTCCTTAGTTGATAGATTAACGAGCTCATATTTTTCTGACTTCTACCTTTTAGATTAGAAACGATACCTCGATAAAAAGCGCGTATCGGTCCAAAGTTACTCCTCCTTATTTTTTCACTAAGCAGCGAAACATAAAAGCTATCGAAGGGCATATTATGGACTTTCTCTAAGACAAAGCCCCCTTCCACTGCTAACCTATTTACGTCCTTTTTAGTGAAATGCCATAAATGCAAAGGAACATCTAATGCCGCCCAATTATTTTGATAATAACTCGCATCGTGTGATTGATGGTTTGGTACCGCAATAAAAAGCACTCCCTTATCTTCAAGCTTAGTATTAAAATACTCCATACTCTCTTTAAGGTCTGGCAAGTGCTCTAAAACATGCCACAAGCTTATGGCGCTACAAGATGAATCTTGAACAGCATCTCTACCTTCAACACTTAGTAAGCTTACGCCTTTTCCCTTAGCATTGTCTCTTGCAACAGCAGAAGGCTCAACCCCCATCACCTTCCAACCTTTGGCCTTTGCGGTGACTAAAAACGCTCCTGTTCCCGCACCATAATCCAATAAAGTATTCTTCTGACTTACGGCCTTATCAACTAGGGATAGTTTCTTGTTTAAGGCATAATCTCTTACCCTGTTATATACAAAATCCAACAAGCTACCCGTTCCATCCGTGTGACTTACATAATCATCACTTTCGTAATAAGAGGCCAAATCCTCTCCCTGTGGCTGTGGATTTGTAAACCAAAACCCGCAAGATGAACACTCGTCGATATTAAACACCTCGTACTCTCCTCGGTAATAAGGCGCCTTGCGAACACTCTTTAAATCACTTTTTCCGCAGAGCGGACAACTACTTATATCCTTCATGTTTCACGTGAAACTAACGCCCCATATAAACAAGCAAAACACTTACATCTGCCGGTGAAACCCCACTGACTGCCTTTGCTTCCTTTATTGTGACTGGTTTAATTTTTCCTAACTTTTCCCTAGCCTCATAACTCATGCTCTTCAAAACAGAGTAATCAAACCCATTGGGTATCTTTAAATTCTCTAAACGATCCAGCTTATTTGCATTGTCAATCTCCTTCCCAATATAGCCGCTATACTTCAATGCGATCTCAACAGAATCTAAATCACCCTGAGAAACACCTTCCTTCTCAAGGAAAACAATGAGCTTCTCTAAATCCATAAAATCTACAAAACCTAATTGTGGACGACTTAGAATTCTATCGAACTTTACCGTCTGATCGATTAAACTTAATCCCTTTTGCTCAAGCCTTGG
>JBNMPT010000002.1:0-57746 GCA_051277025.1 Roseivirga sp. | reverse complement strand
GGTCAAGAACTACTCAATAATCCCGGTCGGTTTTTAATGGATCGCGTTTTCGGCTCAGAGAAAAATGCCGATCAAAAACTCTGAGTTTACACCAAGTACCTAATACTAAACACCAAGTACTAAATACCAAGTACTAAATACTAAACCCCCCATGTTTGTAAATAGAAATTACAGTCTTGTCACCACCTTTATCTGGTCTCACAAACCCTTTACCTTGGGTTTTTTATATGCTGTCTTAATTTGCGGCATCAGTTATTTTAGTGGCATCAGTCTTAGTTTTCCATGGCAGCCACTTAGTGTAATTGGTATCGCCGTAGCCTTTTACCTTGGCTTTAAAAACAACAGTTCCTACGACCGCACTTGGGAAGCACGTAAAATTTGGGGTGCCATTGTAAATGATAGCCGCAGCTTCGGTGCAGCAACCTGTAGTTTCGTACAAGGCGAGAAAGCAAGCGAACTCCAAAAAGAGCTGATCTATCGGCACATTGCGTGGATGACCGCCTTGCGCCATCAGCTAAGGCTAAGCCGCCCCTGGGAACACACCAAAGAGCGCCTCAATAAGTTGTATAATCCTACCATTTGTGAAGATTATAATCTGAAGCTTGACGGTGAATTAGCGAAGTATTTAAAACCTGAAGAGATTGCTACCTCCGAGAAGAGCACCAATAGAGCGACGCAGATCCTAAAACGACAATCCGTACGTTTACAAGAACTGCGTAATGAAGGTGTTTATGAAGACTTTCGTCACATGGAGTTCTTTCATATCATTCAGAACCTTTATGCTGATCAAGGTAAAGCAGAAAGGATAAAAAACTTCCCCTTTCCTCGGCAGTACGCCTCCACCGCATTATGGCTAACCTTAGTTTTCAGCGCCTTTTTACCCTTTGGCTTAATCGATGTTTTTAAAGGAGAGAACAGTATCTTCAGTCTGCTTTTATGTGCTTTTGTTTCCGCTATAATCACTTGGATTTTCTTCCTAATGGAAAAGATCGGCGATTATTCTGAAAACCCGTTTGAGGGAACCTATAATGATGTTCCGATTACTTCAATCGCACGTTCTGTAGAAATTGATCTGCGTGAAATGATCAACGACAGCAATATCCCGCCCAATTTTGAAGCGGAGAACGGCTTCTTAATGTAAATTATGCTCCTAAGCGATTTCATTTACTATCTCGACCTTATTGGAACTTTTGTATTCGCCATTAGTGGGATTTTACTAGCGGTAGAAAAACGCTTCGATTTTGTGGGCGCCCTTATCATTGGCTTTGTAACTGCCTTAGGAGGCGGAACTACCCGCGACATCTTAATTGGCGCCAGTCCAGTAGCATGGATGAAAGACCTCAACTATTTATTCTGTATTCCCGCAGCAATGCTCTGTTGTTATCTTTTTTACGATCAGATATTAAAACTACGCCGCAGCCTTTTTCTTTTCGATGCCATTGGTATTGGCATCTTTACAATTCTCGGAATTCAAAAAGTATTAAGTCTCGGGCTCTCCCCTCTAATCGCCCTAATAATGGGTATTGTTTCCGCCGTTTTTGGAGGCGTCGTCCGCGATGTTTTAACCAATGAAGTACCCCTAATTTTTAGAAAAGAAATCTACGCCTCCGCCTGCTTAGTGGGTGGCTTAAGCTTTCTATTATTGCGTAAGGCCCCTCTCGCCCCAGGTCTAGACACACTAATAGCGGTCCTCATCGTTATTCTCATCCGCATTTTAGCCGTACACTACAAATGGCAAACCCCTTTTAGGCCTAAAGGAATAAGCACTTAGTTTTTGGCTTTCGCCAGATGCGCCCGCAGTAAAACCCTCGCCTAAGCCTAAAAACCATAGACTTTAACGCATAATTCCCCTTCCGTGTAATAAATTCGTCCCGCTGTTCTCTTATAAGCTGAGTTCGAGGTGAAATTAGGCCTCAGATCTCTTCTAAGTTTATTTCCAATAAAAGTGAAAATCCTTCATCTCGTTCATTTCCTGTAGCCCGCTGCAGCTCCACGATCTAGATTGGTCTTTTTCTTTTCTTGAAAATCTGAGACTATAATTTTACGCCGAAGTCAGGTTTATAGCATAAATTTAACCAACCTGAGTATAAGCACTGCTCTTAACCTTTATTCAATTCCTATTATGTCTATCGTCAATAAGTTAAAGTGGATTTTTGGAATATTATTAATCTTCTTATTAGTGCTAGCCACTAACCTCATCGATAGGAATAATTTTCTGCGTATCAAAGATAGCACCGTCAACATCTACGAGAATCGCTTGATTGCTAAGAGCATTATTTATGACTTATCCCTTCAGGTTCACCGTAAAGAAATCGCCCTTATTACCGCCGATTCAAATTTCTTTCACAATGAACAAGCCGCTGCTAACATCCTTATTGCAGAGCTGTTAGATCAGTTTTCTAGGACTAGGCTTAGCCGTAAAGAAAAAACCCTGCTCAATACTTTAAACCTAAATATCGAGCAATTAAGTTCTCCTGATAAAAAGCTTTCCTACCAGGAAAAATCTTTAATAAAAAAACAAAGAGCACTAATAAAAACGATCCGAGAGAATCTCGACTCTCTTGCCCTTATTCAGCTTGAAGAAGGCAAACGACAGGTTATGTTAAGCGATAAAGCGATTAGCAGTATTAAATTATTCACCCAAATTGAAATTTATTTTCTCATTGCCTTAGCCATTATGGTGCAGTTTCTAATAATGTACAAGCCCAAAAGTTAGCGATAGTATTTAGCTAGCCTTGCGCTATTCTTTCGCTCTAAAAAAAATAAGGTGATAGTCTTCCTTGCTGTAAGACTATCACTGTGCGGGTAAAAGTTCCTCTAAAAAAAAGCCCACTGCCCCCTATCAAGCTGATCAATCGTCCCAGATTAAAAACAAATCTCCGCTTAAACCAAGGCCATTTAATAGCCGTACTGATCGTTATTTTTAGCCGCCTTTAAGCGGAAAGGTCTTCATACTTCGTTTTTTTCTTGCGCCAGATGGGTTTTACGAGATATTCCTCGGAAAAGCCAACCTCCTTAAGTTTTGAGCGTTATCATTTTATACCTAAAAATGGTTAAATTGAAATTATGCCAAGCATAAAAACATACGTCTTAGTCAGTCTTTTTTCAAGTGCGCTCATTGGCTGTTCGAAAGAGGATAACCTCGAAGAAGACCTTCAAGCTAATCAAATTGAAGCTCTGCTTACTAGTCCAGAAATGCTGAATATTGACAACTACCTACTCAAAGTGGAAAGCGATCTTTGGCGAGATTTCATGCCCCCTTCCGACTCGAGTGGTCGGGCCTTAACTGCGCGGGTTTTACTGAGTGAAAGAAACCAAAGAACGCTAGACAATAGCCTGCAGCTCGAGAAAATATACCTTATTAATAAAACTGAGTTATGGTCTAAAAGCTTTGATACCTTTGACAACTCCAGCCCCTATCAGGTCACTGGTACTGCCCGTAATGGCCCCAAATGGGGTCCGAACATTACGGTAGATCTTATCTGTGAATTTTCTTTTAAAGGAGAAAGCTATCGCCTGCTTGCCAAAGACCAAGAAATTTTCGCAACTTACTAGTCCAAAATAAATATTTGAACTTTATAGCCTTAAAAAACCTCCATCTTCAAAGAATCTGGTGGGCCGTCAATAGCACTTCCCTTTTAGCTTCTTCACAAGAAGCAAGCTATATTCAAACGGCTAGTCACTCTTTGCTGTTGAAGGAAATACTTTTTCAGCAAGATCAGAAGGATGAACTCGTAAACCAGCATTTTGATAGTTTAGGCCCGATGGCCATGGGGCGTTATTTCGAACAGCTCCTTTTCTTCATTATTAAGCTCGATCCTCACTATGAGCTTCTCGCCGAAAACCGACAAATTATTGAAGATAAAATAACCCTGGGAGAGCTGGACCTCATTCTCCGAAATGCCTTTACTGGAAAACTCGAACACTGGGAAATCGCCCTTAAATTTTACCTGCAAATAGAAAACAATCCTGCTGCCCAACATATGCTCGGCCCCAGTACGAAGGATAATCTCCAAAGGAAGCTGATTAAGCTGATGGGCTCGCAATTGCCACTTTCGGAACGAAAGGAAATAAAAGAGGAATTCCCCCAGCTCCAGGCAAAACTCTTCGTCAGAGGAATCTTCTTCTATCCTTGGCAGAAACCATTTTGCATCAGTGAAGGAGTTAGCTCTCATCACCTCCGAGGAGAATGGCTGAAGCTCTCCGATCTTCCCCAATTAAAAGAGGCGGGCCAGCATTGGCGCCTAAAAAGCAAACCGGCTTGGATAGGAGGCCAAATCTATTTTAAGGAAGAAGACTTACTAAATTTTGAAGTCCTGCAGCAAGAATGCGCGCGAACCATTCAAAGCAATGGCCGCCCACAACTGATCGCTTTATACCAAAAAAATCAAAACTTTTGGAGTGAGAAAGAATACTACTTCGTTGTGCCAGATGCCTGGCCCGCCAGCAATGAAGATTAGTGTATCCACGCAATTTAAAGCTATCCAAAACATAAAGTCACTAGTGCTTTCCATTCTTTTCTTCCTTAGTGCATGGCCCTTCGCTACTTTTTTAATAACAAGCTCGTAGGCGAAAGCTTGCCTGGGTCCGCTTCTTTCCTTCCTGAGATTTTATCTGCTCTCCTTAGAAAAAAGGGCTTATACCCGCCTATATTTTAAAGTGTGGTTCTCCAGTCCTGAAAGGGCCAAGCGCGGACTGCGCTGTTTTATTAACAGCCCTTCCAGAAGTAATCCCTATTAACCAGTTTAAGCGGCCGCTTAAAGAGGAGCAGCACAGAATTCGCATCTAGCGACAGCTAAACCTAAATAGCATTGGAAAAGTTACTAGTACGAGGGAAAAGCAAGACAAAAAAGCTGTGTCATCTCGCCCCGCCTTTAGGCTCGAACTCTTTGATAATCTCCAATGTTAACTAATACCTGCAAAAAATAATGACCCTTGTTAAAGCTACCTACTAAACCGACAATAAGACCTTTTTAATCCCTAAAATTCAGTAACTCCCCCTATGCAAAAATACCTGATCCTTTTGTTTTTCATTCTTAGCTTCACCGCTAAAAGTACCGGCGATAAAGCCATTATCGGCCTGTATTACTCCCCCGAAAAAGATGCTAAAATTGAGATCTACCAGCAAGACAATCGTTATTTCGGAAAGTTCGTGTGGCTAGAAATAGGCGATAAGGATGTGAACAACCCTAACCCACAATTACGATCCCGCGCACTATTAGGCATGACCTTTATCAATAACTTTCGCTTTGAGGACCAAGAGTATACGGACGGTAAAATTTACGACCCCCAGAGTGGCGAAACCTACGATGCCATTTTGTGGCTAGAAGGCAAAGATCTTATGCTGCGTGGCTTTATCGGCTTTTCCATATTCGGTAGAACCGAGAAGTTTACGCGAATTAAGTAGGTCGCTAATCACTCGCTTTTAGAGATTTGCTATTGATACTCTTGCCGCTTACACCAAAACCGACCTGTGGCTTACTATAAAACCCATGTTTTAGTGCTGAAGGGGGGAGAGCGGTGCTTAAAACCCCCTATTTATAAGCGGTCTGAGGCCTAATTTTACAACAAACTCAGTTTACAACATAAAGAGCATTGATAAAAGATAATCTGCCTGGCTAAACTCTTTATATTGCAATTAACTCTATCAGAGAATAACACCGCTTAGCTGTATAAAAAAGATCTATTATTATTCATAATGAAAAAAGTAGAAGTAGTTGCTGGAGTAATTTTGTGTGACAACAAGATTTTATGTGTCCAGAGGCCCAAAAACAAGTACGAGTATATTTCAAACAAGTATGAGTTTCCTGGTGGCAAGGTTGAAGAAGGGGAAACCAATGAGTATGCTTTGGCTCGAGAATTAAGAGAGGAATTGAGTATTTCTCCAAAAATAGTAAGTCACTTTCTCACTGTTGTTCATAATTACCCAGATTTCGAACTTACAATGCACAGCTATTTATGCCGAGCAAGTTCTGAAAGCCTAGTTCTACATGAACATATTAATAATGAGTGGCTTTTACCCAGCGAATTAAAAAAACTGATTTGGGCTGCTGCTGATGTGCCAATTGTTCACAAACTAATGGTAGATGAATGACCCAATTAAAAGCATTAATCAAAGCTTAATTGCTGGTTATATCGATAAAAGCGTTCTTTCGGATGAGCAGTATCTTCCAGACCTATTAACGAACCAAACGAAGCTACCTAAAAAGGTATTGACCTCTCTTTTAAGGGAGTTAGAAAACTGCACAGAATTTTTTATCTCCGTGGCCTTTGTAACGGCAAGTGGCCTTGCTACCATCATAAATAAACTTAAAGAATTAGAAGAAAAAAATTTACTGGAAAAATATTAGTGTCTCAGTACTTAAACTTTACGCAACCGGAGGCACTAAAGCGTCTGGCTAAATTTAACAATATAGAGCTCCGAATTGCAACTACTGGTAATTTCCATTCTAAAGAATATATCTTCTAATTAAAGGGTCACTACAATCTAATCGTCGGGAGTAGCAACCTTACTGCTCAGGCATTAACCACTAATAAAGAATGGAATCTTAAAATTACAGCCCTCAATGATGGCCGTATTATTTCAAAAGTCCTCATTTTGAGTTCATCATTATTGATGAAACTCACCGATCCGGCGCAAAGTCTTACGCAAAGCTTCTTAATTATTTCCGCCCTCAGTTTTTACTTGGCATGACGGCTAGGCCTGAACGAAGCGACGGTAACGATATCTATAAAATCTTCGAACATAATATTGCTTACGAAATAAGTCTACACCCAGCTATGGTAGAAAATATGCTCTGTGATTTTCACTATTATGGCCTTACTGATTTAATAATTGACGGAGAAAAATCACGTAAACCGCGAGCTTCTACGGTACAGATGATGGTGAAACTCGTGGCTTAATGTTCTGCTCCAGAAAGCGGGCGGCCCATGAACTTTCTAATAAATTTAATTCAAAAGGATTCAAGACGGTTGCCTTAACAGGAGAAAGCTCGGAAGAGGAAAGGTACCTGGCTATTAAGCGGTTGGAAACTGAAAATCACTCCGAAAAATTGGATTATATTTTTACAGTGGATATTTTTAATGAGGGCATTGATATTCCAAAAGTCAACCAAGTTATTTTACTTAGGCCCACAGAATCAGCAATCATTTTTATACAACAACTAGGACGAGGGCTGCGAAAGGCCGCTGGAAAAAGCTATCTAACCGTGGTAGACTTTATATTGAAGGACCTGAAAGTGTTACCCCTTGAGAAGAGTATTTCGCTTGTAGGGTAGTTGGTGAGTCGATGAACCATTAATACCAAACGGTTCAATTTGCCTTTTTAAATATTACACTGGTGGTAGCAGAGATGGAAAAATCCTTCTCGTTGAAAACCGAGATATACAAGACGAAGATTTCAACTCTTCCTTTACGATTAAGTTATATTCTAGTCAAAAAATTGTTACCAATGAAACCTGGACTCATACTTCGATTCTTTTAAAGCCTCGGTCATTTGATTCTTCGTATGAGAACATTGTCATTAATGAAGAAAACAGCGCTAGAATGAGAGTGATTGGCGAGTTTAAACAAATTCTCTCCACTCCAGAATGAGAAGGCAAACTATCCTTCTTTAGAACCTGAGTTCGACCTAAAATCATAGCCTCAGATTTTCAATAGAAGGAAAAAACTAATCTGGATCGTACAGCGGTAGCGGGCTAGAGCAAATGAGCTAGCTGCTGGGTTTTCACTTTTATTGGAAATAAACTTAGAAGAGGTCTGATGCCTAATTTTACATCGAACTCAGGTGCTTAGCAAGAGGTTTCGGTTTTAGAAGAAGACCTGCCTTAGGGATAGGAGTGGAAAGCCCACAGCGAAGAATGAGCGAGGACTTGCAACGGATAGCCCGACCCTTTAGGGTAAGGCCCAAACAATTACATTAGCAAAACTGCCCTCACGAAATCACTATGCTTCAATCTTCACCCCTCAATCTCAAAACCTGGAAAAGCGGCGCACAGCGCATAAACCATTATTGCTATTATTTGCTTGGGGCCGCTGAAAAAAAAGGACAAAAAGAATTTCCTTGGTTGGAAGTGAAAGAAGAAGTGAAAGACCTAATCGCTTAATTTGGCGGCTCGGCTGGTCTTAATCCACACTATTTCTTTGTAAGATTGCGCAACGATGGTAATTGGAAGTTAAGTGACTTATATCCTGACTTTAAGGGTGATATGAAAGTATCGGATCTCAACTTATTGAATAATCGCGGTTCTTTTTCGGTAGATTTTGAAAAACAAATTAGTGATAGAAGTACCTGAGAACTACTAATTAAAAGCTTACTGGACGATCATTTTAGCGAAACCATGCCTTGCGACTGGTTTACTTGATGCCGGTGATACTCTTTACAAAGGCAAACAGAGAGATCCCTCTTTCCGTTAATGCGTGCTGGATGCTTATCAATACAAATGTGCGATTTGCGGTTATAAGCTAGGTTACCGCAATACTCTTATCGGGGCAAAAACCGCGCCTATACAATGGCATAACTCCCAGGGTCCAGATGCGGTAAATAATGGTCTGGCCCTCTGTTCCATTCATCATAAATTAATCGATTACAGCGCTATTGGCTTTAACGACAATCTAGAATTACTAATCGCTACCGGCGTCAATGGTCAAGATTTAGATTTTTAGCGGTACCGTCATCAAGGCAAAGCGATCGATCTTCCCCGCTATGGCGTCTCCGCAGTTCGTCCCGAATATTTAAAATGGCCCTTAAGCGAAGTGTTTAAGGATTGAAATATCTTTATATAGAAAGGCCTCTGTCTCATATCCCTTCTCTATATAATGGGTTCTCCTCAGCAAATAAAGTGCTAATTTTGTCCGTTCAAAACACCCATCATTCTGGCTACCTCATTCGAAACCAATAAAGTAAATTTTAAGGAAAGCTTTGCCGCTCTAAAGTTTATTCCCCGCTTTTTTAAAGAAATCCGCGCGGTTAATCCCCTCTTGTTTTACAGTAATGTTTTCTTACGCCTGCTTAGCGCGGTGTTGCCCTTGTTAATGCTTTGGGTGGGAAAAGAAATTGTGGACGAAGTGGTTCTGCAAATGGAGTCCGAGGCCAAGGACTTTTACCCTTTGGCCCAGCTAATCGGTTTAGAATTGATTTTAGCGCTTTTCTCCGACTTTTTCTCGCGCGGAATCAGTCTGAGCGATTCCCTTTTGGGAGATCAGTATTCCATCCGCTCTTCGGTGCAAATTATCCGTAAGACCTCTGAAATAAGTCTCGATCAATTAGAAGATTCTGAATTTTATGATAAGCTAGAGCGCGCCCGTCGCCAAACCACTGGAAGGGTAGGACTGATGTCTAATGTGCTCAGTCAAGCCCAAGATACCGTGGTAATTATTTCCCTCCTTATTGGGGTAATTAGCTTTCAACCTTGGCTTATTATTCTCTTATTAATCAGCATTATCCCCACCGTTTGGAACGAAATAAAATTCAGTGGCACGAGCTATTCGCTGGTACGCGGATGGACCCAAGAACGCCGTGAACTCGATTACCTCCGTTATGCCGGCGCTAGTGATTTAACCGCTAAGGAGGTAAAGCTCTTTGGCTTGGCTAACTACATTGCCGAACGCTTTAAAAGTCTTTCCAATCAGTATTATTTGGCTTCAAAAGTTCTTGCCAAAAAACGCGCTCTTTGGGGTGGCTTTTTTAACCTGCTTGGCACTACGGCCTATTATGCCGCTTATGCCAGCATTGTTTATCAAACCGTAGGCGGCATTTTCAGTCTGGGTGATATGACCTTTTTAGCGGGTTCTTTCAACCGCAGTAGAAACCAATTGCAAGGCTTTTTTGGTCGTTTCACCGCCATTACAGAAAGAGCACTTTATCTCCAAGATTATTTTGAGTTTTTAGACTTACGCTTCGAAAAGCAAGGTGACGAGAAAATGCTTCCCTTACCCAAAACGATTAAAGAGGGCTTCCGCTTTGAAAACGTCGGCTTTCGATACCCCAATAGCGAACAATGGGTCGTTCGTAACATAAATTTTACCTTAAAAGCCGGCGAAAAACTAGCCTTTGTGGGTGAGAATGGCGCTGGAAAAACCACCCTAATCAAGCTACTCTTACAGTTCTATAAAACCACGGAAGGAACAATCTATTTAGATGGTATTCCTATTTCTGACTTCAACCGCGAGGCTTATCAGCAATACTTTGGCGTAATCTTCCAAGACTTTGTAAAGTTCGAATTAAGCTTACGCGAGAATATAGCGGTAGGTAAAATTGATGCCATTGAGGAGACGGATCGACTGGATGATGCCGCTTATAAAAGCTTGGCCACCGAAGTAGTGGAAAGTTTACCCTTGGGTTACGATCAGCAATTAGGTAAACGCTTTAAAAACGGGAAGGACCTCTCGGGCGGTCAGTGGCAAAAGATTGCTATCGCCCGCGCTTATATGAAGGATGCTGAAGTATTAGTTTTAGATGAGCCTACCTCCGCATTAGATGCCAGAGCCGAAACTGAAGCCTTTGATCGTTTCATAAAACTTACCCAAGGCAAGACAGCGGTTATTATTTCTCATCGCTTTAGCACCGTGCGTATTGCCGATCGTATTCTTGTTCTTAAAGACGGTAAGGTTCACGAAATTGGCAGTCACGAGCAATTGCTAGCGGTACCGAAACTCTATGCCGAACTTTTTCAACTACAAGCTGCTGGTTACAAGTAACGTACATTCAAATCGCTTCCAAGGACCTTTTAAGCGAAAAAAAGGAAAACAGTCACTTTTTATAGAGCTACTGGCTTCTTAATAGAGATTGTCATTATTTGTTATTTTATTCTATATCAGAAAACTGATAAGCAGATACTTAACTTATTTTTCTTCATTTTTTAAGCGCATTTCACCATACCATCAGCTTCTAAGCGTCTCAAAAACTGCATTTTACCTTATCTCGCCAACTAATTTATCCCTTAGTTTTTTTTTAAAAAAATAGTTTGATTAACAACAAAATCTGGAATATACTAACCCCAATATTCTAGTTTTCAACGGATCGTGAATTATTATTCATCGATTATTTTTATAATTTCGTCGACACTTTACTACCTTTCATCGATGTTAAAGCTATCTTTGACCTCTCAAATTAGTTCTCATGAAAAGGATATTTAGTCTGCTCACTATTAGCTTAGTATTTCAAGCTTGCAATAAAGAGGAAGAAACTGCCACGACCATAGTTGACAATACCAGCTTTGAAACCTTAGTAGCTCCTGCTGATTTTAACTGGAGTAGCAGTAAAAGCGGGTTAATAGATGTTAGTTTAGTGGCAGCAGCCACGATGCCGATGGATTTAAATGGCGGTCTTCTTCTAATTAAAGACTCTCAAGGACACACATTAGCTCAAGAAAAAATTACTAATAATACGGTTAGCTTTAATGTAAACCTGCCAGCACTTCAAACTGGTTTAGTATATAATTTACCAGCAACCGGCGAAGAGTGGCCTTTGGACGAGCTTGGTTCTGTGAGCTTAAATCTTAATGACCCTCTTGATGTCGCTAATGGTAACAAATCAAATAAAAATGCTTTTCATAAACAAAATGCACTTCCACCTGGGGTAAATATAATTGGCAATAGTGATTTCGAAATAAATGACTTTGCTTCAAATGTGGGATTTGCCTATAACCCTACTTCTGGGACAGTGGATGATGGAAAATGGTATATCACGGATAATGATTATACTTGGGCTTCAGAAGGCGGTAGTAATGTTATTAAGGCGACCCCAGGTTACTGGACGCATATTTGGCAACTGCACACTGTCAATGCTGGTGATAGCATTTATTTCAATTCCGACTTTTCAGGAAATGTAAAAGTCTTTTTGTTTTTCTACACGAACTCAAGTACCACCAGCCACCTCTCTTATGAATATTTAGTTTTGGCCAATAACTCGGAGGGAATTAAGACGATTGTTCCCGCCGGCGCAACAGTGGTTTCTGCCTTGCTAAATTTCAATAATAGTTCTTGGGTAGATAATGCCTTCTTAAGTAATCCTGCTGCAATTGTGGATACGGATGGTGACGGCGTTGCAGATGGTGATGATGATTTCCCAAACGACCCTAGCAGGGCTTATGTTAGTTACTGGCCTATTTCAGGGCGCCAAACCATTGCCTTCGAAGACCTTTGGCCTAGTAAGGGTGACTATGACTTTAATGACCTTATTGTAAATGTAAAAGTGACTTTAAGTCGCGACGCATCTCTACAATGGGTTTCTGCCGACTATGAAGTAGCACTTGATGCCGTTGGCGCGGGCTTAGGAAGTGGATTGGCGATGCGCTTAGTTGACCTAAACAAGCAAGCCAAAACAAACATGCTTGCTTCAGTTACAGGCGATGCTTCTTTAGATCCTGATGTAACTAATGGTATAATTGTATTTGACAACCCAGACGAATTAAGAAGTGAGTTCTATACCAATACGGACCCCAATCAGACACCAACTGTACCTGATACAACGAAGTTCACCTTGAACTTCAGCGCTAATGATGCGCTTTACTTCTACCCAGATTTCTATATCTACAGAACTAGCAACAGAGGACGTGAGGTGCATTTACCCGGCTTTACGGGAACCTCGGAGGCAGACCCTTCGCTTTATAATATCGGTGACGATGTAAATGGAACCTACAAAACGGCCAATGGCTTACCTTGGGCAATGGAACTGATTTTAGATGGCTCTAATTTTAAGCACCCTAGTGAAACTATCGATATGATTGAAGCCTATCCAAACTTTGGCAATTGGGCTAGCAGTGGCGGTAGCAGCTTCGGAGATTGGTATCAAGCACCTAGTCCAGGCAAAACTATTGACATTAGCGGAAACTAAGTTTACATTTCAAACATATATATACCTCCTTGAGCTAAAGTTCAGGGAGGTTTTTTATTTTATGTAGGAGCTATTTGAGCACGTCCTATGCTAATGCGAAACTCGCTAACTTACTTGCGATTTGAGTTTAGTCTCAAAAACTGGCGTAAACCTGCTTTAAAAATCTAATCCTATGTCATTTCATCGACTTGAAGTTTTCAAAAAATCTCATTCCTTAATTCAAACTCCAAGGTCTGTGTTTTTTACCTATTGCTTATTTGTCTTCTTTGGAAACCTAGTGTCTCCAGATCTTTCCGCACAAAACAGAGGGGCACAAATTATTGTCTTAGGCATTTCTCAAGATGCGGGTTACCCCCAGTTAGCTTGTAAAAAGAACTGCTGCCAAAAAGTTTTTGACCAGCCCCATTTGCACGAGAAAGTAGCAAGTCTTGCCATATATAAAGAATCGGAAAAGAAGTATTTCCTGCTTGAAGCCACTCCCGATATAAACCAACAGCATCAATATATGCAGGAAAAACATCAGGCTAAGCTAGCGGGAATATTTGTGAGTCATGCCCATATTGGCCATTACACCGGCCTTATGTACCTAGGAAAAGAGGCCGCCAATACGCAGAAACTCCCTCTTTACCTAATGCCAAGAATGAAAACTTATTTGGAGCAAAACGCTCCTTGGGAAGCTCTTTTTAAGAATGGCAATGTAGCAGCCCAGGCCTTAAGCAACTTCGATCGTTTACCACTAGGCGATAGCCTATCCATTCAGGTTTTTAAGGTCCCCCATAGAGATGAATACTCAGAGACCATTGGCTACCGTATTGAAGGGCCTAATAAAAAAGCCCTCTTTATTCCCGATATCGACAAATGGAAAGCCTGGGAAGTTGACATCCGCGAGTTAATAAAAGAGGTGGATTATGCCTTTTTAGACGCCACCTTCTTTGATGGCGATGAACTGCCCGGGCGTAATATGAATAGCATCCCTCATCCCTTCGTGGTAGAAAGTATGGCGCATTTTGCAAATCTCTCGCAGGAGGATAAAAACAAGATTTACTTTATCCATCTCAATCATACTAATCCTTTACTAAACCCGCAGTCTAGTGCTAGCAAAAAGGTCCAAGAGGCTGGCTTTAATGTCGCCCGCGAAAACCTCACCTTTCAGCTCTAAGTACCATCAAAATTATTCTTGCCTTTAAAACAAATCTCAGCCATGAAATATTTTTTAAGCCTCATTTTTAGCCTCACCTTAAGTCCCATTATGGTCGCTCAAGTCTATGGTAACTCGAACTACCAAACCCGCGTGCACTATGATGACAGCAACCTGAGAGCAAGCTCTGATAATGGGGCAGATATAACGATAAGCGCTAAAGGACTTGCAAATATTAAGGCCGATGCTTTCGTGGCTGTCTTCAGTATAAGCCAAATTGCCAATACTCCGGAGGAGGTTTATAAACTTATGGATAGCAGAATTAGCGCAGCAGAAGAAAAGCTTGGCACCTTATCCAGCAAAGAAAAGCTAAAGGTGCATAGCGATATGATCTCCTTTATAGCCTTATACGCCTTCGAGAAAGAAACAAAGATATTTAGCCGTGATAGCTATATCGAAATCCCCGCTGGTTTCGAGCTAAAAAAGAACCTTCATATCGAGTATCAAGACCCAGAGCAATTAAAAGAAATTAGCCTTATCCTTTCTCAATCAGAAATATTTGACTTGGTTAGGGTCGATTACTTTTCTAAAGATTTAGAAAAAGTGAAAACTCAACTAATGGATCGTGCCCTACTAAAACTGGGTGAAAAGAAAGCTAAGATTGAAAAGCTTTTAAACCTAAAACTCGACACTCTTAATCAGAATATGACCGATGCCTATCGTGTCGTATACCCGGTAGAGCGTTATCAGTCTTATCAAAAATACAGCGCCAGTTCTCAATACAGCGCTAAAACTGGACCCACTGTTGGCCAAAGCAATACCGTTTACTATCAACCCATTATTGACAAAGAGTTTGATTTTGTAGTAAATCCCCTCGTGGTGGAGCCTGTCATTCAGGTGCTTTACGAAATCATTGTGGAGGTGGATGACGCTTCTTTCGGAAGAAGACAAAGGGAGCAACTTATGCTAACACCCCAAGGACAACTGCTACCACTGAAGCGACCATAACTAAGCCTAAAGTATAAAAATGTGATACAGAAATTATTTTGGTTTCTATCTTTTGGTTTCCTGCTTTTACTTACTGGTGTTTTAGCCGTGTTTTTCTTATGGTTCAAGCCTAATTACCCGGCCTACGCTAAAGACTTTTTGGTTCTGAATTCTGTAAAGCCTGCTTCTGAAACTTTTGTGGCGAAACTCTCATTACAAAGCTGGGAGCAAGAAGAAGCTCCGAAAATTGAGCATTACAAAATCCGGTTTAACCAAAGTGACCCTTGGGCTTTTGACCCCAAGGAAATCATCGGCTTGGGAACTAGTAGTACCTTAGTTCTTAGTCTAGAAACCTGGGGTTCCAAGTACTGGCCGTGCTATCGATCTAATCCATTAGACTGGATACCAGTGGGGAGTTACGATGAAAAAATAGCATTACTCCTGCTAGGGCTTAAACAACATAAGGGTGAAATTTATCTGCGATTAAACCCGGAAATGGAGGTCCCCGGTCGTTTTTACCCGTGGCAGGAATACCCAGAAAAATATATAACTGCATATCGCTATATCGCCGAATTAGCAGACTCCCTTCTCCCTCAATTAAAAATGATGTGGGCCCCTGCAGGTTACCCTGGCTGCGAGGAGTTTTACCCGGGAAACCGTTGGGTAGACGCCATTAGCATTAGTCTTGCTGCAGCCTCCGAGGAAATCCCTGATGCCTACCCAAAATATCAGGACATAGATTACGACTTATACCGTCGTATGCATCGTATGCGTTTTTTTAATCAGCCTCTATGGGTCTTTGCCTCCGCAGATAGTCTTTCCGAGAAATTTAATTCTATAGATTATGCTGCTCTTAAAAGCCATCATCACAAATATGCTTCCTACGGCTATTCGCCTCAATACTTTCAGAGAGCTCCAACATCCGCACGAAGGGATACCTTACCATTTCAAGTTGGGGTTTACGACCCAAAGCTTTACTTAAGTCAAGAAAGTACCGTCCAAGTCGAGCACTACTTCTTAAACCTTGGGGATTTTGGGGACTTTGACTTTAAGGAGAAATTCTGGGAAATCCAAAAACGTGGCCACGATTTAATTATCACTTTAGAAGCTCATGAAGACTCACTTAGTAACCGCGATGATCAATGTTTGGAAAATCTACTTCTCGGCAAATACGATAGGCGCTTGAACGAGTTCTACGCACTTATCAATCAGACCAACCGCACTATTTATCTACGTTTTTCACAGGAAATGGAAATACCGATTTTTCGTTATCCTTGGCAAAGCAAAGATCCCTTTCTATATATCGATGCCTATCGCTATTTTATGCTTTTCAGCGACAGCCTTAGCCCCAAAATAAAACGTGTTTGGGGCCCTGCCGGCGATCGCGGCTCCTTAGAGTGGTACCCAGGTAATGATGTTGTAGACTATATCAGCTTTGCGATTTATGGGCTGCCAGATAAGAATATTACCGACCCCACCAAGCAGGAAGCCTTCGGCGCTATTTATCGGCGTAAAGCTTGGCGAATGCGCTTTGCTCCAAAACCAATATTCCTCACCGAGTTTGGTGTTAAAGGCCCTGAGTCTTATCAGAAAAACTGGCTTTTAAAAGCAACCGAAACGATAAACACAAGCCCCGAACTCATTGGTGTTAATTACTTTAATAGTCCAGACTTGCCCCAAGCCTGGGGTAGTATAGAAGCCCCCAATTGGAGCATCAGCCCCGAAACTTTTCGCGCCTTTGCAGAAGCGATTAATCGTAAATAACACGTCTTATTCGACGATTTGAAGATTGATTATATTAGGATTGATTTGCACTATAAAAGCGTAAAAGTCCGCCAGCTCTTGAGGAACCTTCTTGCGGCCAGCTGGCCATAAATAGTAGACATAACCCTTGGGTTTTAAAATGGACTCGACCTTATATTCTATAGTAGTTCCATCGCCATCGCCCAAACTTTTCACTTCTAAGTTACTGACTAACTCAAGCAACATTGCTGCTTGCTTCAACTGCTCCTGATTTATTCTACCAATAGTATCCCAATTACCTTTTTTATTTCCCTGTAAATACTGTCCATCATCTAAGAGGCGATATATAGTAGCTGCCCCGCTTAATCCAATGCGCTCTCCGACAGTGATAGATTGAAAGCTCTTATCTTTTTTAAGCCCTTCAGCCTTAGTGCTTTTTTTCATTAAGGAGCAGGACGTTAAGAGCAGAATGCTAACTAATAGATAATATATTTTCATAGATGAATGGGGTTTTGATCCTTCTCCAAAGCTAAATATTTGTCAGATCCCTAAGTCCCGATTAAAGTATTTATTTAGAATCCTTCTCATGACCAAAAGTATTAACTTAGAGAAACAATTTATCTTAAGCTTAGCCTTTTATGTACAATCTCGAAGAACTTAGCAAGGTTCACAATCGCAAGCAGTTAGTGGATTTGGCCGATGAAAAAGGTATGAAAATCCAGAAGGTCTTGCGCAATCAACGCTATGAGGAGGAGTTAATACTTTTACAAACCGAATTAGTGAATTTGCAACGTTGGGTTGCAAAACACAAATTACGCGTCGCCATTCTTTTTGAAGGGCGAGATGCGGCAGGCAAGGGCGGATCCATCAAGCGTTTTGCTGAACATCTTAATCCACGTTCGATGCGTGTCGTGGCATTGTCTAAACCTACAGAAGTAGAAAAAGGCCAGTGGTATTTCCGTCGCTATATTAAAGAAATGCCTAATCCCGGGGAGATTGTTTTTTTTGATCGCAGCTGGTATAACCGTGCCGTGGTGGAACCCGTTATGGGCTTCTGTTCTAAAGCCGAATACAAGCGCTTTATGGTGCAAGTTCCGGCCTTCGAACATATGCTTTATGAAGATGGGGTGATTCTTATAAAGTTTTGGTTCTCTATTTCTAAGGATGAGCAACAAAAGCGCTTTAAATCACGCATGAACAATCCTCTTAAGATTTGGAAGTTCTCGCCTGTTGATGAGATGGGACAAAAGCTATGGGCCTCTTACACCCATTATAAAGAGCAAATGTTTTCTAAAACCCACACCACTTTCAGTCCTTGGATAATTGTTAAATCCAATGACAAGCGCGAAGCTCGTCTCGAAAGCATTCGTTACGTACTTTCTAAATTTGATTATACCAAAAGCAAGCGCTCGAAAACAACTCTCCTACCCGACCCTAATGTAATTGTGCGCTATTACCGTCACATCGAACAAATAGATATTTAAAAATGAAAAGCCATACTGACATACTTGATTTTTCGGAAGAAGATCTAGACACCCTTAACTCACCGATGGGCTTAAAACAGCTTTTTGGAGAGAATAAAGTTGATGTTTCCCGTGCCCTTCGCTTAAGCAAATACGAGCTGCGTCTGCGTGAGCTGCAAGCTCAACTAATTAAAGCTCAAGACTGGATTATTGACAATAATAAAAAAGTAATCGTCCTATTTGAAGGAAGAGATGCGGCAGGAAAAGGTGGCGCAATACGCAGAATTACCGCACATATCAACCCTAGGCAATACAGAATCGTGGCGCTTCCCAAGCCAACAGAAGAGGAGGAAGGCCAATGGTACTTTCAACGCTATGTAAACAAATTACCGAAACCAGGAGAGATTGTTTTCTTCGATCGTAGTTGGTATAACCGCGCTGTGGTAGAACCCGTAAATGGCTTTTGCAGTGAGAAGCAATATCAGGTTTTTATGAATCAGGTAAATGACTTTGAACGCATGATTTTGGAATCAGATACCTACCTCATCAAATTTTACTTTTCCATTAGTAAAGACGAACAGGCTCTGCGTTTTAAAGACATTAAAAGCAGCCCCCTGAAACGTTGGAAAATTACCGAGGTTGACGAGAAGGCACAAGAGCTTTGGGATGAATACACTGAGTACAAGGAAGAGATGTTTAACAAAACCGACACCGACGCTTCACCATGGAATATTATTCACGCCAATAGGAAAACTGAAGCAAGAATAGAAGCTCTTGAGTTATTGCTTAGCAAATTGCCCTACAAAAATCAAGTTGAGGAAGAAAAGTAGATAATGATAAAAAGAAATTTAGCGCGTAAAAAGAAATTTTAGCCGTTAAATTGATTCATGGTAATCTGCGGTCCCGCAAGAGCGAAAGACTTGATTGCCTCGGCGGCTTTTTCTATTTTAGGATCGATAATCTTCCTTTCGGATGATGTCCATCTCCCTAAAACGTAATCAATTTGCTGCCCTTTTGGGTAATCATTTCCTACTCCAAATCGCAGACGGGTATAATCTTGCCTACCCAAAATCTGATTGATATGTTTCAGGCCATTATGGCCACCATCACTGCCCTTCATTTTCAGGCGTAAAACACCGAGGTCTAGTGCTAGCTCATCAAGCACCACCAAAAGATTTTGAAGGGGAATTTTTTCTTGTTGCAGCCAATAGTTTATTGCTTTGCCGCTAAGATTCATAAAGGTAGTGGGCTTAATAAGAATAAGCTCCTTATTTTTCACCTTCAATTTGGCCACGGACGCATAACGACCACTGGAAAAAGAAATGCTAGACCCTCTTAAAAGAGCATCTAGCACATCAAACCCTATATTATGTCGCGTGCCCTCGTACTCAGCGCCAATATTTCCTAATCCGGCAATGAGATACTTAGTCACAGGAAAGCAATTTATGCTTCAGCAGTTTCTGCCGCAGCTTCTTCACTGCCTTCTTCGCTTCCATCTTCGCTAACTACGTTACGAGAAGTATTGATAGCCACTACTGAACGAGAAGGATCACCTAAGATCTCAAATCCTACAGCAGGAATATCACTTACTCTTAAAGAGTCACCAATTTTCAGTTCATCAACGTTTAGGTCGATCATTCCTGGCAGGTTCTCTTCGGTAGCGCGGATGGTTAAACGACGAAGGTTAAATTTCATCTTACCACCGTTACGAACACCACGGGGATTTCCTACTAAATTGATAGGAGCAACTACCTCAAATGGCTCTCCTTCGGTTAACTGAAAAAAGTCAACGTGCTCGATGGCTTCAGTTACTGGGTGGAATTGGCTGTCGCGTACTACACTTTTAATTTCCTTACCGTCAATGCTAATCACTACTAATAGTGCTTCGGGAGTGTAAAGAAGCTCCTTAAAGCTGCGGTTATCGGTGTAAAAGTGGACATTTTCGCCACCACCATATATTACGCAAGGTACCATGCCCTCACGGCGCAATTGCTTAGCGTTTTTAGAGCCTAGCTCTTCTCTGGTTTTACCCTCAATGGCTACTGATCTCATCGTATCTGGTAATTTAATTTTCTAAAAAATGTGAACTAATTGATTCGTGATTGTGAACTTTTTGCATAATACCCGCAAAAAGCTCCGCAATCGGCAAAACTTCTATCTTACTGCATTCACTCAACTGAGGAATGGTATCGGTAATAACTAAACGAGTTAGTTGTGAATTTTCTATTCTTTCTATCGCATTGCCAGAAAGTACGCCGTGTGAGCAATACGCTTGCACCGACAAAGCACCCTTGGCCATCAGCATATCTGCTGCTTTGGTTAAGGTTCCCGCTGTGTCTATCATATCATCGATAAGTACCACGTTGCGACCCTCAACATCACCAATCACCGTCATCTTTTCAATAACATTGGCTTTCTTACGCTGCTTATAACAAATTACCATTTCGCTTGTCAACCATTTTGCATAGTTGTTAGCGCGCTTCGAACCTCCCATATCGGGTGAAGCAATAGTAAGATTTTCTAAATTTTGAGACTTGATGTGCGGCACAAAGATGGAAGAAGCAAAAACATGATCAACCGGTACTTCAAAGAAGCCCTGAATTTGATCAGCATGCAAGTCCATTGTCATGATACGCGTAGCACCAGCCGCAGTTAATAAATTAGCCACCATTTTAGCCCCAATTGGCACCCTTGGCTTATCCTTACGATCTTGACGCGCCCAACCGAAATAAGGCATTACTACTGTGACATGCTTTGCTGAAGCACGCTTCGCCGCATCAATCATCAATAACAACTCCATCAAGTTTTGAGTTGGCTGCATAGTAGAACCCACCAGAAATACCCGGCCCCCTCTTACTGTCTCCTCAAAAGAAGGCTGAAATTCACCATCGCTAAACTCTAAAATCTCTACCTTGCCCAGAGGTGAACCATAAGAAACCGCGATCTTCTCGGCAATATCAAGCGAAGCGCGGGTTGAAAATATTTTTGCTTTCGGTACCAAGTCTGTAAATCTTTGGAATTGACTATTTTATACTCCCCTAAAAAAGGGCTGCAAATGTAATTAAATCTATTCTAAGTTATAAACAATGCCCGATTAAATATCTACTAAATATTTCTTGTCTTCAATTCCCCCCTACTGCCAACGAAAAATTTATTTTTGTAAGATGTTAAAAATTGATATGCACACCCACATCCTGCCCGAACGCCTCCCAAATTTTGCGGAGAAGTTTGGCTATGGAGACTTTATCTATTTGATGAAAAATCAAGACGGTTCTGCCAATATGATGCAGGGCGATAAGTTTTTTCGTCGCATACAAGCCAATTGCTGGGATCCACAAACACGGATTAATGATTACGCAAAGTTTAACACACAGGTGCAGGTCGTCTGCACCATTCCGGTAATGTTTTCATATTGGGCCAAAGCCAAAGACGCGCGGGCTCTCGCCGAGTTTTTAAATGATGACATCGCCCAACTTTGTGAAAACCACCCCCAGCACTACTTAGGTTTGGGTACTTTACCCATGCAAGATGCCGATGAGGCCATCGCTGAGTTAGAGCGTTGTAAAAAAATAGGCCTTCTTGGTGTTCAGATTGGATCAAATATTAACGACAAAAACCTTGGTGAACCTGAGTTCTTCCCCATTTTTGAAGCGGCAGAAGAGTTAGGAATGGCTATTATGGTGCACCCTTGGAATATGATGGGCATGGAGGAAATGAGCAAATACTGGCTCCCATGGTTAGTCGGCATGCCGGCAGAAACCAGTCGCGCCGCCTGCTCCATGATTTTTGGAGGCGTTTTAGAAAGACTTCCTAAATTAAGAGTTTGTTTTTCCCATGCTGGTGGTTCCTTCTTACCCACTCTCGGTAGAATTGAGCACGGCTATAACTGCAGACCAGATCTAGTGGCCATTCATAACAATGTGAATCCCCGTCAATACGTAGGTGAGTTTTGGGTGGATAGCATTACCCACGATGCAAAGCTGCTAGAATATATTCTCTCCATGCAGGGCAGTAAAAGAGTAATGCTTGGTTCTGACTACCCTTTCCCTTTAGGAGATTTGGAGATCGGAACCTTTATTGAAGATATGAATCTCGAACCAAATGCCCTTGAAGATATTTTTGCAAACTCCGCCTTAGAATGGCTTAACATCGACAAAAGTAGATTCGATATAATTCCGGGAGGCAGAAGCGACTTCAAGCTCTCAGAAAAGGGCTAAGTTTGCGCTTTCTTTCAGGATATACCAACAATGAGCGATAAAATCACCCACGAATGCGGCATTGCCCTCGTTCGTTTAAAAAAACCTCTAAGCTTTTATTACGAGAAATATGGTTCTGCACTTTACGGGATAAACAAGATGTATATCCTAATGGAAAAGCAGCACAATCGCGGACAAGATGGTGCGGGCTTAGCTAATATAAAGTTAGATGCAGAACCTGGTAATCGCTATATCAGCCGTTACCGCTCCGTAGATAAAACCCCGATTCAGGATTTATTTGACCGAATTAATCAAAGAATTCAAACGGGCTTAAACGGTGACGAAAGTAAAATTCACGATCCCGAATGGCTCAAAGCAAATGTTCCCTTTCTTGGAGAGTTATATCTCGGCCACCTGCGCTACAGCACCTACGGCAGCCAAGCAATAGAAGCCGTTCATCCATTTTTAAGACAAAACAACTGGTTAACACGTAATCTGATATTAGCCGGTAACTTCAATATGACCAATGTTGATCAGCTTTTTGATCAGCTGGTAGACCTTGGTCAGCACCCCAAAGAAAAAGCCGATACCGTTACTATTCTCGAAAAAATTGGCCACTTCTTAGATGAGGAAAACGAAAAACTTTATCGTAAATATAAAAAAGCAGGTTTAAGCAAAAAGGACATCAGCCCTAAAATTGCTCGAGAAATAAACATCCAGAAAATCTTAAAACGCAGCGCTAAATACTGGGATGGCGGCTACACAATGGCCGGCCTTTTTGGTCATGGTGACGCTTTTGTACTGCGTGATCCCAACGGTATTCGTCCCGCATTTTACTACGATGATGATGAAGTTTGTGTGGTAGCCAGCGAGCGCCCCGTTATTCAAACGGCATTTAATGTTCCCTTTGCCGAGATTAAAGAGATTGACCCGGGCCATGCCTTAATAATCAAAAAAAGTGGCGAAACCTCCATGAAAGAAGTGCGTAAGCCGGGAATTAGGACTTCTTGCTCTTTCGAACGCATCTACTTTAGTAGAGGAAATGACGCTGATATTTACCGTGAAAGAATAGAGCTAGGAAGAAGGCTGTGCCCCAATATTCTTAAAGAGGTTGACCTTGATTTAAAGCATACCGTATTCTCATTTATTCCTAACACCGCTGAAATTAGTTTCTATGGTATGGTAAAAGGAATGGAGGAGTACTTAAATGAAGTGAAGCGCGAGAAGATCTTGAAATTCGAAGGTAAGCTGGATGCTGAAAAGCTGGATCAACTCCTCAGCTTCCGTCCCAGAGTAGAAAAAGCCCTTTGGAAAGATGTGAAGATGCGTACCTTCATTACCCAAGATAGTAGCCGTGATGAACTGGTTAGTCACGTTTATGACGTAACCTACGAAACAGTAAAGCCTGACGATAACCTCGTTGTTATTGATGATAGCATTGTTCGTGGCACCACCTTAAGTAAAAGTATCCTCGGTATACTTGACCGCTTAGGACCTAAAAAAATAATTATCGTTAGTAGCGCTCCCCAGATTAGATATCCTGATTGTTATGGCATAAACATGTCATTACTCGACGATTTTGCCGCATTTAGAGCCGCTATTGCCTTGCTTAAAGACAGAGGCCTGGAAGGAACGATTGATAAGGTATATCAAGATTGTTTAAATCAACAAGGTTTGCCCGATTCTGAAATACGCAATTACGTGAAGGAAATATACGCCCCTTTCACTCCTCAAGAAATTTCCGATAAAATTGCAGTGATACTTACTCCCGCATCAGTAAAAGCCGAGGTGAAGATCATCTATCAAGGCATTTCAGATTTACATGCTGCTGCTCCAGGACATACTGGCGACTGGTATTTTACCGGTAACTTTCCTACCCCAGGCGGTAGAAGAGTGGTAAATAAGGCTTTCTTAAATTATTATGAAGGCAAGCGCGAAAGAGCGTATTAAGCTTAAAGGAATATATATATACCCTTAAAGAGGTCAAACAGTGTACTATTGTTTGGCCTTTTTTCTTTCCCCTTCCTCAGCTTAGTCATCTTTATTTTGAAGCAGGAAATGGTGCGAAAGAATACCACCGCCAAATACCACCTAGCTGACTCTACCGATTTTACTGCCTGTTTTCGAAAATCTCGTCTACACGATTTTCACGCCGCAGAAGCGCTAAGTTGAACCACTATGGAAACTCCTCTATCGTGAATAACAGTGTGAATAGCCCTTTCGGGAGATGCCTGATACGAGACTATTTGCGATTACCAGACGGCACTCTCCCTTCTGTTGATTGCAATTATCCCCAAGGAATTGGATACCTTTAGACGCGAAAATAATAAACTAATCTGGACCAGGATTAACCAATTAGCTTCCAAAAAACCCAGTTATCTTTACAGTTCGATGGTTTATGTGTTTAATAATAAACAAGGCAGACGCAGGAAGCAGACTCCCTACATTTATGAACCTGACACGAACTATCAACCTCAACAATACTTCAATCAAGAAGGAAGTCGCTTAGAAAAAGGCAGCTTTACTTTAATGAATTACTAACTACCCATTAAGAATGAATATTGGTCCTGACCCCAAAGTTCTCAAAGAGCTTATCCAAATGGAAATGCCTTTTGGTAAATACGCTGGGCGACGTATTTACGAATTGCCGGCTTATTATCTAGAATGGTTTTCTGCGAAAGGCTTTCCCAAGGGCCGCGTTGGCGTGCTGCTAGAAACCATGTTTGTAATAAAAACCGAAGGGCTAGAAGATTTGATTCCTCCCTTGGTTAAAATGTACCGCTACCGCTGAACTCATTAACCATCAAACGTGCCGCTGCTAAAACTGCTTGGAATCAAATTCCACTATTGTGCAAACTGTGCTACCCTTGGGATAAAGAAGATCACTTTCCGGAGACCCATTTTAAGGCCTTTCATACGGGCGAAGAGCTCTGTTTTCAATTTAAAGCCTTTTGTGGCAAACCCCTTATCTACCGTAAGGAGGATGACAAACTAGAAGTACGTTTTTCTGAGCGGGTAGAGCTATTCTTTCGCGAAGATGCGCGACTACAAAACTACTATTGTCTAGAAATGGACCCGGTACTGCGCGTTTTGGACTATCAAGCGAAACATTACCGGGAGTTTAATCGTGACTGGCAATGGCCCGAAAGTTTAAATCTTAGTTGCTGCTCACAGGCAGATGCGTATTTATTGAGCGGCAAGATTAGTCTAAAAACTTTATCCGACCTTAAGCTACTTAAGAGCAACATTTTAGAAGCGGGTATTTACCGAGGTCATGTACTTTCACTGAAAGGAGAAGAAGCCGATATTCGCTGGTCTTCTTGGTTAAAACCAGAGTCGAAAGAAGCCGATTTTCATATACCGACATCCTTTGGGTATTGGCTTCTAGAAAACTACCCAATGAGGTAGCTAAAAAACGTAAGCTAGGTCTTTCTTCGAAACCTAATACGTGTGCACTTCTTTTACCCTCGTCGATTACGTTTTCTTGATTGTTTTATAAAAAACCCCTTGGCTCCTCACAAGCACTAATTATTGCTTTTACATTTGCCAAAATCTTCACCCTGGAAAAGAACAAACAATTACTGGCGCATGGAGCCCTTTTAGCGGTGGCCATAATTTACGGGCTTAACTATTCCATTGCCAAGGATGTAATGCCCAATTATATCCTTCCCCGCGGTTTTATTCTGGTTCGGGTAGCAGGAGCGGTGATCCTCTTTAACCTTTTGTCGCTTTTTTTTCCTCGCGAAAAAGTCGCCAAAGAAGATTACCTGCGTATTGCCTTGGCCGGTTTCTTTGGGGTAGCCGCCAATCAATTGCTCTTTTTTGAAGGGCTAAATATAACCACGCCAATTAGCGCGGCGGTAATTATGACTACCAACCCTATAATGGTGCTCAGCCTTTCGGCGATAATATTAAAAGTGCCGCTTAGTCCCGCCAAAATTATTGGGATAGTTTTAGGAATCACCGGCGCGCTAAGTATTATCTACCAGGGCAGTAATGGAAATCTCTTTAATGGGGGGGAGTCCCTAGGAAACACTTTAGTAATGTTAAATGCATTTTCCTTTGCCTCCTATCTTATTGTGGTGAAGCCCTTAATGGCAAAATACAAAGCTCTAACGGTAGTTCGACTCATATTTATGGCCGGTTTAGTAATGGTTATTCCCTTTGGAGCCAGTCAATTTACAGAAATAACTTGGTCAGAAATGCCTTCTCTGATTTACTGGGAGGTAGGATTTGTTGTGATTGGAACGACCTTTATGGCCTATCTATTAAATGTATATGCCTTAAAAACAGTTAGTTCCACCACCGTTAGCTTCTATATTTACTTACAGCCTCTTATCGCTGCCATAGCCGCCACCATTTTAGGAACCGATCAACTAAGTATGGGCATGATTAGCTCCGCTATTTTAATTTTTAGTGGTGTCTATTTAGTATCCTTTTACCAACGGCGAAATTAAAATGCCTGCTTACCTTTGCAAACATGAAAGCACTGCAATCTATGACGGGTTTTGGTAAAAAGATCTTGCAATTACCCGGCAAGAAAATTACTATTGAGATTAAATCCCTCAACAGCAAGTCGGCTGATATTAATCTACGTATCCCTTCCATTTACCGCAGTAAAGAAGGCGCTATTCGCCAACACTTGGCCAATTCCCTCTCACGTGGTAAAATAGATTGCGGCGTTTATGTAGAAATTACCGGAATAGAAAGTGCCCCGCAAATAAATGAGACTTTAGCAAAAGGCTATTTAAAACAATTACAGAACCTTGCGGATAGCACCAATAGCTCTGGCGATTTAATTGGCGCCGTAATGCGTATGCCCGATGTTTTACAAAGCGCAGAAAGCGAGTTAAGTAAGGAAGATTGGCAAACTTTAGAAGGTGGGCTTTTAGAATGCTTAAGCCTAATTAGCGAATTTAGAGCCGATGAAGGGGCACGTCTTAAAAAAGATATTGAGATGCGTTTGCAGAATATTAGTGCTGGCTTAGAGGCGATAATTCCGATGGAGGAAGAACGCACCACGCGTATTAAAGAAAAACTAATGCGCAGCTTAGAACAACTTAAAGTGGAAGTGGATAAGGATCGCTTTGAGCAAGAGTTAATCTACTATCTAGAAAAGCTAGATGTTACCGAAGAGAAAGTTCGTCTAAGAGCCCACCTCGACTATTTTGAAGAACTAATGGAGGCTGGCGATCAAGCTGGAAAAAAACTCGGTTTTGTAAGCCAAGAAATAGGCCGTGAGGTGAATACCCTTGGCAGTAAAGCCAATCATGCGGGTATGCAAAAAGTGGTGGTCGGCATGAAAGATGAACTAGAAAAAATAAAGGAACAGGTTTTAAATATTCTCTAATCTGAGCAGCTCGCATGGCGGAAAAAAACGGGAAACTAATCATCTTCTCCGCTCCATCTGGAGCAGGGAAAACCACCTTAGTAAGGCATTTACTTGAACAAGAGGAACTAGAGCTTGCCTTTAGTATTTCGGCCAGCAGCCGCATGGCCAGAGGAGAAGAAGTTAATGGCAAAGACTATTACTTTCTTAGTGACGAAGATTTTAGCAAGAGAGTATTAAAAGGCGACTTCATTGAATGGGAAGAAGTTTATGCTGGCACTAAATACGGAACACTGCGCAGCGAAGTAGAGCGTATCTGGTCCGAGGGTAAAACAGTAATATTCGATATTGATGTGGTAGGAGGCTTAAACCTCAAAAGCCTCTATGGTGACAATGCCTTAGCGATTTTTGTAATGCCTCCTAGTGAAGATGAATTGGGAAAAAGACTGCGTGGGCGCAATACCGACAGTGAAGATAAAATTCGCCAACGCTTAGCCAAAGCACGCAAAGAAATTGGTCGCTCCGATCGTTTCGACCATATTTTAGTAAATCGCGAATTAGATTTAGCCAAAAAAGAAGCCGAATCTTTGTTAAAAGTATTTTTGGGGAAATGAATAAAGTTGGACTTTACTTTGGAACCTTTAATCCCATTCATGTCGGGCATTGTATTATCGCGCAATACATGCTGGAAAGTACTGACCTAGACGAGGTTTGGTTTGTAGTAACCCCTCATAACCCTCATAAAAAGAAAAGTAGTTTACTGGACGATTACCAGCGTTTACACATGGTTAACTTAGCCATTGGAAAGCATTATAAACTACGGGTTAGCGATGTAGAGTTCTCTTTGCCCCAGCCCTCTTACACCGCTACTACCTTGACCTACCTCAGCGAACAGCACCCAGACGCTCGCTTTAATCTGATTATGGGCGGGGATAATTTGCAGAGCTTTAGAAAGTGGAAAAATTATCAATCCATTTTAGATAAGCATGAACTTTATGTTTACCCCCGCATTGGTGCAGACGGTGGAGATTTGGCCGAACACCCCAAGGTTCACCTCACCCAAGCACCTATTGTTGAAATTGCTTCTACCGATATCCGCCAAGCGATTAAGGAAGGTAAAGACTTGAGTTTTATGCTTCCTCCTGATGTGTGGGAGTATATTGATCAAGAGCTTTTTTACCGTTAATTCCATTCCAGGCTTCGCCTTTTTAAAAAATCCGGTCACTATTGAATTGAAAGATACAGCGGGTATTCACCTTGTTCAACACCAGTATTCCTTACTAATACTCCATCAAGGTGCTAATACAGGCCATGAATAAAGCTTCCTCTCGGATTAATTTCCGACGGATTTTAATACATAGGATTGAGATGTATTTTTATTCTATGTAGATTTGTCCTATGTACTCAAAAGAATTACTTAAAGGAACACTCTCCGCAATCATCCTGAATCTATTAGCAGAGAATAAAAAGATGTACGGATATGAAATTTCTCAAAGGGTAAAGCAACTCACCGATGAAAAAATTTTACTTAAAGACGGCTCATTATATCCTGCGCTTCAAAAAATGACCAAAGATGGTCTGCTATCCTATCAAGAAGAGTACATAGGCAAGAGGGTTCGCAAATACTACTTTCTAACCGCCAAGGGTGAAGTAGAAAAAGTCCGTTATCTGGAAGAGTTAAAAGACTTTTTAGAAACCCTTAATAAACTTGTTTTCCCTCAGATCCATATCGCATGAAACTAACTACCGATCAAGAAAAGCTCATAGAAAATTTTGTTGATGCCCAGGGACTAAAAATCAAAACCTTGCGTGATGACATAATAGACCATTTGTGCTGCGTGGTTGAAAGTGAACTGAGAACAGACAGATCCTTTCAACAAGTTTTAGATAAAGCTATAGCAGAGTTAGCGCCGAAAGGCCTGATTGAGATTCAACATAAAACGATTTTTTTACTCACCTCAAAACGAATATTAATTATGAAAAAACTAATGTATTTCATCGGCTTCCTTGGCGCCTTCGCCTTAACCGCTGGGACGACTTTTAAACTATTAAATATGCCTTTGGGTAATGAATTGTTTACAACTGGCCTCTTAGTCGTTCTCTGGATCTTTATACCCCTCTTAGCAATAGACAGGTATAAGGTGGCCATTTCTAAAGCCCTAACAGAAAAAGCGAAAATCATTTTAGGACTTACAGCAGCAATAGTCACAGGAATGTCGGTAGTGTTTAAACTTTTACATTTACAAGGCGCCGGATTCTTACTCATGCTAGGTGCATTTATCTTCGCAATTGGTTTTCTCCCTTTCTTTTTCTTTAGAATGTATAAGAAATCAGTTGCTTAAACTTTTGACTGACTCAATATTAGAAAGCTCTATATACTAAGCTTGAATTTTGAATTATCAGAGCCTTTGGTCTTTTTGTGGATCAACACCAAAACTTCTGTGACGGTGCACAATCTTGTCTTGTTTCACTTTAGAAGCTATACCCTCAAATAAGCGCATGGTCCAAATTTGTGAGCTTTCGCTAGATCAGTTCAACCAGTGCTTTCCTATTTCAAAGATTGCGTAAACCTTTTTAGTGACGCTTAGTCCTTACATTGGGTCAAGCGCAAAACTTGATTGTGATCCAAAATTTGCGCATTATCCTGTTTCAATTCCAGCAGCACCCTGAACTGTTTTTAGAGTCTACTCCCTTGAAACGAATATTTGCCCTTACCTTAAGTCTTACAAAAAAACCCGAGAAGTTTTCCCTATGCCTCTCGGGTATGAAATAACATTCTATCCATGCCTAGTGTTAATATGCACAATCCAGCTATTCTATTTCTATCCCGAAAATAGTAAAACGGCAGACGAAGGACTTGTTAATGCTTGCTCAGTTACTTAGCTCCTATCCAAAATCCAAATAGCGCTCTTTACAAACCTTTAAGTGGTGTAAATCGTGACCAGGCATTACATAGGCTAAAGCCAAGGTACTAATAGGCGCTCCCCCCATTACTCTTTCTGCCCGCCATTGTTTTTCACTAAAGCTTTGAAACAAGATATAATTAGCGGTTTTAACTGCTTCATACTCCTCTAAGAGGCTCTTCCAACTTCTGCGATCTGCTTCCGATTGAGAAGCGTAATCATCCTGGCTGAAACTTAATAGTTCCTGCTTTTCTCCTCTGGAAAGGGCAAAAGCCCGCGAACCAAAAACTCGATCGGTATCAATAACATGGAGAAGCATCTCCTTTATACTCCATTTGTCTTTAGCGTATCGATACTTGGATTGATCTTCAGATATAGCGTGCCAAAAGGCGGAGGTCTCCTGCCAGTGTTTATGGAAAACTTCTAAAACTGGACCATCGCCAACCTGAGAGAGGTAATTTTTATAATACGCTGGGTGACTACCCTTTAAAATTGAAATCTGCATTATGGTATCCATTTAATATTCTTGAAGTCGGGCTTGCGCTTTTCTAAAAATGCATCTCTTCCTTCTTTGGCTTCATCCGTCATGTAGGCTAAACGCGTTGCTTCGCCGGCGAAAACTTGCTGGCCTACCATGCCATCATCAGTAAGGTTAAAAGCAAATTTTAACATCTTTATAGAAGTCGGTGACTTCGCTAGAATTTCCTGTGCCCATTGGTAGGCTGTGTCTTCCAATTCGGCGTGAGGAATAGCCGCGTTAACCATTCCCATATCTACTGCCTCCTGGGCCGAGTAATTACGCCCTAAAAAAAAGATCTCTCTGGCTTTTTTCTGGCCCACCATTTTCGCTAGATAAGCAGAGCCATAACCACCATCGAAGCTGGTTACATCCGCATCAGTTTGTTTAAAAAGGGCATGCTCTTTACTCGCTAAACTAAGGTCGCATACTACGTGCAAGCTATGTCCCCCTCCCACTGCCCAGCCTGGTATAACGGCAATAACCACCTTGGGCATAAAGCGAATCAGTCTTTGCACTTCTAGTATATTGAGACGCGGCATACCAGCATCATCGACATAACCTTGATGTCCGCGTGCATTTTGATCGCCACCACTGCAAAAAGAATAAACTCCGTCTTTGGTAGAAGGTCCTTCCGCACTAAACAAAACTACTCCAATTGAAGTGTCTTCACGAGCGTCTAAAAGCGCCTCATAAAGTTCGCCCACCGTTTTAGGACGGAAGGCGTTTCTTACGTTGGGGCGATTAAAAGCAATGCGCGCTACTCCTGTGCCTGATTTCTTATAGGTTATGTCTTCGTATTCTTTAACAACTGTCCAGTTTATTGCCATTCTCTTCAAATTTCCACAAATATAGGGCGGTCAGGCCGAAGGAGATATCGCTTTTATTAAAAGGCAAAAAAAAGCCCCTCCGTGGAGGGGATATGAATTTGAAGGGGCTTTTACAAACAATTATGCCGCTTTCTCTTTTTTAAGGCTCAAAAAATTAATCTCGTTGGCCACTATTTCTGTTACATAGCGCTTTTCACCTTCTTTCGTTTCATAGCTGCGGTTAACTATCTTACCTTCCAAAACTAGATAAGCGCCCTTCTCTACATGGGTTTCTACCATATTAGCCAGTCCCGCCCAAGCCACAATGTTATGCCATTGGGTATCTTCAATTTTTTCGCCCTTCGTGTTTTTGTAAAAGTCGTTCGTTGCTAAAGAGAAACGTGCCAACTTACCTTTGGCATCAAAAGATTTCACTTCTGGGCTTTGACCCACATGACCGATTAAGGTTACTCGATTTTTCAAATTACTCATCAGAATAGTTTTAATTTTACATTGATTATTTATTGGAAGATCAAAATTGAAGGATTCGAAGTCTCAAGACGTTTTACAAACATTTAAAGATTATTTAAGAGCCTCGTATCTTGATCAAAACGTATTTAATCAAGTTCCTAAACAGGCTTCAGACTAGATTAGCATCTGGGCCAAGCGCCTTACCTTTGTCTTTATGCTGACAGCCCAAAAGATTGCATTAATTGAACTTGGAACCTCTCACGATGAATGCCTCTATGCGCAAGTGGCCTATTTAAAAAGTAGACCACGATGCAGTATTCGCATTTATTGCTCACCAAAAATAGCTGAGCGAATCGCGCCTTGGGCTGATGATAACGAAGTGGAGGTTTTAAAGCAGAAACTGAGTTGGAAAGACTTTTACCGTTTATACAAAAGCATAAGTAAAGGACGATTTAATACGGTGATTTTCAACACCGGACAGGGGCCTCATATTCGTAAACTCCTGCTCTTCCCCTTTTCTAAGTCCATTAATTTTATAGCCTCTATCCACAATATCAACCGTTTAGAAACTAGTCGCAGTCAGAAGGCCATCTCCCGTAAGGTGAATAAATATTTAGTGCTAAACGATTATCTACTAAAAGCTCTCGCGGAAAAGAACTTTCCAAAACTGAAGTTTAACAGTTACTATCCTATTTTATATCCCAGTTACCCGGAAGTGGAAATAGCCAAACCACCCCATGAAATTTGGATTGTGATTCCCGGACAAGTGGAAAACCAGCGAAGAGACTATCCGAGCTTACTAAAAAATCTCGCTAAGCAAAAGCCGCCCGAGCATATTCGCTTTATCTTATTAGGTGCCTCAGAGCACTCGCATGGCGATGGTAAACTCATAAAGGAGCAAATACAGCAGGCGGGCCTTAGCGTGAATTTTAAACTTTGGCCCGGATTTATAGCCATGAATGAGTTTTATACCTACCTGAAAATGGCGGATTTCATTATGCCGCTTATCCACTCTAACCATAGCTCCGGCCAGACCTACCGAAGCCAAGTTTCTGGCTCTTATAACTTAGCATTTGCCTTCAAAAAATGCCTCTTAATGGATAAAGCCTATCGAGAAATTGAAGACTTTAAAGATAGCGCCGAGTTTTATGACCCAGACAATTTGCTCGAGTTTATAAAAGCGCTCAAGCCGCATGACAAACAAGACCTTTATCAAAACCAAAAATGGAGTTTCTACTATCAGTCCTTAAAGTTTTGGGAGTTCATTGAAAATTAACAGGATCAAATAAAGCTTTAGCTTCCTTAAACGACTCAATAAGCCCGGTTAAATATTTTTAGAAAAATTAAACAAAGCTTACTGATTCAAAACAAACACAATCCTTACCTATTAGTAGCTATTAGGCAAATTACACTCGCGGTTATTGGTTTTTTAATGGCCTTATTTATTGGTAAAAAAATCCAGTGATCAAATACTTACTTAATGCTGCTCTTTATAAAAAATGGTGATTAGCGGCTCGAAGTATCGATAAAATATTTTTGAGTCAAGTAATAGCGATAGCTTGAATAGCCGTCCCTTTTATTACCAGAGTTCTGCGACCCAGTTTTGCCTCACTTTATTAAGACCTTTAAAACCTGAGTTCGGCCTAAAATTATAGCCTCATATTTTCAATAGAAGGAAAAGACTAATCCGGATGGTACAGCGGTAGCGGGCTACAGCAAATGAGCTAGCTGCAGGATTTTCACTTTTATTGGAAAAAAGCTTAGAAGCCTCTTCTAAAAAGCGGTTTCCTGCGCCTTAACCCTTCACAATAGCCCGCTATTGCTTCACCGCTTCGGCTTAAACCCCACTATTTACTAGAGGTCTGAGGCCTAATTTTACATCGAACTCAGGTTTAAAGCATAATGCTACTTTTATTTCTCTAGCGCGAGCATAGCATTTAATCTGGGTCTCATGCTTCTTTACCATTGCCATCATCTTTAAAAGTGACAGTGAGAATAAGGGCACTCATTTTTATTTAACCGCTAAAAAATTACCTTTACCACTCGCCTAAAAATTGCGAATTATGGAAATTAATCATCGTATTTCTTTTAATCCCGCAGAGCGCTCTTTGCTCAATATGCACAGTGTATTAAATGTGCTCAATGTGGTGCAGTATGATCTCCTGCGCCTCTCCGATTATCTTGAAAACCCCTCTGAAACGGAAAAAATTTGCAATGCGCTTTTTTTAGCCGGCGAGGATCTAAATAATCCCGAAAAAGCCTACCATCGGCTAGATACCATCAATGAGTTTTGCGATAGGACCCTTGCCGTTTGCGAAAAAGTTCTAAAAGAAAAGGGAAAGCTAAAAGAACCCTATGGTGCGGAAATATTGATGAATCTCACCAGTTTTTTCAACATTCTTAAAGTTCGCGCCGAGGAAATTAAGGATCGTAAACCCATGCCTACCGCTTGGTCAAAACACGATATTAAGGGGCTGAAAAACAATTTCAAGAACCTTTTCCAAGCCATTGAAGAAAACAGTCACGGATCCTATAACATTGTTTACAATTTAGCGGAACACTTTGAGAAGGAATACCTGATAAGCCTTGAAATGACGAGTATCAATAGTAAGGACCTATTAATGCCGCCTGTTTTTCAAGATGTGTTGCGTGATTTACTCACTAATGCTAGGAAGTATAGCGCTCCAGGAGGCTCCATTATCGCTCGTTTACATCAAGACAAAGATGAAATGCGCTTGGTAGTGGAAGATTCTGGCCTTGGCATACCAGCGGATGAAATTAGCAAAGTAGTGGAGTTTGGCTATCGCGCTTCTAATTCTAAATCGCCCTCTACACGCGGAGGCGGTTTTGGTTTAAGCAAAGCCTATTACCTTACAAAAATCTTTGGGGGAAAAATGTTTATCGACTCACCAGTACCGGGCCGAAACAACGGAACTAAGATTTCAATTCGTCTACCTTTACCTAAACAATTATAGGCTTACATTTTTGAATATCAACAGCACTAAAAAGAAAGACTTAAGCACTTGGGTAGATTTATACTCCGATGACCTATTGCGCTGGGCGGAATATAAATTAAGCGCCAAAAGTATTGCTGAAGACTTAGTTCAAGATTGCTTTATGGCGGCCTTTCAAGCCTACGAAAAATTTGAAGGGCGCAGCAATGCTAAAACTTGGCTCTTCTCTATTCTCAATCGTAAAATAGCGGATTATTATCGCAGCCATCAAAGTGATTTTAAAAACTATGCCGATCCACATATCGCTGCGGCGGAAGACCAAACTGATGCCATTTTCTCGAGCGATGGACACTGGGAGAACATGGATCCCGATCCCATTTGGGAAGATGAAAAGTCTCTGCTCGATCACGCTGATTTCCATCATAAGTTTCAAGCTTGCTTAGAGGATCTACCCGTCCTTTGGCGTGAGGTGATTCACTCTAAATACATACAGGGCCTGGGCGGACAAGAAATTTGTCAGGCCTTGGCTATTTCTACGACCAATTATTGGCAGATCACTCATCGCGCTAAGCTGTTACTGAAAACCTGCATTGAAACGTATTGGAAATGAAAGCTCTACAAACTATAATGCTCTCTTGTGCTAAGGCCGCAGAACACCTAAATCTGCGCGAAGAAAAAGCCCTTAGCTTTAAGCAGAATCTGCAGCTAAACATGCACCTCTTGGCTTGTAAAACCTGTAAGGCATTTGAGTCGCAGAGCGAAACAATTAAGAAGATGTTTCAGCAACATCAGAGCGAGGCCACGAGCGAGACACAAAACAAAAACCTACCTTTAATAGAGTCTATTAAAGGTAAAATTGAAAAGCTTTAGAGCCCAAAACACCGACTCTTACCTGCTCGTTTACTGAAAATCTAATGCTCGAACTTACATTCAAAATCAGCTTATTACGCTTAACTCCCTATCTGCTTTTAGCGAAAAAGCAGCAATTTCTCCAAGTCTAAAAAGATCGCCCTTTCCTGTCTATCCTTCCAAGGGCTATGAAACCAAAGATAGGGTCGAACTGAGGTTTATAATGCACTTTGACTATAATCATGGCAAGCGTAATCTCCCAATAAACTAATCATTTCCTCTGCCGAAAAACGACCTGCTTTACCGACTTTATTTTCACAAAAAGGGCAGAGGTGCGCATCGCCGTCAGTATCGATATAAAAGAAGCGGTCACCTCCTCCAAAGCAGCCCACTTTTCGTTGATGGTATCCAAGATAATTGATAATGGGAAACTCTTTGAATTGAGGGGAGGAGTTATATTCTAGATATGTCTTCTCCAACAAGTCCAATTCATTTTTCTCTAGCAATACATCTTTGCCTAAATACCTACCCGTGGCTCTAGGTTCGATAAGTTGCACAAATGAAACGCCCCATTTTTTTGCCAGAATCATATAGGCCCTTAGATTCTCCTCTGTCGTAAACGTTTTGGTGGCGCACAATGAAAGGGTTGTCACCAATCCTGCTTCATTGGCATTGGCGACTGCTTGGCTAGCCCAATCGAAAGCCGTTTCAAATCCTCGAAATTCATTGTGCTTCGCTGCCTCAAAGTGATCCAAGCTAACCATCACTCCCGTCAATCCTGATGCTTTTAATTGCTGCGCGCGCGCTGTATTCAAGCCCAATCCAGAAGTGATGATCCAGAAGTCAGTCCCCGGTTTTGCAGCGGCTAGTATCTTATAAATATCATTTACTCTCAACATAGGTTCGCCTCCGCTGAGCATCATCTGAGTGGTGCCATAGTCTTGGTATTTATGTATAATCTTGATTATTTCGGCAACAGGAAGGTCCTGTTTTTTATTGAGATTATCCCACTCAAAACAATGTTCGCAATTCAAAGAGCACTTTTTGGTGATCGCAAAAAGAAGGCTGCGTAAGCCTGTACGGGTGCCATTGGGAATTAGTCTATTGATCTCATTTTCATGCATTTTAACCGAAGCCTGGGACGGAAAACCAGACGCAGCCAGACGCCAAAAATAGCGGTTATCCACTTTTGCTACTTTAGATAACAATGGTTCACCAAAAATAGCCTGATACTTTTTTCTGATCTGATAAACTAATTTCAAACCACTAATCGGCTTGCCCGTTTTTTTTATGGTTAGCCTATTTATTTGAGCGAGGACCTTCAGTTTTAGCCTTATTATTTCACTCTTATGCTGAACTATGGGGTTCTTTTGCTGGGCGATATTTTCGTCGGCGGCAATCTGTAACTTTTCGATAGTCTCCATTTCTAATTTGATTTAATGCTAGCAAAATATCCTTCACCTACCTGCAAAGTTTTCAAATAACCCGCTCTAGAAAACTCTGAGAAGTAGCCCGGTACTTTAAATTTATTCAGGGCCCTAATCTGGGGGAGACCGTCAAAATCCCGAATCAACTCATAGTATCCACGCGTATGTAAAAAAACTGTTTGCGATTGTTGCTGAAGGGCAGGGGGAACTTGATAAATGATTTCCGTACCATCTCCCACCTTTTCTTGAGCCATATAATTACCATCTATTTTTCCCAAAACGGCAGTCCAATCTTGGGCGCCTGTTCCCCACGCAGAAAATGGTTTTAGTCTCGTCACATCAAGTTTCATGTGATCCGAAAAGTCCATCGCCGCGAAATCTAACTCCCAAAACATAAAACCAGTTTCCATTTTTATTTCCACTTCATTGCCCGATATACCTGATAAGTCGATAGGAATCACGAAGTCACGATTGGCCAGAGGCCCCACAGTATACAAGTAATCAACCAATTGCCATTCATCATCTCTCTTTACGTATACCGAGAGCGGGAAATCATTTTCAAGAATTTTTTCTAGGCGTTCGGAAGGGGGGAGCTGGGCTTGTTTGTTCATCCATTTATCAAATGACCTCCCGAATTTTTCAAGAAACTCTCCAAACATATAATCGAACCATAAGGTATTCTTGGCCCTAAAAACCAGTTTTCCCTGGGCCGCCTTGCTTGGTATATTAAATTTTAGGATCGCTCCGTTTTTGGAAACCATTTGATGATTAAATAAGAAAACCTCATTATCTTTTTTCTCCAAGACCGACTGGATATTCGTCCCGTCCAGTGAAGTAGCCTGCCTTGATGTATGTAATTCTTCGATCAATTGCGCTTGGCCATATTTATCTAATAAAACCTCTTGTTCCTCGCTATGATTTACGACCATCAATTCTGCCACATCAGTGTACTGCCGTTCTTTGAGTTCATTATTAATGCGCAGGCGATAAATTCCCTCTTTCATCTGAATGGAAGGAAGAGGCAGGTAATCATCTCTTTCTAAATTCTGGGCAATGGCGCCACCAAAAGTCTCTCCCTGGAAAACGAAGCCCTCTCCATCATCCACATAAATATAAGGACAGGAACTTTTGGTCAGTATTATGATGGTCATTACAATGACAAATACACCCATTAGTGTTCCCAGCGTAGTAAAAACATAAGAGGCCACCGTTTTACCCGTATTCTTTTCAACAATCCGAATTTCCTTTATCGCCGAAAGGGGTATAATTGTAGTTGCCGAATTCAGTTTGGGGGCTTCTTCATTAAAGTAAAAATGGACTTCATTAAGAATTTCTTTTTCATCTTTATGATATCGATATCCGCGCTTATCAGCATAATAAATATTCTCTTCGTCTACCCATTCCAAAGCCCCGTAAAGATTAATAGAGTCTACCGAAATATTGCTCAAGACCCAGGTGTTTTCATGATCGTGAATGAGAAAGTATTTATTAAGCTCTCCGATATCTTTTAAGGTGTTTTCAAAATCACCCTCGGTTTTTCGCACTTTAAAATAAGTACAACCTACTGACTGTAATACAATTAGAGTAGTTAAGAAATAAGAAATGCCTTTTTTAAAAATAGCGGAAGGGAAGGTTTTCATTGGTTTAGGCTGTTTTAGGAAAGAGAATTTAAGCACTAAATGTGATCGACGAGGTAAAATAAACGTTTAAATTTAAAGAGCCAGACGTTTTATGTCGCTTGAGCTTTGAGGTTTTAGCGGCTAGTAATAACTCAATAAAGCACGGACCTAGGACAAGAATAGCAAGACGAAGTTTGAGCAGCTTTCTGATAACTGTCCGGCACATCTTACAAATCACCTTTAGGATCGCAACAAGGTGAAACCTCAGCTAATTTTACCTGGTGTTCTAAATTGCTTTTACAAAGAACTTAGCCACTTTATAAAGCCCACGGAGGATCGTATACAAGCCCATCTGTTTACATAAACAAAGTACGAACCTTATTTAAAATAAGAATTAAAATACTGATTTATAGCAACTTAATTCATAATGTCCTTGAGTTTGAGTTATCTTATTGTTACTTCAATGTTATCTTATTGTTAATTTTTTACTATCTTGCAGCCAAATTAGATCAATATGGCCAAATTAGTTTACGCAGAAAAACAATATTATCTTTCCAAAAGAAATTTCCATTTAGCCCTCGCCCTGGAGTTATTTTTGGTTTTAGACATTGCTTATCAAATTAGCGTGAACACTAGCAGAAGTCTATCTCCCATGGTTCTCTTTCTACTTGTCGGCACGCTCCTTCTTTTAACCGCCTTATTATGGTTTTTGCATCAGCTTTCTTTAAAAATAAAAGTTACCAATAAGGGTATTTCCTTTAAAATGAATCCCTTTCAGTTAAAGCAACGCAAATTAAAATGGGACCAAATTGCGAATTACAAGATGGTTAGTGACCCTAATTTACTGAGTTGGAACGCAGGTCTAGAAAACTCTTGGCAAGAGAAAAAATTTACTTTGAATGCCCGTCACGGTATTTCATTAGTAACCGTAGAAGGCGAGCGCATTTTTATTGGCAGCCCTAACCTTAGTGCTCTCAAAGAAGCTCTTGAAAACGGCACGGCCAAATACCAAGCACAACACGCTCTCTAAAAAAAGCTCAAGGCAATAGCATTTAAACTCTATGTTTAAATTGGACATTAACAGTCTTTGGATACTAAAACCAATTCCACTAAAAACAGGACCTTCCGTTCCTGCTTTTTTATTTACAAATGCACTCCTTAGCATAACCAACCATTCGCTGGCTTAGCATAATTCACCAGACTAAGCGCTCGCTATAAATAAGCAAACTTTTCCCTATTAGGCTGTGGGGAAATCATTTTCATAGATGCCTTCTTAGCTAGTTTAAAAAATGCTAAAGGAGTCTTTTTCCGCAAACATTTAAAATGTTTTAAGCGGTGATTTTGAAGGTGTTTTACTGCGTACGATTGCTAGTGAATACCTTAGCCATTATTAGACAAGGCCCTTATAAACTAGTTCCTACTAGTAATTATCTGCTACCCAGTTAGTGCTTTATCCCGATGCGTGAACTGGTCTAAATATGGTTTAGGAGGGACCATTGCCCTGCTTTCCCTCACCGTACGCAAAGGCTGCACGTTCCTAGATCAGCCTGTAATAAATCACCGCTTTAGTCTGGAAACCCATATACTTTCCTGGCCCACCTACAAATACCTACCCTTGGAAACAGAGCTTAACTCAAAGACATACTGTTGACCTTGACCTTTTAACCTGAGTTCGGCCTAAAATTATAGCCTCAGATTTTCACTTTTATTGGAAATAATCCTAGAAGCCTCTTCTAAAAAGCAGTTTTCTGCGCCTTAGCCCTTCGCAATAGCCCGCTATTGCCTCAGCGCTTCGGCTTAAAACCCACTATTTATAAGAGGTCTGAGGCCTAATTTTACATCAAACTCAGGTTTTTAAATAAAAGCTGGTATTCCCTCTCTGTCTTAAATGGTTCGAGTCCAATAGTCTCCAACAGTTTTTAATGTCTAGCTAGAAAACAACTTCTACCAAAGTTCTTCTGAAAGAGCAAAAGGCAAAACAATGATTTCTCCCTCCAATATCTCAACATTTCCCTATCCCGGTTTTTAACTAGCTGCTCGTCTGCTTTTAGCTCGGTTTAAGTAAGCCGCAATGCTAAATCCTAGGTCTCATAATTCAAGACTCCATTTTAACTCTCACGCAGTTCCTGAAAAGCAAATCGTTTTTTTCAAACGCTTTTGTCAGTATGCTCATCTGGGCGCGACCATATAAACGAGCAACAGCAATAACATGAAAAAAAGCACCCTCTTAAAAATCGTCTATCTCGCACTGGGCGCCATTGTAATTAGCGGCGGTATTGGCCTATATCTATTTAATATGCCTGATCGTGATATCACTAGAATCGAGAGTGATTTTACCCTTTCGGTAGATGCGCTGGTAAATGAATATCTCGGAAACTCTACAGTAGCCAATGCCAAGTACCTCGATGATGAAGGTGAATCTAGTATTATCACCATCTCTGGCCCACTCGCGGATATAAGTGAAGACTTTAATGGTCAAATCGTCTTGCTTCTAAAAAAACCCTTTGCTCAAGCGGGAGTGAGCGCAACCCTAAGCGAAAAAAGCCTTGCTAAAATTAGCGACTTCAAAAAAGGTCAAGAGTACCGTCTCAAAGGAGTAATTCGTTCCGGAGCTAGCTACGACGAAGACCTAGAAATGTTTGAGAATGTTATTCTTGAAAAATGTGAAATCCTTAATTAATAACTAAAAATAAATCACCCTATGAAAAGATCTATCCTATTTGGTGCGCTAGCACTTTTTGTTGGCAGTGCCTTTGGCCCTGAGACAAAAAAAGTGAGCGAAAAAACGCATATCAAATTCTTCAGCTCTACTCCTGCCGAAGATATTGAAGCGCATAATTATAAAAGCATAGCTACTTTAGAAACGGAAACAGGCGACCTTGTATTTTCAGTACCCATGCAAAGTTTCGACTTTGATAAGCGCTTAATGCAGAAGCATTTCAACCAAGAAAAGTTTTTAAGTACCTCTACTTTCCCAAAGGCCAAGCTGATCGGGAAAATTACAAATTTAGCAGCGGTAAACTTTGCTAAAGACGGTGACTACCAAGCGAAGGTTAAAGGGGAAATGACCATTAAAGGCAAAAGCCAAGCCTTTGAAGCCACCGCTAGCATTAAGGTTGAAGGGAACGCCATAAACCTCAACTCTAAATTTATGCTTACTCTTGCTGACTTTGATGTTGCTTTTGAAAAGGGTAAACCGTCAAAAAATATTGCCAAAGCGGTAGAAGTTACTGTAGAAGCTCAATTTTAAACATCTAGCTCTAAACCATGAAATACTCTATTTCCCTATTTTTTTTACTCCTTTGCCTGACTATTCAAGCACAGGATTTTCCCAATGTAGACGCAGTAAAGGGACTACCTATTGGTACTGAAGTAAAAGACTTTACTGCGGTTTCACAAGAAGGAGAAACATTTAATCTGCAGGAGGCCCTGGCGGCAGGACCGGTAGTAGTCGTCTTTTACCGGGGACAGTGGTGCCCTTATTGCAATCGTCATTTAAGTGCATTGAATGAAAGCCTCAAGGATATCAATCAAAAAGGTGCCCGCCTGGTAGCGGTGTCTCCAGAAAAGCAAGAACAACTGCTTAGCAGTATTGAGAAAACCGGTGCCCGCTTTACCCTACTTACCGACGAAGGTTTTGAGATTTCGGAGGCTTTTGACCTCGCCTTCCTTCCCAAAAGCAGCGTTCGCTTGAAGTACAACACTATTTTAGGTGCCGACCTTACTGAGGCGCACAGCGATAACTCGGAACGTTTACCCATTCCTGCCACCTATATTATTGGGCAAAACGGTAAAGTCCTTTGGCGTCATTTTGATAGAGACTACCGCCAGCGCGCTAGTCCTGAAGAAATTCTTGCGAACCTACCTTAAAACTGATGCCTGCAAAAAGTAGCGGAATTTTGGTGGCACTCGCTTGGCCGGATACTTATTGCAAAGGCACCGGCGCTTGGTACGATAGTTTAGCGGAGAAAATAGGCCTCAGCAAAAACTCCTATTACCGAGTGGGCCATGCTGCGCTAATACTGATAAACACTTTAGATGGGGCGGCCGAGTATTTCGATTTCGGCCGCTATCATTGTCCGCCCGGAAAAGGCAGAGTGCGCTCGGCTCGTACCGATCATGATTTAACGCTACGCTTTAGAGCGCGACTAAAAGAAGATGGTCAATTAGAAAACTTGAGTGATTTAGTCGAAGAATTGAGTGGCATGCCCCAATGCCACGGAGAAGGCCCTCTTATTGCTGCCCAAAGTTTAATAAACTACCCGAAGTCAAGAGGGTATATTGCCGATTTAGAAGCGAAGGAATTGATTACCTATGGTCCCTTTGTGCAAAATGGCAGCAACTGTGCACGTTTTGTAATGAGCACTTTAGACCATGGCTTTGAACAATTTAACTGGCGCCTTTTTTTAGCAAAATATCCCTCCCCCATGCCTCTTTTATTGGTTAGAAGTCTGGGCAGTACCTGTCTATTTCCTTCTCAAAATATTACTAAATATCCCTTATCATGGAAAATAAAGCCTACCGTACTGCGCACTCAGAAAGCGATACAGAAATAATTACGAGCCCAAAAAAATGGCTTTATGGATTAGGAGCGAGTGCTTGGTTTGCCTTTCGGCAGATAGGGCAGCAATTGCATATTAGAAGGTATAGTCCCGAGGGGAAATTAGAATGCACGGGGATTTTTAAGGCGCATCATAAGCGATTAGAATTGGCAGATCCTTTCGCGATTACTTATCCTAGTCATTGCGCCAAAGTAACACTAGTTCAAAATGGGGAAGAGCTAATCTATCTGTGCCAGCAATGAAAAAAATTATGCTCGGGCCGCAATAATAGGGTTGTATATTTGTGAAAACAGATCCCCCTTGACAACCTTTCTTCAACAAGCCGCTGCCTTTATTTTAAAAGACTCTCGACCATTACACACTATTGCGATCGTGATGCCTAGTCGTCGTGCAGCCGTGTTTTTAGAGCGTGAACTCAGCCGGCAGATTGACAAAGTACAGATTGGACCAAAAATAATTACTATTGAAGAGCTGATCTTAGAAAGCACCGGCCTACAAAGTGAAGAAACTGCCGCGCTCTTTTTTAAAAGCTATGAGGCTTATTATCAGATACTTGACAAGCCCGAGAACTTTGACGATTATAGTAAATGGGGCCGCCTATTTTTAGCAGATTGCAATGAACTGGATCGCCATTTAGTTGATGTAGAAGGTCTGTTTTCCTACTTGTCCGACGTAAAGCGTATCGAAAGCTGGAACCTTGAACCCGGGGAATCCAACGAGCTTTTAAAGGAATACCTAGCGCTATGGCCACGCCTATCTAAGGTCTATAAAAAGTTTACCAGTAATCTTCTCGCAGACGGACGCGTTTATCAGGGTCTAGCCTATCGGCAGATGCATCAAGACCTAGACCGCATCAGCCGAGAGCTAAAAAAACAATATTCTCACATCTATTTTTTAGGCTTCAACGCCTTAAACAAGGCTGAAGAGGAGATTTTTCTTCAGCTATTTGAAGAGGGCATTGCAGACTTTTACTGGGATATAGACCGCTACTATTTCGAAGATCTTGAACATGAGGCAGGGCAATTTTTACGTAAATCGCCACTCATTAAACGCCTTAAAAGCCAAGATCGTTTTTACGGTTTACATCAAAAGCTTAAAGAAAAACCTCGTAAGGTGGAAAGTATTGCCGTACCGGGAAACAACCTGCAAGCTCATATTGCCAATGGTATTTTAGGCAGACTTGATCCTAGTGAGCAAAACGAAACCGCTTTAGTTTTAGCCGATGAAGCTCTTTTAAGCTCTTTCTTAAATACTCTGCACCCTAATATTGAAGCATTCAACCTTACCATGGGACTGGGGCTAGAAAACTCTCCACTCAGTGGTTTTTTTGAGCTCCTATTAGAGTTCCCCGTAGAGGCAGAACGCAGCAATAAGCTCGATAAAAACGGCGCGCCACGCTATTATCACCGCAAGTGGGATTCCCTACTTAGCAGTTTTGTGGTTCGCCGAATAAATACCGTAAACGCTAAAGCCCCGGATGAGGTTAAGCAAAAAATAAAGACCAGTAAGGCCCTCTTTCGCTCCTATTCCGAGCTTCAATTAGAAAGCGTTCTCGCTCCTTTTCCGGAGAAATACTTCCGCGCGGAAACGCCTGCTCATGAGCGATTTCTGCTTTTAGCAAACTCCTGTTTAGAACTAAAAGATCTTTTTGATAGCAGTCAGAATCTCAGTGAAGCGCTCTTCGGGTTTTACAGCCTTTTCAATCAATTAGCTAGCCTTTTAGAAAAATACCCTTACGTAAAGAAGTTTGAAACAGCTTTGCAGCTTTACCGAGAAATACTCCCGGATTTAAGTCTCGATTTAAAAGGTGAGCCCCTGAAAGGACTGCAGGTGATGGGTATGCTAGAAACCAGAGCACTCGATTTTAAACGCTTAGTAATCTGCTCATTAAACGAAGGAATCCTACCCAAAGGTCGCGGTGAAAACAGTCTGATTCCCTTTGATGTAAAGAAGAAATTTAAGCTCCCCACTTATTTGGATAAGGATGCCGTTTATGCTTATCACTTTTATCGTCTCTTACAAGGTGCCGAAGAAGTTTACCTCTTACACGGTACTTCCGATAGAGGCTTGGGAAGCGCCGAGGCCAGCCGCTTTATAGAACAATTGAAGATAGAGTGGCCTCAAAAGAATAAGCAGCTTAAAATAAGCGAACGCATTATAAGCACCAAGGCCAAGCTCAGCTCATCCAACGATTTAATTGTGGAGAAAACCCCAGCACTAATGCTCCGCCTAGAGGAAATAGCTGAAAGAGGACTATCGCCCACCGCCCTTATTAACTACCTACGCGATCCTCTGCAGTTTTACTTTGAGCGGGTTTTACGCCTGGACAAAGAGGAAGAACTAGAAGAAGAAATTGAAGCTCGAGTGCAGGGTATTGCCATTCATGAATTACTAGAAGAATTTTATACAAAAGAGGGGAAAGCCTTTACTCCCACATCTGATGATGCCGTTTTTGCTTTGGAGCAAGAAGAGTTAAGAACTAAGATTTACAATAAATTAAGATCTGTTTTAGGTGAAGCCGAAATTGAAACGGGGCCAAATCTTCTCACCTTGGAAACCCTTAGCATGATGCTAAAACGGTTCCTAGAGTATGAGAAAAGAGAATTCAAGGCTCACCCCGACCGCATTATAATTGCCAATGAGCAAGAAATGCAGGGCAGCATTATGCTAAACTCTGGTAAGCTTATTAAGTTAAAAGGTACCGCCGATCGAGTAGAAAGCTCAGATAAAGGTATCCGCATTGTGGACTATAAAACCGGAGCCAAAAGCAAAACCAGTTATCGCATATCTTCAAAAGAAGGTGAGACCAGCTTAGAGCATTTTATAAAGAAGCCCGAAGCTTTACAATTAATGCTTTATGCCTATTTATACCGCCAGGAGAACCCCGCCAATGAGCGCCCTGTTTCTGCGGCTATTTTAAGCCTACGCAAACAAAACGAAAACCCCTTTGAGATGTCATTTGCGGGTAAAACCGAAATGGATAGTGCCCTTGAAAATGAATTTGGAGAAATATTGAAGGCCCTTTTAGAGGAACTCTTTAACCCGGATTTTCCTTTCCAAGAAAGAGGTAATGAAACAGAAGAAATTGAAAATGAAAATTAGCAAACTCGATTTATTAAACGCCCAAAAGGAGCTTGACGGACTCATTCATAAGACCCCAGTTTTAAGCAGCTCGGCTATTAATGAGATCTTGGGTATGGAGGTATACTTTAAGTGCGAAAACTTTCAGAAAACCGGGTCTTTTAAGGCGCGTGGTGCTAGTAATGCCTTGCTAAAGCTATCTGCTGAGGAAAGGAAAATTGGGGTAGCCACGCATAGCTCAGGCAATCATGGCCAAGCCCTTGCTTGGGCCGCTCAGCGCCTAGGTATAAAATGCTGGGTAGTAATGCCCGAGGACTCACCGTCGGTGAAAGTCGCCGCGGTGAAATCTTACGGAGCAGAGGTTCATCTTTGTCCCGCAAACCTTGCTGCACGCGAAGCTGGTTTGGCGGAAGTTCAAGCGCGCACTGGAGCCCTATTCATACCCCCTTATAACCACGAAAACATTATCATTGGCCAGAGCACTGCGGCGGCCGAGTTAATAAAAGAACAGCCTCAGCTAGACGCTGTTTTCGCTCCAGTTGGTGGCGGTGGATTATTAGCCGGAACGGCCTTATCCGCTCATTATTTCTCGCCAAAAACCAAGGTTTATGCCGGTGAGCCAGCTGGTGCAGATGATGCATTTCGCTCATTTTATTCCGGGCAATTAGTGGAAGAACACAGGCCTAAAACCATTGCCGATGGATTAAGAACTACCCTTGGCAAATTAAACTTCGCCATTATTAAAACCCACGTAAGCGCCATCTACACTTGTCAGGAAGATGAGATTGTTGCCGCAATGCGCTTGGTGTACGAGCGTCTTAAAATCGTGATTGAACCCAGTTGTGCTGTCCCTTTAGCTTGTCTGGTTAATGAGGCCCAGTTTTTTTCTGGACAAAAAGTTGGTCTAATCATCAGTGGGGGAAATGTTGACTTAGCCAAGTTGCCTTTTTAAAAAGTGACTCTCCTAGGCGGGGGAAGTTGAGGCTTGCGCACGGCTAAAGATCAAAATAAAAAAGCCCTCAGTAAAACTGAGGGCTTTTTTATTGAAAGTTATTGCTTTTATAAATCGTAGCGTGCCCCAAATAAAGCATAACGCGGCAATACATTGTAAGCCGTGGTAGAGATAAGGTTAGCACTCAAGGCATCCTCTCTGATAAACTCTGTGTCAAGAATATTCAGGCCTTCCACACTAAATATCCATGGGCTCCCGCTTCTTTGGTATTCTAAGGTCGCGTTTAAGAAATCAAAACTAGTGCGTGTATCACTACCCGGGTTTCCATAATTGCTATAACTATAATCCACTCTCAGCACAAAGTCTTTTAAGAAAACGGCACTAAGTTCAAGGCTCGGAGTGTGGGTGGTAAAAACGCTAGCGCTGCGACCGCCACTATAATCATTCTGACGGAAGCTATAACGAACATCCAAATTTGGCCACTTTTCAAAGTTAGTTCCAAAACCAACTCTATAATTTTGAGTGAAGGTATTATTGATGTTCAAGATGTCGTTTACCGTATTTTCTATTGTGAGATAAGAATAGGACACATTTAAATCAGTTTTAAAGTTCTTGAACTTCCGCGAATAACGACCAAATCCGCTAATAGACTCATTATAACCTATTGCATTAATCGGTGAAAACACCTGTTGCAGGCCCAAATATTGAACCGAATTATTAATCGGATCTAAGGTGCGGGCATAAGTGAGACCCGCAAAAATAGTGGTGAAGTTAAAGAGGTTGAAATCGCGGTAAAATAAATTCACATTATGTGAACGCGCAAAATTTAAACTGTCATTACCGGTAAACAAACTATTATAACCGGTTAAGATTAGGCCATTCATAATCTGATTCACATCATTAAACTGGGCCTGCATACTATAACGTAAGTCAATTCCACGACTATTGCTGATGTCATACTTGAGCAAGGCATCCGGCAAAAGTACTTGGTAATCAGTCACCCGTTCATCGCCTCCCTGTAAATCACGCACCTGATAGTAATGCCAATTGGCTCCTGGGCGAAAAGTGAATTTCCCAATTTTAGTTTTATAATGAATCCCTCCGAAACCATCAATCAGCTGAAAGTCTACCGTATTTTGCAATCGTGAATCAGAGAAGTCCGTAGACCCTAAAGTGGTTCCCTCCGCCATACTATTTTCGTAATCTTGCGTGCTTAAATTCCCGCCCACATTAAATTCAAAGTGATTGTTTTGGTTCAGTACCCAGTAATAACTCGCTCTTCCCTCCAAGCTCTCACTAATAGTTAAATTAGTTTGCAATAAGCGATACATATTGCTATCTAAAAAACTAAAACCCTCCGCATTTGGAAAAGGGTTATTGGTGGCCTGTAAGGCAAGTAAAGGGTCTTGTTTCTTGCGCAGATGCTGGGCCTCAAAGGAGAATACGTTTTCACCATTATTAAGGAACAGTTCCAAACCTTGCTGAATAGACCAAGGCTTTTGTGCTTCTTGGGTATTAAGATCATTGCTAAGCAAACCGAAATCTGAGGCTAAAACACTCGTGCTCAACTGATCCGAAATCTTGAAAAACGCATCATAATTCAGATACACTCCCTTTCTCGGTTCATAGGTTGCCGAGAACTTAGCGAGTAGAGCCTGCGTGTGCTGGTAGTTTTGAGTATTCAAGGTTTCGGCGATTCCCCCCGGACTCAAACTATCGTTTAAACCGATATAAGTACGGGTAGTATTATAGGGGCTACTCGCTACGCCATCATTGGCGATAACAAAGCCTGCAATGGTTAAATATTTGCGCGGATTATAGCTGAAGTTGGCCGCTCCAAATCGACCATTAACATAGTCGGCTCGGTTGTTTTGACCGAGGGGGATACCCAAGTCATCTTGCGCAAAGTTTAATTGAAAACCAGAACGGCCGGTTAGATTCCGAAAACCACCACTAAAGCGAAAATAGTCGCGTGCGGTAAAAGCCGCTTTCCCGATATTGTTGATATCCCCGATAAAGTTAAAACTTGCTTTAGGACTGTAGAAAAACGCATTGCCGTGCGCGTAATATCTCTGAGGGTCGCCAACTTTGGCTTCCGCATCTCCAAACCATAGGTTCTTTTTACCTTCTTTCAATTTAATATTTAGGGCTATTCTATCATCAGAACTTAGACCTTTTAGAGGTGAGATTTCTTCGTAATTACGGAGCACCTGCACCTTATCAATGGCATCTGCCGGAAGGTTTTTTACGGCTACTTTGGTGTCACCATCAAAAAACTCTTTTCCTTCCACCAGTATCTTCTCTACCTTTTTGCCTTCTATTGTTACCTGCCCATCCTCATCCACCTCAAAACCCGGCAGTTTTTCGAGCACATTTTCCAGTTTTCGCTCTTGACCGTTAGTAAAAGCATCGACACTATAGATAATCGTGTCGCCACTAATTACGATAGGCATTTCCTCTACTACTTCGGCTTGTTGCAATAAATTAAAATCGGGCGTTAAGAAAACATCTTCTAAACTCTGATCCTTTGCTTCTCCTGTTTTAAAAGGCTTCTCAAAAGGCTTTAAACCCAAGTAACTTATCTTAAGGATATAACCTTCATTGGCCTTTAATTGTAAGCGATATTGGCCATCAGAATTAGTAAAGCCATAGGTCGCCATGGTGCTATCCTGAGCCTTTAATACTAAAACATTAGCCATTTCTAGAGGCTGCTGCTGATCATCCTTGATTAATCCTTTTAAAAAAACACTTTGGGCAGAAAGCCCTGATGCCACCAAAAGAAATAGGCAGCTGAAAATTAACTTTCTCATACTTCTTTCTAACCTCCAATTCTTATTTCCATAGAACCGCGGCCTCTGCTTTTTCCTCCGCCATACATCTTGCGCATCTCTTCGGTTTTGTCTCGACTAATCTTCTCAAACTCTGCCCGTGAAACTTCTTCACCGTTATCTGGGACTTTAATTTCGGCATCCTCAGCAGTGCTAATAATAACCTTGGTGCACAAAGAAGTGGTGCGACCATCGTAAAGCTCTAAAATCAATCCCGGCAAGCCGGCGTATTTACCTGGGCCATGACTTACGGGTATTTGCATGGAATACCAGGCAACAATTTCCACGGTATCTTCAACTATCGTGTCTTTCACTTCGCCCTCTACCATTTCGGTTTTGGCCACGATAAATATTTTTTCAGCAGTGGCTTTATTACAGATATAGTTACCGATGCTTTTTGTTTCATTGCCCAGCTTCCAATTAAGAGTTTCAATCGAATCCTCAATTAGAAATTGTTTTCCAAATAAATCTTGCTCCTGCTTAATGCTAGCTTCTTTCAAGTTGCGGTAATAGGTCCCCGAGGCGCCCATTATCATGCTTATAAAACGCATTCCTCTTTGACCGTCTTTTTCCAAGACTACCACTTCCTCATAAAGAGACTCATTACGATTAAAGCTTAAGGTGTACTCCTTTTGCATGGCCTTAGACATGCGTTCTTCGATGCGTTTTTTTTGCTCAGGGCTTATCTGTGTGCCCTCGAGATTCATCGGACTAGAACCTGCCGTTTTATACGTTGCTGTACCGTTGATCTTTTGTGCACTTAGGCTGATAGAAAAAAAGCCCGTCAGTACTAATAATAATAATTTCTCCATTTAAACCGCTTGAATTAGTAAAAGCAAATATGCCCAAAATCATCTAACAAAATGTTTAGAGAAAAGTTAAAAGCAATGGTTTAAAATGAAATGTAAAATAATCTCCTAGACTTAGGCGCTCACGCCATTTAATTATTTGTGTATTTGTCGAGAATTCTATTAAGCTCTTCTTTATTGATTGGCTTGGGAAGGTAGTCGGACATACCGGCTTCCAGAAAGCGCTCGCGATCTCCTTCCATAGAATGAGCTGTAAGAGCCACAATGGGGGGCGCCTTATCGGCTAAGGTCTCTATAATTTTCTTGGTCGCTTCCACACCACTTAATCGAGGCATTTCAATGTCCATAAAAACGATATCGTAATGCTTCGACGTAACGGCATCCACGGCCTCTTCACCATTATTTGCGAAGTCGAGACTAAGACCGATGCGTTTAAACAAAAGATCGGCCAGTCTGCGATTGATCTCATTATCTTCTGCCATTAAGAGGCTAAGATTATCCTTCATTACCATGGGTATTTAGAGCGAATGTACTCAAAATATTTTGTCTCTAGGCAAGTCTATACCTCTTCCCTGGCATACTTACCAAGAGTCCTTTTAGTTCCAAGTTCAATAATTGCACCAGCAGATTGCTCATGGATAATTCTAGATTTGTTGCAAGCCATTCCACTTCCTTCGGCTGAGAGTTGGCTCCAATTATACCAATCAAATCCTGCTCTTCCTTGGTTAGATCATCATAAAAAGGCAATTCCACTTGCTGCACTGCTAACTTCTGCTGCCAGCGCATAATGTATTCTAAGTCCTTTGCAGACTCTAGCAAACTGGCTTTATTACTCTTTATTAAAAGGTTACACCCTTCGCTGAAGGTGTCATTTCTTCGGCCTGGCACGGCAAAAACATCACGATTGTACTGAAAGGCCAAGTCTGCTGTAATTAAAGCGCCACCCTTACGTGCTGCTTCCACCACAATTACCGCATCACTCATTGCCGCAATAATTCTATTCCGCTTGGGGAAATTCTCACGATCCGGCTTAGACTGACTCAAGAACTCGGTAACAATAGCACCACCATCCGCTAAAATATCTGCGGCTAATTTCCGATGCAAAGCGGGGTAAATACTATCCAAGCCATGCGCAACCACGGCGATCGTTTTTAGTCCTTGATTAACTGCCTCACGATGAGCCAAGGCATCTACACCATAGGCAAGGCCGCTAATAACCTGCGGCTCATACGCCTTCAGCTCTGGCATAAAAGTCTCCATAAACCCTCTCCCATAGTCTGTTATGGATCGCGTTCCCACAATGGCTACACTGCGATTAGGGTTTAAATTTAGATTGCCTTTCTGATAAAGAATTAAAGGTGCATCTGCACAATGCTTCATTCTTCGAGGATAAGAAGAGTCATCATAAAAATGCATTAAAAACCCGTTTTTATCAATAAATGCCATTTCCTCTTCCGCTCTTTCTAAGGGGAATTTATCCCTTACACTGATGCTGATTTTTGCACTAACGCCCGCTACCGAAGTAAGGGTTTTCGCTGAGGCTTTAAAAACCGCCTCGGCCGAACCCAAAGAATTGATTAAACTTTTCCCAAGAATTGGCCCGATCCCATCGCAAAGGCTCAAGGCGATACGATAAAGCGCGTCGGGGTGATTAATAGTCATGTTAAACAGGTTAATGGTCGTTTAAAGATAGCATTTTATCTAAGTTTGTCGATCGATCCAAGCAATTTTGTAAATTCGCTTTAAGCTTCATTTAGAAATATTACCGTGCAAAGTACTATTGACCAACATTTAGGAAATTTACTCTATTATAATGAGTGCGTGGTTGTGCCCAATTTTGGCGCCTTTCTAACGAGGTATTTTCCCGCGGAAATAAATTCCGCAACCCATATGATGCGCCCGCCTTCAAAGCGAGTAGCCTTTAATGCTCGGGTAAATGAAAACGATGGTTTATTAGCAAAGCACATTGCATCGGAAGACGGTGTTAGCTATGAGAAAGCCATTGAAAGTATAGCAATCTCAGTACGAAGCTGGAAAAAGGTTTTACGCGCAGGAAAAAAAGTAAACCTTATCGGAATTGGACGCCTTTACATGGACAGTACAGGAAAACTTCAGTTCAACCCGGCCCACGATATAAATTATGACCTTCACTCGTATGGCCTGAATATATTTAGAGCAAATGCGATGGAGAGAGAGGCAGAAATTAAGAAGTCCGTAAGTAAAGCGATCGAAAAGCATCAAGGAAAAAAAGGCCAAGGGAAAATTGGTAGTAAAGAGACTTTTGCTAAAAACGATGCTTCACGAACGAATTGGTTAAAATGGGTTGCTACTTTAGGCCCTGTTGCTGCATTACTGATAGTAGGTAGTTATTATTATACCCAAGAAAGAGAAACCTTTAATAATGTATCTGGCTTTGTACTCGATATTTTTGGTTCAAATAAAAATTCTAATGGAGATAACTCCGAGGCTAACAATGATGCATCTGCTAGCTTAAGCTTTGAGAAAGCCCAAAGGTTAAATAAAGGCTTCGGGCCAGAAGATGACATCCTAAGCGAGCAAGAAATAGGTCTACCAGCGGAAAGCTCTTCGGAAGAGATTTTGGAAGTGGATAGAATAAAAAGCACTTCCTCCTCTAACGAAGTTCAGGTGGCGGAAGAGGTAAAGGTTCTCGATAATGATAAAGTCATTGTCAATGCCGTGGAGAATAAAGCAGCAGACCCTGATAAAGGAGCTGTTGCTGTATCTGAGAAAAATATTATTCACAATTACAATGACTTCAATGAAAAGCCTTTGTACAATGTGAAAAAGCGTCCCGACTCTCTTCCTTTTGGAAACAATTTCGAGGAAAAAGTTCGCCATAATGATTATTCTGAATTTCCCAATGAAACGAGAGCGCATAGCGCTGTTTCTTCAGTAAGTAAGGAGAATACGCAACACAATAGTACAGCCGCCCAAACAACAAAATCTACTGAGAAGGCTATTCCTGAAAAATCATCAAGCAGAAATACTGCTATATCAGCACCCCAGGCGGGATTGGGAGATTTTCAAATTATCGTTGGTGCCTTCTCTGATATCAATAACGCCCTGAGGTACACTACACAGCTTCAATCAAGAGGCTATGATGCCTACATTAGCAAAGGAAGCGGACTAAATCGGGTTGCTATTGGCCGCTATTCTAATGCGGAAGTTGCCCGTCCAAGTTTAACAAAAATTAAACGCGAACTGAACGCCGGCGCTTGGGTTAACGCATTATAATGATGTAGCTTTGCCGAAAATCTGGTGATGAAAGCAAAAAACCCTTCTGACTCTCTAACGGTAATGACTGAAATAGTTTTACCAAACGATACAAATAATCTCAAAAATCTCTTTGGTGGACAGCTTTTAAGCTGGATGGACCGCTGCGCGGCTATTGCCGCTCATCGCCATTGCAGAAGAATTGTGGTTACTGCCTCCGTAAACAATGTCTCCTTTAACCAAGCGATCCCACAGGGAGCGATAGTAACTCTAGAAGCGAAGGTTTCACGTGCCTTTAGTTCTAGCATGGAGGTATTTGTTGATGTATTTATAGAAGACCAAACAATAGCAGGGAAAAAGTCTAAAGCCAACGAAGCCATTTATACTTTTGTAGCAGTAGATCAATTAGGAAACCCTATTAATATTCCCAAAATAAACCCCGAGAGCGAAATTGAAAAAGATCGCTACGAAGGAGCGATGCGACGCCGACAGTTGGCCTTAATATTAGCCGGGAAAATGGAGCCTTCCGAAGCTACTGAACTAAAAGCTTTGTTTTTAGGCGAGGACTCTATCACGGCGAAGAACTCAGAGTCCTAAAAATCCATCTGAAAGCTTTTTAAGTCTCAACTAGCTAACAAGAACATTTAAAATTACGGGAAGTAACACTAAAAATAGGATACCATCTTTGGTCCATTTATTATTCGTTGCCTCAATTATTAAAGACAGACTATAAGCAAGGCTGTAGATTAGCATACTTAACCAAAGAGACTTTCCACCCAAGCTAAAAGCAGCTAGGAAGAGTATTATACTTAGCCAAAGCCAGAGGTTTACCACCTTTCGCTGTTTGTTGTTTAACCGTTTTTTATAAGAGATTAGGCCAAACACGGCCAATAACTGAAGTAAAAGCCATACAAAAAGAGCCGCCTTATTGCCCCAACTCTTAAATGGCAAGCCAATACTTATACTCAGAAGTGAATCTGCATAACTATTAAAGGCATTTACACCCGCCCAGCCCTGAAAAGCGAGTACAAAATAACTTGCCGCGCCATATCCTAGCGCGATAGACGCCAAACTTTTTGCAGAAACACCAGTATTGATGAATAAGGCTACGATTAAAAATATCAAGATGAAAATAGCCTCAGGAATCACATAAGTTAATAGGCCAATTAGCAGACTCATAAAAAATGCCCCTTCGGGAAGTCTTTTTTCTCTTTGTACTAAAGCCTGTAATAAAAGCAATAAACCTAGTCCTACCGCCAAAAACCAAAGGTCCAAACTAGCCTCAAAGGCAGTATAGAGGCTTAAAGAAGCTAATACAGTGATAAACATTGAATGATAATTCCCTCTAAAGAGATATTGGCGATTTTGCGCCTCATTAAATAAAAAAGCACATAAAATAATACCAAAAACTACCAAAAACTTATCGGCGCTTGGACTCAAACTTAGATCTAATCCATCGATGACGGGATTAATTCTCAGATACTTATCGTTCATCCACAGAATAGCGAAACCGGCAAGCAAGCTGAAGCCAATGCTATTTAGCATGCTTCGAATACCTATATTGGAAAAGAGTTTTGCAAACATCTAGGCTTTTTAGCTACTTTTGACCCATAAAATTTTGGTCATGCAAATTAAAGATATCGTATTCGCCTTAGAAGAATTATTTCTTTGGACTTTTGAAATCTTACCTGTTTTAGGCAATGTGCCTAACATCATCTTCTCTTCAATCATTGCCATTCTGTTTTTATACTGGATGAGAGAGTTGTCTGGGCATGCTAATCGAGGTGAAAAATAAACTATAGATCAAAACCGATGTCTTTTCGGTAATCTATCCCTTCGAAAGAAATGGTTTTAATTCCCTGATAAGAGCGGGATAAAGCCTGTTCTTGACTATCACCCAAGGCCGTCATGGCTATCACTCTGCCTCCACTGGTTACTACCTGATTGTTATGCTCTTTGGTGCCGGCATGAAAAGGAATCGCTTCGACAACTTTTTGCAGTCCGCTAATAACATTTCCCTTTGCATAGGAGCCCGGGTAACCAGTAGAGACCGCCATTACCGTGGTGGCATACTGCGCAATTATTTCTAAGTTCTCACTATCTAGCTTTCCCTCTGCGGTAGCTTTCAAGTGCCTCAAAAAATCACTGCCTATTCTGGGTATTACTACTTCCGTTTCTGGATCACCCATTCTAACATTGTACTCTATTACCATCGGCTCGCCCTTCACCTCGATAAGACCGATAAACACAAAACCAATATAGCTGAAGTCCGCATTTCTCAATCCCTCTACCGTTGGCTCAACGATGCGACTAACCACTTTTTGCATCATTACATCGTCTACAAAACTCACGGGTGACACAGCACCCATCCCACCTGTGTTTGGACCTGTATCGCCTTCTCCAATGCGTTTGTAATCCTTTGCGATCGGTAGAATCTTATAGCTCTTACCGTCCGTTAAAACAAAAACTGAGAACTCTAAGCCAGCTAAAAACTCTTCAATAACTAAAGTGCTACTTGCGGCACCGAATTTCCCTCCAAGCATTGCCTCAACCTCTGCCTCTGCTTCCTCAAGATCTTCAATAATCAAGACGCCTTTACCTGCGGCAAGGCCATCTGCTTTAAGCACATAAGGAGGGCTTAAAGTGGCCAAAAACGCCTTTGCTTGTTCCTCCTCACCACTCGTATAACTTTTATATGGCGCTGTGGGTATATTGTGTTTAGCCATAAACTCTTTGGCAAACTTTTTTGAGCCTTCCAGCTGAGAGGCTGCTTTATCTGGCCCAATAATAGCTAGATCCTTGAGATCTGGGTCTGCCTTAAAGTAATCAACCACACCCGCTACTAAGGGCGCTTCTGGGCCAACCAAAACAATATTTATATTTTGCTTGAGGCAGAAGGATTTCAAAGCGGGAAAATCTTCCGGGTCTAGAGCAACATTTTCACCTACTTGGGCCGTCCCTGCATTACCTGGCGCAATAAATAATTTCGCACACAAACTGCTCTGTGAAATTTTCCACGACAAAGCGTGCTCACGTCCTC
>JBNMPT010000001.1:0-65302 GCA_051277025.1 Roseivirga sp. | reverse complement strand
CGAAGTTCATCAAGCCTTTCGAAGCGCTCTCTCCTAAAATTTTATTCCCATGACTAGTGCTCTTTACCAGCCAGCCAAAGCTTGACAGAAAGAAGAGGATTAGAACGAGGCTAGCGAGGGTACTGAGAACTTTTTTCATAGGAAATATAAAGATTTCAAAGGTAGCTTAAATGAAGGAATCTCTCCTTCTTAATTCATTTCCCTCAGACTTGTAAAGCCTATTTGCTCGCACTACCTTTAGTGCCTCTCAAAATAAAGTAATACATGCAGCAGATAAAAAATTATGTAATGGGCGAATGGGTGGCCGGAGAAGGCGAAGAACTCATTGCTTATGATGCCATTTTTGGAACTCCAGTAGGTTCCGTTTCCAGTGCAGGACTTGATTATAAAGCTATATTAGAATACGGAAGAAGAGTAGGTGGGCCTGCTTTACGCAAGATGACCTTTCAAGAACGCGGTCGCATGCTGAAAGCCCTCGCTTTGCATCTCGTTAAGATAAAGGCTCAGTTTTATGAGACTAGTTTTAAGACGGGCGCCACTAAAATTGATTCATGGGTAGATATTGAGGGAGGCTTTGGAAACTTATTTGCGAATGCCTCTTTACGTCGACAATTCCCCGACCTTCCTTATTATGTGGATGGTCAGGCAGCGGCTCTTTCGGCGGGAGGTACTTTTATAGGTCATCATATTATGGTTCCCAAGCGTGGCGTGGCGGTGCATATAAACGCCTTCAACTTCCCCGTGTGGGGCATGCTAGAAAAAATTGCGGTTAACCTAATGGCGGGAGTGCCTGCGGTAGTTAAGCCCTCGGAGCACACCTCCTTTTTAACGGAGCATGTAGTGCAAGAAATAATCAAGGCTAAGATTTTACCTGAGGGCGCGCTACAGTTAGTTAGTGGCTTAGGAAGAGGAATAGTTGACCACGTAGATTCTGGCGATACGGTAACCTTTACAGGCTCTGCTTCCACCGGAAAGAAATTGCAGGCATTACCACATATAATTGCACGCTCGGTAACCTTTAACCTAGAGGCGGATTCTTTAAACGCGTCAGTCCTAGGTCCAGATATTGACCCAGGCATGCCTGAGTTCGACATCTTTGTGAAAGAGGTGCAGCGTGAAATAACCACTAAGGCAGGACAAAAATGTACCGCGGTACGTCGAATTATTGTTCCGCAAAACCGCATCGAAGCCGTACAAGCCGCTTTGATTTCTCGTCTCGAGAAGAATGTGATCGGTGACCCTCGTTCTAAAGAAGTACGCATGGGTTCTTTAGCCGCGATGGTACAGGTGGAACGCTTGCAGGAAAATATTGAACGTCTTAAGCTTTCGCAAGAAGTGGTATATGGCGATTTACGCGACTTTGATGTTATTGGGGCCGATAAAAACAAAGGTGCTTTTGTTAGTCCAACCTTGTTTTTAAATTCTGATCCTTTTAAAAACACCGATGTTCATGAAGTAGAATGTTTTGGCCCTGTTTCAACCTTAATGCCTTATACGGATCTTGCGCAAGCAGCCGAATTAGCCAATATGGGTAAAGGTTCTTTAGTGAGTTCCATTATTACAGCCGACGATAAAATTGGTCGTGAATATGTGGTGGAAGCGGCGCATATGCACGGTAGGATTTTAGTGTTAAATGCTAAAAGTGCCAAAGAAAGCACCGGTCATGGATCACCGATGCCACTATTATCTCACGGTGGACCAGGTCGTGCTGGTGGCGGTGAAGAAATGGGCGGAATGCGCGGTGTACTGCACTATTTACAGCGTACCGCTATTCAGGGTCACCCCGATACAATTACAGAAATAACGCAAATATATCAGCCAGGTGCCTCTCGTCCCGAGAGTGAGAAGCATTTGTTCCGTCAGCATTTTGAAGAGCTAAAAGTGGGTGAAACCGTTTACACCCATCGTCATACCGTAACCGATGCAGACATTGCCAGTTTCGCTCAGGTTAGCGGCGATAACTTCTATGCCCACGTCGATGCGACCTCTTTGGAGGGAACCATTTTTGAAGGCAAGGTAGCGCACGGTTATTATGTACTGGCAAAAGCAGCCGGTATGTTTGTAGACCCCCGTAAGGGTCCCGTGCTCTTAAACTACGGAATTGACGAATGTCGTTTTACCAAACCAGTGTACCCCGGCATGACCATCGGTGTTAAATTTACCGTGAAAGAGAAAATTGACCAGGAGAAGCGCACGGAAGAGGATATTGCCAAAGGCATTGTAAAGTTTAATGTAGACGTATACGATGAAGAAGGCGAAACAGTGGCCCTAGCGACTATCCTCACGATGGTAAAAAAGCGCGACCAAACAAGCTAAAGAGGATTACTTATTGGTAGTGATTTTGTTATTGCGAGCACAGCGCCCTTTACGGTGCTGTGCTCGCTTTTTTCTGCGTCCTCACGCCTTGTAATTGCGAACGCAGCGCGGCAATCTCAACACTCCTACCACAATCCTCATCGCGCATACCTCTTCCTAACACCCTCGCCATTGTAAGCACAGTGCGGTAATCTCCGCAAACCTTTAAACAGTTGCCATCGCCCTGAAATTTTTTTAAATAGGCTTAACTTTGTGGAAATCTCAAATATGACAGAAGCAATAAATCAAGGATATATAAAAAGCGTTGGGCAAGATGGTCTTGCGGAAATCGAGTTTTTTCATCCACTTTCCAATTCTTTACCAAGTCGCTTGCTTAAAGAATTAGCCGAGGCAATAACAGCGGCAGGACAGGATGAGGAAGTAAAAGTGATCTTGCTGAAATCTGCAGGTGAGCGCGCTTTTTGTGCGGGGGCGTCTTTCGATGAGTTGATGTCTATTGCAGATATAGAGCAGGGTAAGAAGTTTTTTAGCGGCTTTGCCAATGTTATTAATGCCATGCGGAAGTGTCCTAAATTTATTATTGGGCGCGTACATGGCAAAGCAGTCGGTGGTGCGGTCGGTTTAGCCTCCTCGGTAGATTATTGTTTTGCCACTAAACATGCCTCCGTTAAGCTGAGTGAGCTTGCCGTCGGTATCGGGCCCTTTGTAGTTGGCCCAGCGGTTGAACGTAAAATAGGCCTTAGCGGGATGAGTGAATTAGCGATAAATGCCACCGAATGGCGCGATGCTGAATGGGCCCATCAGCGGGGTTTATACTATCACCTTGACGAAACAATAGCCGAGATGGACAATGAAATAGCCGCTTTAGTAAATCGCTTGAAAGGCTTTAATCCAGCGGCTATGCGCCAACTAAAAAAAGTGTTTTGGCAAGGCTCGGAAAACTGGGATCAGCTTTTAGCCGATCGTGCAGCGATCAGTGGAGAGTTGGTTTTGTCAGAATTTACCAGAAAGGCCATTCAGTCGTTCAAGAAAAAGTAACTTAACAAAAAAGTCATATGAAAACAGCTTTGATATTTAGCCTACTTCTTAGCGGTTCAGCACTGATAGGTCAAAGCCCTGACCTTTCTAAGGATGAAAACGTTCAGAGTTTCCGAGTGGAGTCGGATGCAAAACTGGGTAAGGAACTAGCCGATTCTAGCCACTGGAAGACCGGAGGGAATTTAGGACTTCAGTTTAGCCAAGCAGCTTATAGCAATTGGCAAGCGGGGGGAATAAATTCTATGGCGGGGAATTCTGTTTTCGGTGCTTTTGCCAACTATCAAAGCGATACAAAATGGATTTGGAATAACCGTGTTCTCTTGGCTTATGGTCTTAATTATCAAGACACAATATTCAATAAGACAGACGATAGAATTGAGCTGGAAACGCGTTTAGATTATCTTAAGAACAAGAAGTGGAATTACAGTGCTTTCTTAAATTTTCGTACTCAGTTTATGCCCGGTTTTGCAAATCCTGGTGAGTCTGACGATGAATTGAGAATATCAGACTTCATGGCTCCGGGTTATCTGTTAGTGGGTTTAGGAGCTACTTATAAGCCCAATAAACGTTTTACAGCTTTCTTATCTCCTGCCACTTCAAAATCTACTTTTGTAACGGTTGAAAGTCTTTCCGAGCTTGGTGCATATGGTGTGGATTCAGGTGAAACGGCTCGCGTAGAAATTGGGGGTTACTTGAATCTTGCCTATACCCGAAAGATTTTGAAGGGAGTAGACCTACAGGCCCGGGTAGATATGTTTTCTAATTATTTGGAAGATGCCACTCTAATTGATATCAATAGTGAGTTAATCTTTAACTTTACCGTTAATAAGAACATCAAAGCCAATCTAGCCTTGGCTTATATCTATGATCACGATGTTAAGTTTGATTTAGACGATAATCAGTTGACAGTCGACGTTCCGCGCTCACAGTTTCGTCAGGTATTAAGCATTGGTTTTACCTACGATTTTGGTGATAAACCAGAATAGGGGACCTATTTGCATGGAGGCCTTTTTTAATCCAAGCACAGAAATCAGCTGTGCTTGGCTATTGTTTACGATATTTGCCAACCTAAAAATTGTTCTATGTCCGCAAGCGAAAATGCCAAGCAAAATAATCTCACACAAGAACTATTAGTTAAGGCTTTTCGCCTGATGAGTACTGCCAAACAAATGGCAGAACTCTTTGAGGAAAATAAAGATGTTACGGCTAAATATGTGCATGCCACCTCTCGCGGACATGAGGCGATACAGTTGGCTTGCGCATTAAATTTACTGCCTTGCGATTTTATATCGCCCTATTACCGCGACGATTCTATTCTTTTAGGAATAGGAATGCAGCCTTTCGATTTAATGCTGCAGTTGTTGGCTAAGAAGAATGACCCCTTCAGCGGTGGTCGTACCTACTATTGTCACCCCAGTTTAAAAGACGACGATAAACCTAAAATCCCGCATCAGTCTTCTGCAACGGGTATGCAAGCAATTCCATCAACGGGTATCGCAATGGGTATTCGTTATCGCGAGCTATTCAACTTAAATACACCCGGTGAAAGCCCTTTAGCGGTTTGTTCGCTTGGTGATGCAGCGATGACAGAAGGAGAGATTTCCGAAGCCTTGCAAATGGCGGCTTTAAAGCAATTACCTATTCTTTATTTGGTTCAGGATAATGATTGGGATATCTCTGCGAATGTCACCGAAACACGGGCACAAAACGCAGCGGAGTATGCGCAAGGCTTTCATGGAATAGAAACTAGAAGTATTGACGGTAGTGACTTTATAGAGTCTTATGAAACCATACAAGAGGTTTTAGAAATTATCCGTAAAGAACGACGCCCTTTCCTAGTGCATGCTAAAGTTCCGCTTTTAGGGCATCATACCTCAGGAGTGCGCAAAGAGTTGTATCGCGACGATTTAGAGGAGCATGCCACCCGCGACCCTTTTCCAAAGCTATGGAAGGAACTTATTGATAAAGGTTTAACAGAAGACGAGTTAAATAAAATATACGCTGAGCAAGGTGAGGTAGTTAATGCCGATTACCAAAGAGCCTTACTAGAACCAGACCCAGAGCCGAGTGATCTTTTTACCCACGACTTCGCCCCGACTCCTATTACAGAAGAAAAAGGCGAACGCAGCCCTAAGGGCAAAGAGAAAACCGTTATGGTTGATGCGGCCCTCTTTGCAATTCAAGAGATCATGCGTGCAGAGCCTGAGGCATTGTTGTACGGACAAGATGTGGGCGGTAGATTAGGTGGTGTATTTAGAGAAGCAGCAACCCTAGCCCAAAAATTTGGGGACGATCGCGTTTTTAATACCCCTATTCAAGAAGCTTTTATAATCGGAAGCACGGTAGGAATGAGTGCTGTTGGTCTTAAGCCATTTGTAGAAGTGCAATTTGCAGACTATATCTGGCCAGGCCTTAATCAGCTTTTTAGTGAGGTTAGCCGCAGTAACTACCTATCTAATGGAAAATGGCCAGTTAGTGCTGTTATTCGCGTACCAATTGGCGCCTACGGTAGTGGTGGTCCTTATCACTCTTCAAGTGTAGAAAGTATCCTTACCAATATTAGAGGAATTAAAATTGCCTACCCCAGCACAGGTGCCGATTTAAAAGGACTGATGAAGGCGGCATATTACGATCCTAACCCAGTAGTGATGCTCGAGCACAAAGGCTTGTATTGGAGTAAGGTTAAGGGTACTGAAGATGCTAAAACTATTGAACCCGATGAAGACTATGTAATTCCTTTTGGTAAAGGTAGAATTGCCTATCCGGCAAGTGATAAAAGCATAGAAGCAAATGAAAGCCTCTTAGTTATTACTTATGGCATGGGAGTTTATTGGGCAAAAGCGGCGAGCGAAGCGCTTGATAATAAAGTTGAGGTGCTAGATTTAAGAACTCTTTATCCATTGGATGAAGAATTAATGATTGAGCGCGCGAAAAAGCATAATAAAGTCCTTATAGTAACGGAAGAGCCAGAAAGAAATGGCTTTGCACAAGGAATTGCAGGCTGGCTGCAGCAAGAAGTTTTTGAATATTTGGATGCCCCGGTAATGGTAATAGGATCGGAAAACATGCCAGCGATTCCTCTCAATAGTGTTTTAGAGGCAACTATGGTTCCCAGTGCTGAAAAAGTAGCAGCGAAGCTGAGAGAACTAGCTAGGTATTGAATTATATTTTAAGACCTTAAACTGATAGTTATACTTCTTGAAAATCTGGCTGCGATTTTCCGTCATGGATGGACAAGGGCCTTTGTTGTTAATCATACAAAGACTCCTCTCCTGTATCCTGCCTTTCCCTAGGCCTAAAATAGCAAGTAATTTCCCCATTAATCCCCATTAATTAGATGGTTCTAAGATAGGTTCGCAATTTGAATAATGCAAATTTAAGCGTTTATTTATCAGGTATTTAACTAAGAAGCCCCAGCGTATTAGGGATTAGCCCGAATTGTTACTAACAATATATTAACAAGAGCGGCATAAAGGGTGGTAGATTTGCCAAATAATTAGTCTAGACAAGGAGATTTTTTTCTTAAAAGTCTTGAGTGATTAATGCAAAAGGGAAGGGAGGCGGTAAGCCTCCCTTCTTGCTTCAAACTAAATCAAAACAATTAACCAAACCTTAACCTGTTTAAATAACTAGTAAGTAGCTCCTTGGTTCATAGGCTTTGGCTTTTTTTTCTATAATTATTGCAACTATTTGATAATCTGATTAATAAATTTCAATCACAGTTAAAACAAACATCGTCGCGATCTAATAAATACATCAAAGTTGTTAGAGCAGCGGACCCCATGGTAAGCTCACGGGCATTTACCGCCTTAATATTGTCTAAGGCTGAATGATGGACCTCAAAATAGCGGTGATTATCGGGTCGTAGACCAATCAGTATTTTGTCATCACTGCCAAGTTGGGAGATATCTGCGCCCGAGCCGCCACTGGCAAATTGGTAGATGCCATAAGGCTCTAAGTAACTGCGATACAATTTCACTCGGCTTACCATTTCTTTTGAAGACTGGATGCTTAAACCTTTGGGAGTAAAACCGCCGCCGTCACTTTCAATAGCGATAACATGCTTTAAGCCTTTTTCTATGCTCATCTTGGCGTAGGCCTTGGCTCCACTAAGACCAAATTCTTCATTCATAAAGAATACCAGACGCAACGTTCTCTTATGCTTCAGGCCTAATTTTTTGTAGAGGTAAAGGCTTTCTAAAGCATGCATAGAACCAGCACCATCGTCGTGTGCGCCGGTGCCTAAATCCCAAGAGTCGAAATGCCCGGAGACTAGTATTAGCTCATCAGGTCTTTCATTGCCTTTAAGGTCAGCTATAAGATTATAGCTTTCTACGCTGTCGTGCCAGCGGCAAGACATTCTTAGATTGAGTTTTATTGCGGGGTTTTGTAATAATTCTTTGCTGAGAAGTTCCGCATGATAAGTGCTGAGCGCGGCCGACGGAATTTTAGGAGTGCCTTTTTCATAGCTCATACTGCCGGTATGCGGATACTTGTTTATACTGCTGCTTAAAGAGCGGATAACAACCGCAACAGCACCGCGTTTTGAAGCTTCAATAGCTCCAGCCCAGCGTTGTTTAACGGCATTTCCGTAGGCAAAGCCAGTAGAAATAAAAGTAGGATCCATGGGGATATTGTAGAAGGCAATCTTACCCTTTAAGTCGAGACTGTCAAGTTGGTCAAAAGACGTGATTTCCACTAAGTTTCCCTCCAAGCCTTCTTCAGGGGTGGCAATAGAGCCCCCTAAAGCGGTCAGAGCAAGCTCTTCAGTCTTCTCGCCTTTTCTTACAATCCAAGCTCTTTCCTGCGGCCCGCGCTCCCATTTAGGAACCGTTACGGCCTGTAAGGAGGTTTCGAAACCTAAGCTGTCAATAATTCCTTTAAAGTGTAAAAGGGAGGCTGTCGCCTGATCAGAACCAGATAACCTCGGCCCCATAGCGCAGAGTTCTTTTAGCCATTTATAGCCTTGTTGCTCACTTAAAGCGAGATTGTAAATAGAACGGATAGTTTCGCTAGTACTATCCTTTTGGGCGTTTGCGCCAAAGGAGACGAGCAGAAGAAGGGAAATAAATAATTTTTTCAAGAACTGGCAAGTTGCATTAATAATCCACAAATATAGGCACCATAAGTGCCCAAAGCATAACCTAATACGGCAAGTAAAACCCCAACCGGAGCAAGGCTGGGGTGAAAAGCGGCTGCTACTACCGGTGCCGATGCGGCTCCGCCAATATTTGCTTTGCTTCCCACCGCTAAAAAGAAGAAGGGCGCTTTAATTATTTTAGCAATTATAACTAAAAGGCCAACATGGAAGGCCATCCAAGTAAGACCAACAAGGAAGAGTCCAGGGTTTTCGAAAATACCGAGGATATTCATCTTCATGCCGATGGTAACTACTAAAATGTAAATAAAGACGCTCCCTACCTTAGACGCTCCTGCTCCCTCGAAGTTTCTTGCTTTAGTGAAAGAAAGCCCAATACCCAGCGTGGTGGCAAGAACAATGAGCCAAAAGAAACCCGAACCCAAACTAAACCTTTCGGCAAGATATGGTGCGTTTTCGGAGATAAAGGGCGCGATTATATCAGAAAGTAAATGCGCTAATCCTGTTCCTCCAAAGGCAATTCCTAAGATAATCATCAGGTCGGAGAAGGTGGGGATGCGCGCTATTTTGGAGCTAAACTCCTGCATGTGATTTTTTAGAGCTTCTACTGCCGAGGAATCAGCTTTGAAGTACTTGTCAATTTTATCAGCCTTACCTACTCCTAGTAGTAAAAAGGCCATCCAAATTTCGGCCACAATAATATCCACGGTTATCATAACCGAGTAAATTTTACCAGAGATTAAATTTTCGTCACCTGAAAAGATTTCAAACATAGCCGCTTGGTTAGCTCCTCCGCCAATCCAACTGCCCGCTATCGTGGTCATACCGCGCCATACTTCATCCGTTCCGGCACCGACTACCTCAGGGGCAATGGCACTAAAAATTAAGATGGCTAAAGGGCCGCCAAGAATTACGCCAACCGTTCCGGTAGCGAACATAATCAGAGCTTTGGGCCCTAAGCGGAACACTTCTTTAAGGTTGATGCTTAGCGTTAATAGAATTAAACTAGCGGGTAATAAATACCGAGAAGCAACAAAATAAAGCTGCGACTGGCCCATAAAAGGTTTTAAAAGAGCACTGGAGATTTCTTGGTTAATCACGAAATTTTTAAAATCTTTGAAACTGCTAATCCCGTCCAGAGCATAGCCTTCCTGAATTAAAAAGGCCTTGGCAGCAGCTAAATCAATCCAATGAGGAGAGATAATATTAAAGGTACTAAAGAGAGAAGGAAGGAAATAACAGAGCAGTAAGGCTGGGACAATTTTAAAGAACTTAGCAAAACGAGGGTTTTCACTAGACTTAAAAATAAATAGCAGTAAGGTCATAAGGATACCAAACACCACGGCATCGTTAGTAATTAAGGGAATATCCGAGACAACTTCTTCCATCATTAATTTTTTAGGCGCTCAAATGTAAGGATAGATTATGAACCAATAGAAGCTTCCTTATAATTCACAAGGCTCGGCAATCAATACTCTCTGGATTTAGGGTTCTTGCTTTTTTATTTCCTTGCTTTTTATAGGAGCGGCATCGGAAGGCTTTTGTTGAGGATTATTTTGAGCTTTATTTTTCCTCTTGGCTTGATGGTTATTTACAGAAGGTGAGCCTTCCTTTTGTCCTTTACTTATGCCTTGCTCTTTACTTGGCTTAGGCTTTTTCGGAGACGATTTCTGGGACACATTTTTATTTTGAGCCTCAGGAGTCTGCTTTTTCTTTTGGTCAGCAGAGCCCTCTTTTGGCTCCTGATTTTTGAAGTTTTTGTTGCGCTTTTTAGCCTTGGGCTGGTTTCCTATTGGCGCGTCAGCGTGCACGAATTTTTCTCGATCTAGGCTAGCGGTGAGGTTTCCCCCCAGGGCCACAATATACTTGCTGCCTTTATGCTCCATTAATGTCCCGACAATACCCGAGTCAATTATTTTTACTTGAGCACCAATTGCAATAACCTCCTTGATGTATTTATCAATGTTTACATGGCGGGTGGTAATCTTTTGCTGATGGCTCTTAATTTCCTCTTTTTGAACCTCTCCAGAGCGAAGGTTTAGCATCGCAATAAAGCGCGCAATTACCTCTTTCTTATCTTTTTGGGTTTTTTGATCCATCCAGCTGTCAATAAGCTTTTGAAAGCGTAAACCCCAATACATCATGCGGTCGCCTTCTTCGTTTAGACGACTTTGTTTGGTAAGCTTTTCTTCAAGCTTAGCAATTTTCCCTTGCTGTTCTGCCTCCAGCACTCTTAGTTTTTGAAGTTCTCGCTCTTGTTCTTTGCGGGTTCGGTCGATACTAACTTTATCTTCCTGAATTTGTACTAAAAGGCGATCAATCTCTAAAGTGTTTTGCTTAATTCTCCCACGAGCGGCTTCAATAATATGTTTGGCAATACCACTCTGCTGGGCTACTTCAAAAGTGTAGGAAGAACCGGGTTGACCGATAATTAGTTCGTAGCGGGGACTGAAGGTCTCTCTTTCAAAAAGCATCGCTCCGTTTACAATACCTTCCGTCTCTGCCGCTAAGGCTTTAATGGAATTAAAGTGGGTGGTGAGGATTCCGAAACTTTTAAAGCCATTGAGTTTTTCGAGGAAAACTTGGGCTAAGGCAGAACCTAATTCGGGGTCTGAACCCGACCCAAATTCATCAATTAATAGTAAGCTTTCCTCGTCGGCATGGCGAAGAAAATACTCCATTTTCTGCAATTTGGAGCTGTAGGTGCTTAGCTCGTTTTCAATACTTTGCGCATCGCCAATATCTCCGAGGAGCTGCTCAAAAAGACACATTTCACTTTCGTGATGTACGGGCACGGGCAGGCCACTTTGCAGCATAATTTGTAAAAGCCCCACTGTTTTTAGAGATAGTGATTTCCCGCCGGCATTGGGGCCACTAATTACCAAAAGCCGCTGTTGTACATGTAGCGCTAGGTTGAGGGGAATAGTTTCTTTTTCCTTTTGGCCGTTGAAGTGGCGTAAAACAGGGTTGTAGGCATCCTTTAGAATGATGCGCTTTTCCCGAGAAATATATGGAACACAGGCTTTTTGACGATAGGCCAAATAGGCTTTAGCCCGATGGTAATCGAGATGAATCATTTGCGCCTCAATTTCTTCTAAATGCTCACGATGGGGCGCTAGAATACTGCTTAGTTCGCGGAGGATACGTTTAATCTCCTCTTTTTCATCTTCAATTAACTCGGAAATGTCATTATTGATTTCTACTGTTTCTCCCGGTTCAATAAAAGCAATACTGTGCTTATGAGAGGAACCATGCTGGATACCTTGCACTTGTCCCTTGTAGGCAGATTTGATTGCCATTACACGGCGACTTTCAGAAACGCTTTCATCAAAATCGGCTAACAGTCCTTTATCACGCATTTTCTTGAGCGCACGTTGAAAAATCCGATCTGCAGAACTACGCTTTTTTATGAGGTCGCGACGGATTTTTTGCAATTGAGAAGAAGCATTTGAACGCACCTGTGCCCGCTCATCAAGAACACGGTCAATTTCTTCAATAATCGTTTTTTCGGGAAACAGTAGCGCTAGGTTTCTCCATAATGAAGGGAGGCGGTCCTTTTTCGATTCTATATAACGACGAATATCACGGTAGTTTAAAGCCAAGCTGCGTATATCCGCATATTGTTCTTCGCGCAAGGCGAGTCCTTTTATGGAGAGCTTGGTGAGAAAACTGACGAGACTGGGGTGCTCCGCATTAGGAAAGGTTTCATCACTTAATAACAAACCAAGTATTTGATCGGTCTCCTTTAAGGTTTTACGTAGTGCCGATAAATCATCTAAAGGAATCAGGTTCATAGCGGCTTCTTTAGCGTCTGCACTAAAGCAGAGCTTAGAAAGTTCGGTGCGAATAAATTGAAAATCGAGGGCCTCGGCCAAGTCACTAGGATAGAGCTGCAATGAATATTTTTTTTGCAAAGTTAAGGGATTGAGGAAAATATGCTATCGATATTGTTTATCACTACTTTGCTTTTGTGTTTTTATTGTTTAAACAACGACTAATGAAAGACAAGGACACCTCACGCGAAGACCAAGGCGGCAAACGAGCCGTTATTTCGCAAGCAAATTGATCAATGTTCTGCGGGCCATTAAGCAATGTCGGGCAGGAAAGAGCCGTCGTAGTTTCCGAAGATTCTTAACCGGACTGTAATCTTAAATACAGAGTCATTGCGAGTGCAGCACGGTAATCTATAAACCTGGGTTCGATGTAAAATCAGTCCTCAGACCTCTTATAAATAGTGTTTCTTCAATAAAAGTGGAAATCCTGCAGCTAGCTCATTTGTTGTAGCCCGCTACAGCTGCCCGATCCAGATTAGTCTTTTCCTTTTCTTGAAAACCTGAGGCTATAATTTTAGGCCGAACTCAGGTTATAAGTTTCCGCCATAAACCTTTTTTCGCCCTCAGGTTTACAGTTAAGCTCCCTTTGCTTAGTCTAATTGATCGCTCTTATTTCGATGATAGCGAGTCCTTTTTGCTAGATTTGGGGATTACTAATATTATTCCTACTGTTTATGTCTTTGCAACGATTATTCATTTTTGGCTTAATCTCTTTGTGGGCAAATCTTGGCTTCGGACAATGTCCCCCGCAAAGCTTGCCTTACTCCGAAAATTTCAATTTCAATTTAGGCTGCTTTATTGTTACCGATGGAGGCTCTTCAACCGATACTTGGGCACAGGCAGCCAGTGGCGCTGGAACCGCTGGTGGCGATATAGACGGGACGGGTTTTATGGAAGTGGATAGTGATGATGCAGGAATTGGAAGTATTTTGGATGAATCATTAACCTCGCCATACATAAATGCTGGAAACCTTAGCGGGACCCTGTTTCTACAATTTGATCATTATTTCCGCTCCTTGAATGCAAGTGATAGTGTGTGGGTTGAGGTTTGGGATAGCATTTCTTGGCAAAGAGTTTACAGTGCAACTAGCACCATAGGGGCCTTTAATAGTCCCGATCAACAGCAAATAGATATTACCGCATACGCTCACGATAGTCTTCAAGTGCGGTTTAGATACAGAGATAACGGCTCTTGGGCTTGGTATTGGTTGCTCGACAACTTTAAAGTAGAAGCGGTTTTATGTCCAAATCCCACGGCAATAACGCTTTCTGCGGTTACGGCTGCTAGCTTTACCGTAAATTTAGGAGCTGCGGTAGACACCATCGCGTTTGAGTGGGGGCCAGCAGGTTTTACCCAGGGAACAGGTTGCGCGGGGACGAAAGGAACAGCAGGTAATTTAAATGTTTCCTTAAGCAATGCCGACGCGGCGGCCTGTGCAAACCTGATCGGTCCAGGTACCTGTTATGATGTTTATATTGCTAATGCTTGCCCCGGTGGTGGCTTTTCTGGTTTCACTGGTCCATATTCCTTTTGCACACCCTGTGCCTCGGTAAACTTGCCGTATGCTAATAATTTTGATTTCGGTCCTGGTTGTTTTACTATCGTAGACGGCGGAACGAGTACCGATACTTGGCGTGCAGCTCCTGCTGGCGGTGGAAGCTCGGGTGGCGATTTAGATGGTACCGCCCATATGGAAGTAGATAGTGATGATGCCGGATCAGGTGAAACCTTGAATGAGGTGCTTTTATCTCCAACTATTGATGCCTCTTCAATTACCGGCAGTCTAATCTTAGAGTTTGATCAGTATTACAATAACCTTAGCTCTGACTCTGCATTTGTGGATGTTTATGATGGTACTAATTGGGTAAATGTTTTTAAGTCATCTAGCGACGTAGGAAGCTTTGCCAATCCCGATAATCAATATATAGATATTACCAGCTATGCGAATGCGGCTTTACAGGTGCGCTTTTTTTATAAAGATAATGGCGTGTTTGCTTGGTATTGGCTGATAGACAATTTTAGCGTTAAAGAGATTCTTTGTAGCCCTTCGGTAAACTTTAATGCAACTTTCGTAGGAGGCGATAGTGTAAACTTAGCGTGGACATCGGGAACAGCAGCAGGCTTTGCAGTAGAATACGGCACAGTCGGTTTCAATATTGGCAGCGGCTCAAGAATTAGCACCACGGCGTCATTATTAGGAATTAATGGCTTAAGTCCAAATTCATCGTATGACTTTTATTTATTGGATAGTTGTGCAGGTAGCTTTGTCGATACCATTGGGCCTTTAAGTATTACCACCGCTTGCTTAGCGGTAAGCCTCCCCTTTAGCGAAAACTTTGACAATGGTGTGGCTTGCTTCACGATTACAGATGGTGGAACAAGCACAGATACCTGGGTAAATGCTCCCATTGGTGGTTTAACTAGTGGCGGAGATCTGGACGGAAGTCCTTTTATGGAGGTGGATAGTGATGGTGCCGGCAGTGGTCCCACTTTACGGGAGACTTTAAACTCGCCCATAATGGATGCCAGCGCCTATATGACTTCAGGCTCTTTGAGCTTAATCTTTGATCATTACTATAATGCCCTAAGTTCAGACTCGGGCACCGTAGAGGTTTTTGACGGTTTATCTTGGGTGCAGGTGGCCATGTTCGATCAAGATCTAGGGGCCTTTGGTGTTCCTGACTCTCAAAATATAGACATTACTTCTTATGCCAATCCGAACCTTCAAGTGCGCTTTGTTTACGATGATGGGGGTTCTTGGGCTTGGTACTGGCTTATTGATAACTTTAAGGTGGAAGGACAGCCCTGCGGAATGGTTTCTAATATTGATACCAATAGCGTAGGCATTAATAATGTAAACTTAAATTGGACCTCGGCCAATGGTAGCCTGTGGAATATAAATTGGGGACCACAGGGTTTTCGCCAAGGAACAGGAGTAGCAGGCTCTTACGCCCGTGGAGTGACGACTTTTAGCAATTACAATATAACCGGTTTGCAAGCCGGAACCTGCTATGATATTTATGTGCAAGACACTTGTGCAGGAGTGGGTAATGGTTTGTGGTTTGGTCCTTATTCAGTGTGCACGGATATCAGTTGTTTCGCGCCTTCTAATCTTACTCTTAGCGGTATTACCGGAAGCGCAGCTACCTTGAATTGGGCGGGTTTCGCTACCAGTTTTGAATACTCCTTGGTGACCAACCCCAGTGCTTTACCCAGCACGGGGATAATGGGTACTTCTACTACTTTGAACAATAATTTTACCGGCCTAAATTCGGCAAGCTCTTATTGTATTTATGTCCGCTCTGTTTGTGCTCCTGGAGACACGAGTATTTGGGCCGGCCCCATCTGTTTTACCACCGCGTGTTTAACTTTTACGGCGCCATACTTAGAAGACTTTGAAGGGCCAAGCACCGCATGCTGGTCTAACCAAGCGGTAACGGGCAGCAATCTTTGGGCAATAGGAGCCGGTTCCAGTGGAGGAGCGATTAACGCTCCCTATGCTGGTTCACAAAATGCGGTCTTCACTAGTAGTAGTGGTGGCCCTAATGCCAGTCGCTTTATTACCCCGGTAATCGATGCCAGTGGATTAAGTTCTACAGAGCTAAGTTTCTGGTATGGACAGGAAGATTGGGTAGGCGATCAGAATACTTTGAAGGTGTTTTACCGTACTGGCCCTAGCGCGACTTGGATTCTTTTATGGTCCGATTTAAATAATGTAAGCGTTTGGACACAGGCGGTAATTTCCGTTCCTTCTAATTCTACTAGCCTCCAATTCGCCTTTGAAGGGGAAGATAACTGGGGAAGAGCAAATGTGTTAGACGATGTGCGCGTAGATATTCCTGGAGGGTCGGTCATTTGTCCTCAGGTAAGTAATGTAAGCGTATCTAACGAAAGTTGCAGTACCGCCAATATTAGCTGGAGCTCCGTTACGGGAGGTTCAATACTCGAATATGGTCCGGCTGGTTTTACCGCTGGTTTAGGAAGCTTTACCACGGTTGTTACTTCACCGTTTACAGTAACAGGATTACTAGCAAATACCAATTACGATATTTATATAGCAGACACTTGTGGACAGCAAGATACAGGGGCTTTTAGCGGTCCGACTCCAATGAATACCAATTTAAATGGCCTTCCTGGGGCGAGCTTTAACTTTACGATTAGCGCAACTAATATTTTAGACTATAGTTTTGATGCTGCCGCTTCCACGGGAAATATTCAAAACTATGACTGGGACTTTGGTGACGGAACCACAGGTGTTGTCGGTGGTGCCTCTGTTTCTCATGTTTACGCGACAGCGGGTAGTTATATCGTGCGACTTATTGTTGGAGGTGATTGTGGAAACGATACCATTTTTCAGACTATTGCAGATGTTAGTCAGCGGGAATTTGCTTTCGCAGGAATGGAGCTTTATCCAAACCCCGCCAAGGATAAACTATTCCTTAACTGCGCTGAAAAGGGTTCATTAGAGATTCAGCTTAATGATGCCAGTGGACGACTAGTACGTTATTGGAATAGAGAAACCAGTGAGGGAGAAGTGCTAGAGCTAGATTTAACAGGCTTATCGAAAGGCTTGTATATTATATCGGTCGAAGATGACAAGAAAAGTCATAAAGAACGATTATTAATAGACTAACTATTAATACATTACGAATTAATTGAATAGAAGAGGGCCGCATTATTAGCGGCCCTTTTACATGGAAATAATTTTCAATTTGCAAGAAAACTTAATTTATCAGGCAAATGCTTGGGCAGATTAGAAAGCCTTTTTTTTTCGTTAAAGTGCCTGAAAACTCGTTAACCGGTAATTCCGTCTTTTAGTCTTCGGTTAATTCAACGAAAAGTCCTTCCTCCGTTTTGCTCACTTTAGTCAAGCCCATCTTGGCTAGACCTTTAATGCTTTTGTCCCAAGCTTTATTGGAAAGACCAGCGCGAGTTTTTAAATCATCTAGCGCTAAGCGATTTTCCTCTTTTAGGATTTTGAAAATGGCTTTTTCACCGTCATTAAGTTCCAGCACTTTTTTCTGCTCTTTATTCTCGGGCTTCATTTGTGGGAAGAAGAGTACTTCTTGAATACTGGTATTATTGGTCAGCATCATGGTGAGGCGATCGATGCCAATTCCCATGCCGGAAGTGGGAGGCATACCAAACTCCAGCGCACGTAAGAAATCTTGGTCGATAAACATCGCTTCATCGTCGCCTTTTGCAGAGAGGCTAAGTTGCTCTTCGAAGCGCTCACGCTGATCAATAGGATCATTTAGCTCGGTATAGGCATTAGCGACTTCCTTACCGTTAATCATTAATTCAAAACGCTCGGTGAAGTCAGGGTTATCGCGGTGCTTTTTGCACAGTGGAGACATTTCAATCGGGTAATCAATAATAAAAGTTGGTTGGATATAATTACCCTCGCACTTTTCACCGAAAATCTCATCGATTAACTTGCCTTTACCCATGCTATCATTGGTTTCAATATGCAAGGCTTTACAAACGTCGTGCAGGGCTGCTTCATCCATACCGGTGATATCGTAACCGGTGTATTTTATAATCGCATCTACCATGGTCACACGGGCAAAAGGAGCCTTAAAGTTTAGGGTTTTTTCACCCAGCATAACCTCGGTAGAGCCTTTGTTTACGGTCGTTACTACGTGCTCTAACATTTCTTCGGTGAAGTTCATCATCCAGAAGTAATCCTTGTAGGCTACGTAAATTTCCATTACTGTAAACTCAGGATTATGAGTGCGGTCCATACCTTCATTTCTAAAGTCTTTGGAAAACTCATAAACGCCTTCGAAGCCCCCTACAATAAGGCGTTTTAGGTAAAGTTCATTGGCAACCCGCAAATACAAGGGAATATCCAAAGCATTGTGATGCGTAATAAATGGACGTGCCGCCGCTCCACCTGGAATTGGCTGTAAAATGGGCGTTTCTACCTCCAAATAATCTTTGCGATTAAAAAACTCACGCATCGCATTCATAATGCGCGTGCGCGTGATAAAGGTATTCTTAACCTTTTCGTTCACCACTAAATCTACATAGCGCATACGATAGCGCTGCTCAGGGTTACTAAAGGCATCGTAAATGTTTCCTTCCTTGTCCTTTTTAACAATTGGCAGCGGGCGTAGCGACTTACTTAGTAAAGTAAGACGGTGGGCTTCCACGGTAATCTCCCCCATTCCGGTTATAAATACCCGTCCAGTTATGCCAATAAAGTCGCCGATATCTAATAAACGCTTAAATACCGTATTGTAGAGTTCTTTGTCTTCGCCAGGGCATAAAATATCGCGGTTAAAGTAAACCTGCACGCGACCGTGGCTGTCCATAAGATCGGCAAAAGAAGCCTTCCCATTTATGCGTTGGGTCATCATTCTACCGCTTATGCTAACCTCTTCCCACTCTTTCGCTTCTGGGCTATTTTCATAGGAAGCGCGGATGTCTTTAGAAAAATGGCTGGCCTTATACTCCGCTGCTGGATAGGGCTCAATACCCATCGCGCGTAAGCTCTTTAGAGCCTCTCTTCTTTGTAATTCTTGTTCGGATAAATGCTGACTCATGGCGTAGGAAATTTCGCGTAAAAGTAAAGTAAAATAAAGATTCACCACTTTATTTCTATTGTGAACAGCGATAGGCAGATAGATAGATTGCGATTTTTTATATTGCTAATCTTATAAAAAGCATCATGAAAATTACAACGACTTTATTTCTCGTCTTTTTCTGTAGTTTGAGTATTTACGCACAGAAGAAATTTCTACCCGAGCATGAGAGTTTTATTTTTTATAATGTTGCTTATATCGCTTTCGCAGATGCGCCCTCAGGAACGGAACAGGGCTGGTGGAGCGTAAGCAACGATTTTGGCGTAATGTTCGAATCGAGTTGGAGTGAGAAAGGAGGTCTTGCCTACGGTTTATCGTATTCCTTTCAAAATTTCAGGAATAACCACCTAGTAAGTACCAATTTAAATACCGGCGCTGGGCTTTATCAATTAGCCTCCGACACTAGTTTTGAGGTCTCTCGGCAAAGTTACCAGTACTTGTACCTTCCGCTGGAGCTGCGTTTTCGCTCTAAGAAGAATGAGAAGGGACGGTTTTATCGCTTTTACTTAGGCGCTCGAGGCGGTGTTCGTACCACGGGTAGTTCGTCTATTAGTAGAGTTAACTCGCAGGTACGGTTTTATAAATTAGACGATGTAAGCCGCTTTCGCGCAGATGCGTATTTAAAGATTGGTTACGGAAACACCAGTTTATATGCTTTTTATGCACTTACTCCACTTTATGATAAAGGAGATATTCTTTCGGAAGATGGCAGCCGTTCAAGCTCATTACAAAACATCAGACCGATGGGAATAGGGCTGAGCTTTATGTTTTAAAAGATTTGAGATCGCGGCGCTGTGAGAGGCAAGGTATGAGAAACGAGATGTGATGAAATAAGAAACAAGAGGGTTAACAGGGACGTTAAAACCTTGGATAACAATAATTTGGAATAGAAAACTAATCTAAAATCTCCTATCTAGAAGCGCAGCGTTCTACTATCTTTAAAAGAGAGAAGAGAATGGATTGGGGAGTGTGTGACTGAAGTGAAGGCCGCCGCTAAGTTTTAAAAGAAATAGATCATACTAAACACAATCACCAATCCGCTAATAAAACCAATCCAAAGTTCACGAGGGCTATGCGCTTCCAGCGATAAGCGTGCACTAGCGATCAGTCCTGCGAGTAAAAACAATAGGACAATAAAAGGAAGTACATTGAGGGAGTATTTAGCGGATACGGCCATAAGGAGGGCCAAAAACCCCCCAATACCAGCCATATGTGCACTGGGCTTAAAAAAGTTTAAAAGGCTGAGGTGAAAAAGAATAACTGCGGCCGAGCCTAGTAGAAAGAGATAAGCTTCACTGGCTAGTTCGGCTCGATAGATAAAGTGAGCGGTAAAAAGAAAACTTAGGGCACCAAAGGCATAAGGCCATTTCCTATCCTTAGCATCAGTCATCATCAGGCTATTAATTAGCCGCAAACGAAAGAGTAGTAAGCTGACCAGCACGGGAATTAAATAGGTGCCAATGAATACCATCGCAATGCTTAAAACTACTATTTGACGCGAATAGTGATAGGGCAAGTGGCGCAAGATTAAGAAAATGCCAATAATGGGATAAATGGCAGGGTGAAAGAGTATCGAAATGGCTTTTGCCAAGCTTTTATTCATATTAAAGTTCTTTGCGAAGACGCGCTACAGGGATATCCAGCTGCTCTCTATATTTTGCTACCGTTCTGCGCGCAATAGGGTAACCTTTTTCTTTAAGAAGCGCGGCCAGCTTATCGTCGGTTAAAGGCTTGTGTTTGTCCTCTTCTGCTAAGGAGTCTTCTAAAATCTTTTTTATCTCGCGGGTGCTAACGTCTTCACCGGCCTCGTTCTTCATGCTTTCACTAAAAAACTGCTTAATTAAAAAAGTACCATAAGGAGTAGACACGTATTTCTTGCTGGCTACTCTGGAGACAGTGGAGATATCCATGCCAATCTCATCGGCAATATCCTTAAGGATCATGGGGCGTAATTTACGCTCATCTCCCGTAAGGAAATATTCCTTTTGATGATCCATAATAGAGCTCATGGTAATCATTAGCGTTTGCTGACGTTGACGAATGGCCTCAATAAACCATTTTGCACTGTCTAGTTTTTGCTTTACAAATAGGGCCGCATCTTTTTGGGCTTTATTCTTCTTGTTGGTGCTTTTGTAGGTTTCCAGCATATCTTTATACTCCCGGCTAACATTTAGTTCGGGGGCATTTCTGGCATTCAGTCCTAACTCTAGTTCACCATCGTTTATGGTTATAGTATAGTCGGGAATTATTACCTGTAAGCTGCCACTAGAGTTGCTAGAACTATTGCCAGGTTTAGGGTTCAGGCGAGTAATTTCATCAATGGCGAGTTTTAAATCTTCCTCACCGATATCTAAGCGGACAATAAGCTTTTCGTAGTGTTTTTTGGTAAACTCACCAAAGTGGTCATTAACGATTTCTGTTGCCAAGCGCACGTGGTAACTTTGTTTAGATCGCTCTAACTGCAAGGATAAACACTCACGCAAATTGCGGGCACCCACTCCGGAAGGGTCCATTTCCTGAACCTTGGCAAGTACCTGCTCTAGGGCCTGTTCTTCAATATATATATTTTGGGTAAAGGCCAAATCATCCACGATAGCACGCAGTTCGCGGCGGATATAGCCATCGTCGTCAATATTGCCGACTAGATACTCTGCAACCAATCGTTCCTCTTCCTTAAAACTGAAGGTAGCCAACTGGCCAATTAAATACTCGTGAAAACTAATGCCGCCTGTAATAGGCACTTTGCTGTCATCGTCGTCTTTAGAGTAGTTATTTGCCTGCAGACGGTATTCGGGAACCTCATCGTCGCTGAGGTATTCATCAACATTTATATCCTCTGCTTCGTTGGTTTCCTCGTTATTGTCTTTGAGGTCTTGGTCGTAGTCAAATTCGTCCTCTTCATTAACTTCACTCTCATTGCCTTCGTCTAAAGCGGGGTTACTTTCTATCTCTTCTTTAATCTTTTGTTCCAAGGCAAGGGTAGGCAACTGAATCAGCTTCATCAGCTGGATTTGCTGAGGCGAGAGTTTTTGAAGAAGTTTTTGCTGCAGTTGCTGCTTTAACATAGCCCTTAATTGATGGTGTGAAATTACTAAAGAATGTGGCTCTTAGCAATTAGTTTGCCGAAATCCCTAATAATTACAACTAGCTTCTTTATTAAATGCCGCTAAAGGTCGAATTAGTGACTATGCTACTATCAAACTTTACCTAATTTTAATCAGGAACCCACTCGTATGTCTGGGTGGAATTCTAGCGTGGTGTTTTACAATACCGCAGTGGGGAGGGCAAAGTTCGAAAGCAGAGTTTTAAAGGGTAGCCCTTCCAAGCCTCGCCGTGTTAATTTTTAAAGAGGCATGAGTAATGTAATAACCTGTGTTGGGCGTCAATTATAGTCTCAGATTTTCAAGAAAAGGAAAAGACCAATCTAGATCGTACCGCTGCAACGGGCTACAGCAAATGAACTAGATGCAGGATTTTGATCGTTATTAAAAAAACGCTTTTTATAAGAGGTCTGAGGCCTAATTTTACATCGAACTCAGGTTAAAAGGGATTAGCGATGAACCCCATTTTTTTCTAAATAAAATTAGATAAAGTGTCGTGTTTTACAGAATATCCTTGGGTAGCAGTTTTCGCGTCCAAGTTTTAAAGCGTTTTCCGCTGCTAACGCGAGAATCTGGATTGAAGCTCTTTGTCGTTTGCCAAGAGTTTTCGGGCTGAAACTCTATTTCCATTCCTCGAGAAACAGATTGGGCAACATCTCGAGAAGGAATAATAGCTAGGCATTCAGTATTTAAATTGGCACTCCTGGGGTCTAAGTTAAAGGTGCCAATAACCGCTATTTCACCATCAATAACCATTGATTTTGCATGCAGGCCGAAAATGGGCTTATGCTCTAAAGTGGCCTGTAGTTCTCCCGTCATAATTTCCGTTCGTATTGCGGCATCTGGGCGAAACTCATAGATTTCAACACCTGTTGCTAAAAGCTCTTCGCGGTCACTTTGATAACTGCTAAAAGCTTCTAAATTGTCTGTGGATAAGAGGCTGTTGGTCAAAATTCTGATTTTCACTCCACGGTCTACGGCATTTTTAAAAAGCTGTCTACTTTCTTGGGTGGTAATTAAGTAGGGCGATTGAATGTCAATGGCGGAATCGGCTTTTTCAACTAACTCAATAAGGGCAGTAGTGGTATTTCCACCGCCACCTAAGCCTTGGCTGCCATCATTTTTACCGGGGATATCCGAGATGAACACCACGCTATCTAGCCAAACTAGTTGTCCCGTTTCGTGCAATTCTTTAAATTTACGAGGAAAGTTTTTAATACGTGTTCGTACTTGTGGCCAAAAGTTTTTGGGATTACAAGCATACTCGTGCAAGCGTTCGAAACGGTTAGGATCACTAACATTTAGAGCTTCTCCGGTATTTAGGTCGGCAACTGGCACACTAAGAGAGTCATTCCAAAAGTCGTAAAAGGACTTGCTTACTTCTTTTGTTGTCTTGCCCATCAGTAATACATCGCGGTCTCTAAAGTTGTATTCATGGTCGTAGTCAAAATACTCATCGGCAATATTGCGTCCGCCAGTAATAGCCACTTTATTATCAACTATAAAGGTTTTGTTATGCATTCTTTGATTGGCAGATCTAAAATCTGTGGAAATTTTTTTAATCGTACTAAAAAGGTTTTTCCCAAGGTTTACCCCTGGGTTATAGATTTTAACATGGATGTTTTCATGAGAGTCCAAGGTTAAAACATCCTGAATACCCGTATTAACCATAATGTCATCCACTAAAATATTCACCTTTACACCTCTATCCGCTGCACGTACCAAATAGTCACAAGCGATAAGCCCCACATTGTCAGTGGAAAAAATAAAATATTGAATATTGATAGTTTCCTCAGCATACTCGCTAAACCAGGCCCGAGTAACCATAGAGCCAGCGCCGTCTTCTAAAACGAGAATGCCGGTTTTCGTCTCCATTAAATTGGCAAATGGCGCCATTTCCTTTGAAAGGAAAATCGAATCGTCTCGCTGAAGATCGGCACAGAAATCCGTGTCTTGATCAGCTATTAAATCGGTTTGTTCGCTACATGCAATTAAGCTCACTATAAGGAGGGCAGAGGAAATAAACCGAAGGCTTGGGGAAGTTGAAATTTTCATAAGAAAGCTGTTTTCGTCAAGAGACTTTGCAAGCTAAAAAATAGAATGTTCGCTTTAAAAACTTTCGCTTAAAAAGCGAACATTCATCATCTTTCATTTAGAAAGAATCAACAGTGCCAGACATACGGTCGATTAATTTTACATCTCGCGTGTTTTTTTGAACCGCTATAGCTGAGAATAAGGCAAGACTGAAGGACATACCGTAAAAGCCCTTTTCACTTAAAAGCAGATCGGCATTCCATAGACCAATAATAAGAAGGGCGATTGCAGTAATAGTAGTGAACCAGCTAATACCATAGTAAAGGTCTGTTACCTCAATGCCTTCCGCACGATCACGCACGCTTTTTTGGACGGAAATAACAGAGAATAAGCCAAAAAGGATTACCGCAAAGTAATAGCCTTGTTCATTTAGCATCATATCCGAATTCCATAAGCCAATACAATAAGAAACTAAGCCGACTCCGAGCGCAAACCAAGAGGCTCCGATAAATGCCGAGCTGGGTCTTAGGCCGTGAAATTCATTCTTGCTTTGTTTTGTGTGTTCTACTGTTGATTCGTTTTCTACCATGACAATTTTGTTAGTTATTGATGGGGCAAATATGTAGTAGTATCCGCGTGATACAAAACAAAAATGTTCTGAAATATTACGATATAAACGACACAATTTTCAGGATACTTAGCTAGATAGTGGTATTATTGCTGTGAGATATTACGATATATGATTTCCATTCAGGACCTTATTTCCATTCAGAGCCCTTCAGATGTGAATGCGTTTATAGCACACTTAGAGGCGAGAAACAAAAGACGAGACACAAGGAACACGACTCTTTTTCGGGCCTTCTTAAAGGGCGAGGAGCAATCTATATTAGACGAAATAGGTTCGAATGCTTTTAATGCCTTAAAGAAGCGATTGACAGATCAGTTGATAGAATACTCGGGAGGCCAGTTATTGGCAAAGGAGCTATCGCAAGAGAACCAAGTGATAAAACTTATTGCACTGGCGCGAAAATTGTTTAACGCAAAACGAGAAAAAACAGGCTACGCTCTTTTAAAGCGTGCCGAAAAGATGGCTTTGACCTTAAATCACTACGCACTTCTCAATGAGATTTACCATACTTTAATCGAGCATTCTCATAAAATCGATCAGCTAGAGCAGAAAGATTTATTTACAAAATTGGAGCAGAATAATGCACAGTTTCTTGCCGAAGAGCGCCTCAGTATTCTTTATGCGAGTATGCAAAAGCAATTTAACACAAGTAATTATGGGATACTCCCTTCTTCGCTAAAAGCGATGTATCAGGAGGGCTTGAAGACCTACGGGATTAAGCCCGATTTAGCTTTAAACTTTAGGAGCCTTTATCAGCTGGCAATGCTCTCGGACCTTTATGCGACGCAAACGAAAAATTATCATGGTTTAGATTTGTTTTTCGAGGATAATATTATTCGGCTCCAAGGCGGTGAAAAAGACACGGAAAAAATGTTGGGTTATCATATCGCGCTGCTTTACGGAATGAGTACCATATATTTTAGAAGAACAGACTTAGCAAAAAGCAGCTTTTATCTAGACCAGATGAGCGCGCAAATGCAACGCTATCAGAATAAACACTTTAGCCTTTGGGAGGCTCGTTACGCAAACCTTTTGGCTTTGAACCTTAATTACTCCGGTAATTACGCTGAGGCGGCACTAAGCCTAGAAAGACGCTTGAAACAAGAGGCCTTAAATGAACAAGAGCGCCCGCTACTGGAACTAACCTTAAGCATGGTATATTTTCAACAAGGCAATCATAAAGTGGTGAAAAAGCTCCTAGGGTCTTTTTATAAAAGTGATCAATGGTATTTAAAAACCATGGGCAACGAGTGGCTTTTCAACTTTAAAGCAATGGAGGTTCTTTTGCATTTCGATTTAGGAAATGATCAATTGGCGGAATCGAGAATTTTAAGTTTTCAAAGAAAGTTTGCTCGACACTTTAAAGAGGATAAATCGAATCCACTATGGCCTTTTTTAATGTTGTTAAAATCGGTACTCTATAACCCAGAGCATATCTCTAGCCCAGATTTTGTTCAAAAACTGGAGCTTACTATTCCCTGGAAAGGCGAAGAAGAAGATTTTTTTAATCGGTGTTTTTACGCTTGGCTGAAGGCTAAAATACTTAAACAGCCAATCTATGAGACGACCTTAAGTTTATTGGGTTTTAGTGAGTCATGAGCCTAAAAAAAGCACGGAAATTACTCCGTGCTTAATAGTGTTTCAAAGCATAAGATGATTTGAATAATAGGACCCGATCGTTTTAAAAATCTGCGTTACCAGGTGTTCTAGGGAAAGGAATGACATCGCGAATATTAGTCATACCGCTTACAAAAAGCACTAAACGCTCAAAGCCTAAACCAAAGCCACTGTGCACACAGGTGCCAAATTTACGGGTATCGAGGTACCATTGTAATTCCTTAGAATCAACCTTAAACTCCTGCATTTTTTCAAGCAACACATCGTGGCGCTCTTCCCTTTGCGAACCGCCTACAATTTCACCAATACCGGGGAATAAAATATCCATCGCTCGCACGGTTTTACCGTCCTCATTAAGGCGCATGTAAAAGGCCTTAATATTGGCGGGATAATCGAATAATATTACCGGAGCATTAAAGTGCTGCACCAGGTATTTCTCATGTTCGGACTGAAGGTCAGCACCCCATTCGTCAATGATATATTTAAACTTTTTCTTTTTGTTAGGCTTGCAGTTGCGTAAAATATCAATCGCCTCGGTGTAGCTCACCCTGCGAAAGTTATTGTCTACTACAAACTGAAGTTTCTCCCTAAGAGGCAGGGCACTGCGTTCGTTTTGAGGTTTCATTTTCTCCTCGTCGAGCAGGCGTTTTTCTAGAAACGCTAAATCGTTCTGACAGTTTTCTAAAGCGTAGTTAATCACATACTTTAAAAAGTCTTCCGCCAGATCCATATTGCTATTCAAATCTGCGAAAGCGACCTCTGGCTCAATCATCCAAAATTCGGCTAGGTGCCTGCTGGTATTGGAGTTTTCCGCCCTAAAGGTGGGCCCGAAGGTGTAAACCTTACTTAAGGCAAGCGCCCCCAGTTCGGCCTCTAGCTGTCCTGAAACGGTTAGGTTTGTTTCTTTAGCAAAGAAATCTTGACTATAGTCTACTTTACCTTCTTCGGTAAGGGGTGGGTTTTTCTTATCTAAAACCGATACATTGAACATTTCACCCGCTCCCTCGGCATCACTGCCGGTAATAATTGGGGTGTGCATGCAAAAGAAATTGTTCTTGTTGAAGTATTCGTGCACCGCAAAGGCGAGGCTATGACGCAAGCGCATAACCGCCCCAAAAGTGTTGGTACGAATTCTTAGGTGCGCATGTTCCCTCAGGAACTCCAAGGAGTGTTTCTTAGGCTGTAAAGGATACTCATCCGGATTACTGTCTCCTAAAACCACAATTGACTCTACCAAAAGTTCCACTTCCTGTCCCTTTCCTAGAGAGTTTACCAATTCGCCTGTAAGGGCTAGCGCCGCACCAGTGGTGATGCGTTTTAAAAGCGCTTCATCAAACTTTTCAAAGTCTACTACCGCTTGTAAAGTGCGGATGGTGCTACCATCACTTAGGGCAATAAAGCGATTGCTGCGAAAGGTTCTTACCCAAGCTTTAACCGTATGACTGTTTCCGATCGGTTTCTGATCGAGTATATCTTTTATTAAGAGCATCGTGTCCATTCTAATTGATGACAAAGGTCAAATTTTTTCCCTTTCAAATGAAAGAAATTCAAAGAAACCATTAAACTACGAAACTTAATAAAAAATATAGTTTCCTTGGGTATTCTTTTTTTACTTTTGCCGCGCAATGGAGAAAATAGAAAGAGAGATATTAGGACGTTCAGTGTCTTTATTTAATCGTTATGGATTAAGGCCTGTAACCATGGATGATATTGCCAAAGATTTATGCATCTCCAAAAAAACCCTTTACAAGTATTTTTCGAATAAGGAAGAGTTGGTGCGCAAAGGGGTAGACGAAATGTTTACTGCAATAACAATCCAGATGCTGGGCCTTTTAGACTTTGAGGAGGGAAATGCTATTGACATGTTATTTGCGATGGATGCTCAAATTTGCACAAGTATAGAGCAGCACGACCCCAGTATTCAGTTTCAGTTGGAGCGCTACTACCCGGAGGTTTTTGCCTCACTGGAGAAACGCAAGCGGGAAGTGATTTATCGTTTGATAGATGAAAACATCAAGCGTGGAAAACAGGAAAAAATTTATCGTTCCGAATTGGACACAGAAATCGTAAGCTTTTTATATTACAGCAGAGCGAGGCTTATGCTAGAGGAAGACAACCTCTTCCAACAAAATAGCTTGAGTGTTAAAGCAGTGATGCGAGAAATTTTAATCTACCACCTGCGAGGGATAGCTTCTCCAGAAGGGATAAAATATTTAGAATACAAACTTAAGACCAACAGCTAATTTTATGAAAGTAAAGTACTCAAGCCTTTTGCTAGGCCTACTTTTCAGCGGAGGCATTTTTGCCCAAGCCGAAGCGCGTCGCTTCAGTCTTGCCGAAGCGGAAGAATATGCGGCTAAGCATGCTTATACGGTTCAGGATAAACAACTGGAATTTATCAAGGCCAAGAAGACCATTATGGAAACCGCCGCGATGGGCTTACCGCAAATTAGCGCATCCTTTGGTTATTCTTATAATGCTCAAATACCACAGACTCCTATTCCCGCACAGTTTTTTGATCCTGACGCAGCAGCAGGTGAATTTACGACGGTGGCTTTTGGAGTAGCGCATCAAAACCAAGCGGTAATTCAGGTAAAGCAGTTACTACTCGATGGTTCTTATTTTGTAGCCCTGCAGGCTTCTAAGGTTTTTAAAGAAACCAAAAGACTGGATAAAGAGAACGCGGAAATAGAAGCGCGTAAAAATGTTGCACAGAGTTACTACGGTGTCTTAGTGGCCGAAAAAACGCAGTATATTTTAGAGCAGAACTTAAAAGTACTCAGTCAAAACTTTAAGGAAACTCGAAAACTTTATGAAAATGGTTTTGTGGAAGATCAGGATGTAGATCAACTAGAGCTATTGATAAATAACCTTCAGAACAACCTAGCCAATACGAATCGCCAGTTAAACTTAGCGCATCAGCTTTTGAAGTTTAATATGGGGATGAGTCTGGGTGAAACCATAGAATTAAGCACCACTTTACAAGAGCTTATCACACCGGCAGAAATAGCTCTCGGTATGAGTCTCGATAGCTTAAAGTTGGAGGATCATATTACTTACCGCACCACCTTGATTAATGAGCGCGCAGCGGAACTAACGCTAGCCAACGAGAAAGCTAAATTTTATCCTTCCCTAAGTGCTTTTCTTACCCACAGTCAAAGCAATTTTGGCAATGAGATTAACGATGTTTTTAATTTCGATACCTATTGGATTCCAGGAACAACCATTGGAGCCAGTTTAAGTTGGGATGTGTTTACAGGATTGGCGCGTCATGCCAAGGTGCAAAAAGCCAAGATTGATGTGGAACGCGTTTCAGTAGCGAAAGCGGCTACCGAAAGTCAGCTAGACCTGGCCTTTGAAAGAGCCTTAAGTGACTACAAATACGCCATCGATAATTATAATAATCAAGTGCGTAATGTAGAGTTGAGTGAAAAGATTCGCAATAAAACCCTTCTTAAATATAAAGAAGGCTTAAGTAGCAGCCTCGAGCTCAGTCAGTCTGAAAATCAATTGCTACAAACCCAAACCAATTATATCAACGCAATTTCAAACGCCTTAAACTCCAAGGAAGCTTTAGAGTACGCTTTGGGTAAATAAAACACGATTAGAACATGAAAAAAGTAATTTATATAATCTCTGCCATTAGTCTTTTTGTTGCCTGTAATCAAAAGCCAAGCTTAGAGAGCCTCAGGGGTGATTTGTCGGTGGCGAAGGAAGAGATGAAAGCCTTGCAAACGAGTATTGATTCTCTAGAAAAGAACATTACTCTTTTAGACACAAACAAAATGGCCGAGCCGGCGAAATTAGTGCCCGTAAAAATTCAGGCTTTGGTGAGTGAAAATTTTGAGCACTTTGTAAAAGTATCGGGCCTAGTGGGCAGTAAGCAGAATGTTTTGCTTAGCGCAGAAGGCAATGGCCGGGTAATTAGTATTGATGTTAAAGAAGGCGACCCCGTGCGTGCCGGACAGGTTATTATTCGTTTAGAAAGTGACATTGTTACCAACCAGTTATCGGAAGCGAAATTAGGCTATCAATTGGCTAAAACTACTTTCGAACGTCGCGCTCGCTTATGGAAAGAGAATATCGGTTCGGAAATCGAGTATTTAAATGCCGAAACAAATTTCCTTTCTTCTAAAGATCGTCTGGCTCAGGTTGAGGCGCAATTAAAAAACACCATGATTATTGCTCCCGTAAGTGGCGTAGTAGATAATATCAATGTAAATACCGGTGAATTTGTAGGCGTAGGAACACCCGTGGTACGCATTATAGACTTGAATAACCTTGAGGTAGAAACAGACTTATCAGAAAACTACTTGAAAGCGGTTAAGAAAGGTGATCCAGTTAAAGTAAGTATTCCGGCATTAGGCTTAAATCAAGAAGAAAAAATCATTTTCTTAAGCCAATATATTAAACCAGAAAACCGCAGTTTCACAGTAAAGGTAGCTTTAAACAATCAAAGCGAGTTGATTAAACCCAACCTGCTAGCAGAGCTAACTTTTAGAGATTATAACAATGCGGAGGCCTTCGTGATCCCCTCAATTTCGGTTAAAAAGGACCTTAAAGGAAACTATGTATACACCGTAGTAAATACTGACGGCGAGAACCGAGTGAACAAACGCTATATTATTACGGGCTATTCTTTCTCTGATAAAAGTGAAATCACCTCGGGCTTAATTGCAGGAGAGAAAGTGATAATCGCTGGCTTCAATGAGGTTTCAGAGGGTCAAAAAGTTAGCGTTCAATAAAATATTTCCAGCAAGATTATGGCTAATAAAACCAATAGAAATTTCGGATTAAGCAACCTAGCGCTGCGCAACAGCATTAGTGTGTTTATCCTCTCGGCTCTTCTTATTCTTTTTGGGGTGTTCTCCTACATCACCATGCCTAAGGAGTCTTTCCCCGAGATTGTATTCCCGCTTATCTACGTGCAAACACCTTATCCAGGAAACACTCCCGTAGATATCGAAAACCTTATTACACGTCCGCTCGAAAAAGAGATAAAAGGGGTAAGTGGTATTAAAAACCTTAACTCCGAGTCGGTACAGGATGTTAGTATTATAAACGTAGAGTTTAATACAGATGTAGATACAGAAAAAGCCTTACAGGATGTTAAAGATGCGGTAGATCGTGCCATGGGTGACCTTCCCACCGATTTAGATCAAGACCCAGTAGTACTGGATATCGACCTTAGTAGAGTGCCAATTCTGAATATTAACCTTTCGGGAGATTATTCAATTGATGATTTGGTAGACTATGCGGAATATCTCCAAAATGAGATTGAAGAGTTAGGCGAAATCTCGGAAGCGACCATTACTGGCGATAAAGAAAAAGAAGTACAGGTGAACATAGATTTGCCCAAGATGCAAGCAAATCAGCTTAGCTTTAATGATGTGCAAAGTGCTTTAGCCTCGGAAAATATTAATATTGGCGCAGGCGATATCCTTTTAGGTAAGACTCGTAGAAGTATTCGCACCGATGCCGAGTTTGCGAATATGGACGAAATTCGCAGTGTAATTATCAAGCATGAAAAAGGCAATATTGTCTATTTGAAAGACGTCGCAGATGTTCTATTTACATATAAAGAAGTAGAGAGTTTCGCTCGTCTTGGTGGAGAGTCTGTGGTTTCTTTAAACGTGATTAAAAAGAGTGGTAAAAACCTCTTAGATGCCACCGATAAGATTCGCGCTTTGATTGCTCTAGCTAAAAAAGACATCTTGCCCGATGGACTGCGCATTACCATTACCAACGATCAGAGTAAGCAAACACGTAATCAGCTTGCCAACTTAGAGAACTCGATTATATCGGGAGTGATATTAGTAGTAATCACCTTGCTGTTTTTCCTTGGTTTGCGTAATGCCACTTTCGTGGGATTGAGCATTCCTTTCTCCATGTTTATTAGTTTTTTAATTTTGAGTGCTCTCGGTGTGAGCCTTAATTTTATTGTGCTCTTTTCATTAATCTTGGCCTTAGGGATGCTGGTGGATAATGCTATCGTTACCATCGAAAACATTTACCGGCTTTTTGCCGATGAAGGCTATTCCGCTTACGAAGCGGCACGCCAAGGTGTTGGCGAGGTAGCGGTGCCGATTATCAGTTCCACCGCCACCACCTTAGCCGCCTTTTTTCCGCTCTTATTTTGGGATGACATTATTGGAGAGTTCATGGGCTACCTCCCGCGCACTCTAATTATTGTTTTAGGATCATCTTTGTTTGTTGCCTTGGTTATTAACCCGGTTATCGCTTCTGTATTTATGAAGAAGCAAGAACTAGATAAAAAGGTAAATCATAAGAAAGCAATAATATGGACACTGGCCTTTGCCGCTTTAGGGGTTTTATTCCTCTTGACTGACAACACCATTTCCGGGAATTTATTTCTAACTATTTCCGGGAGTGTGCTCTTATTTAGCTATTTCTTAAATCCGCTTTCAAGCTGGTTTCAAACGGTTTTATTACCACGCTTAGAGAACGTATATGCCGTGACTTTGAAATACTCACTGAGTGGTATTCGTCCGGTATTAATTATAATAGGAACGATAGTATTGATGTTTGTTTCCATTGGTTTCTATTTCGCATCAAACCCTAAAGTAGAATTCTTCCCGGTAAATGAACCGAACTATATAAACGTCTTTGTTGAAGTGCCTTTAGGTACAGATGTGCTTGCAACCGACAGTATTGCTCAAAAGGTTGAGGCGCGCTTGAATGTGGTTTTAGAGCCCTATTCTAAGCTAGTTGAAAGTGTAGTAACCAATGTAGGAGCAGAAACGGCGAGCCAAAATGAACTTGGCGGCGGTGGTGGTAGCCAAAATACTCCAAATAAAGCGCGAATTACCGTTTCCTTTGTAGAGTATGAATTCCGTGATGAAGTGCGTACCACCGAAATTCAAAGGGAAGTAACAGATCAGTTAAACAACTGGTTGCCCGGCGTAACCATTAGTGTGGAGAAAGAGAATACCGGCCCTCCCGTAGGTAGAGATATCAACCTAGAGTTAACCGGTACTAATTTCGAAGTACTGCTTGGTTCGGCGGAAGCGATTAAGCAAAAGGTAAATAGAGCGGGTATTAAAGGGATTGAAAACCTTCAGATTGATTTGGAAACAAATAAGCCTGAGCTTCTAGTTAAAATTAATCGCGACCATGCTCGTCGCCTAGGAGTAAGCACGCAGCAGGTAGCCTTGGTTTTACGCACCGCACTTTACGGTGCAGAGGCTAGTAAATTTAAAGAAGGAGAGGATGATTACCCTATTGAAGTTCGTCTTAAGCGCGAGTACCGTTACGACGTGGCTAGCCTAATGAACCAAATGGTAACCTTCCGCTCACAAGCCTCTGGAAAAGTTGTTCAAGTTCCTATTTCGGCGGTTGCTAGCTACGAGTATAATACTTCCTATAACTCCATTAAGCGTAAGGATAGTGAGCGCTTGGTAACGGTCTATTCGAATATCGTAGAGGGCTTCAATAAAACGGAGATTAATAACTCCATTCAAGAGGTTTTAAAAGATCATGAAATGCCACAAGGTTACAATCTTAAATTCGGTGGTTCCCAAGAAGAGCAGGCAGAAAGCACCGCCTTCTTAATAAAAGCTTTGTTGATCGCCATTTCCTTGATTAGTATTATTCTAGTATCTCAGTTTAACTCGGCCACTAAGCCTTTCATTATCATCTTAACGGTGCTCTTTAGTACCATCGGGGTGTTCCTTGGTTTAGGGATTTTTCAAATGGAGTTTGTAGTTATTATGACCGGTATTGGAATTGTTTCCTTGGCGGGAATTGTCGTAAACAACGGTATTGTATTAATTGACTTTATTGAACTGAGTAGAACACGAATCCGTGAGAAATTAGGTCTTGGAGACAAAGAGGAATTAGACGATAAACACTTGGTGGAAGCAATTGAGTTGGGAGGAATGACGAGGCTGCGTCCGGTGTTACTAACCGCTATCACCACTGTTTTAGGCCTCTTGCCATTGGCGGTTGGTTTAAACATTGACTTCATCGGATTACTGGATAATAGAGGAGCAAATATTTATTTCGGTGGAGATAATGCTATCTTCTGGAGCCCAATGGCCTGGACGGTAATATTTGGATTAGTATTCGCCACCTTCTTAACGCTAATAGTAGTGCCGGTTATGTACCTATTACTCGAGCGCCTTAACCGTTGGTTACGCAAAACCATAAAGCTGGCATAAAGCAAAAAAATAGCAGTTTATTGAAAAACCCCATTGGAAACGATGGGGTTTTTTGTTGCTAAAAATTAGTCCTACGACTAAGCAGGAAAAGCACTAATAGAGCCATTTTGATATTAAAATAAATGCATTAACTTGCTCAAAACCTGAGTTCGATGTAAAATCAGGGCTCAGACCTCTTATAAATAGTGGGTTTTAAGCTGAAGCGGTGAAGCAATAGCGGGCTATTGTGAACGGCTAAGGCGCCAAAAACTGCTTTTTAGAAGATGCACACAAATTCTTTTCCTTTTCTTGAAAATCTGAGGCTATAATTTTAGGCCGAATTCATGTTTAAAACTTTTGTTATCAAAATGATATCTGCTTACCTAAACACCCGTAAAGCTTCGCGCAGCTGGGAGTATCTTCTTTCATTATTGAAAAGTGCATTCGCCCTTCCCCTAATTTTCTTATTCACTTTATTTTCCTCTCCTTCGCTTAAGGCTCAAAGTTCCGCGGGCCACGATTTCAGTGAGGATTATACTCCCATTCAGGCAAAGGGCATTATCCCCTTTGATTTTATCAATCATTGGTATGCTTTTGATGACGCGCATGACGAAGAGAGATTTATCGAGAACTATGAAATTAACCAGTACTATGCTAGTCGCTATTTAGTGAATAGCGGGAAGTTTTCTTTTGGTGATCAGGTTACGGTTTACCTCGAGGGGATTAAAAATGAAATTTTAAAAGAGGATTCTGTTTTAGCGAAGGAAATCCGTATTTACTTGTATAGAGGCGCGAGTTCGGGACTAGGGTTTATGATGTCCAACGGCATGATAGGGATCAGTAATGGCATTGTTGCTAACCTTCATTCTCGGGCAGATTTGGCTTTCGTTATCGCGCATGAAATCGCCCACTACAAACTCAAGCATGCGTGGGAGTCGTATACTAAAACTAAACTTCCTGAGGATGACTTGGACCGAATTGATATTATTGAAGAACAATTAATCCGCGATAAAGGGCAAGAAAAAGAGGCTGATTCTTTAGGTTTAATCCTCTTTAAAAAGGCCGGTTATCAAGCTTCCGCAGCAAAAGAGTGCCTTAAGCATTTGTATGAAACCTATCATCCTTTCGGACGCTGTGACTTGGATCAGGATTTGTTCAATTTCGAGAATGGTTTTCAATTACCAGATTTCTACCTGCGTAGTGAGGTGGATCCGATTTCCACAGATTACAGTTATCAGGATCGCCGACATAGCCACCCGAGTATTAAAAAGCGCATCCGTTTAATTGAGGAAATGGACAAGACGTCTTTAATGCCTGAGGAGGAACTTGTTTTCGATTCAGAATTTAAGGATATCCAAGAATTATGTAGGCTGGAGACTGTTCATTGGCAGGTTTTGGAAGGCGACTATTTGAATGCCTTCTATAATTCGAATTGTCTGCTGGAGACCTATCCTAAAAACCGCTTCTTATTGAAAGCCAATATCAGAGCTTCTTATGGGCTAGCGGTTTTAAAGGTCGCTAATCGTAAGATTAATGATTTATTGGTTGATCCAAGCCGTATGCCCGGGCCGGTGCAGGGTTTACACCATCTGCTGCGCAACTTTAATACAGCACAATTAGTAGCCCTTAGCCGCAGGAAGATAGCAGACTACCTAGCGCTGTTTCCAGAGGACACAGAAGCAGCAGAAATGCTGAGCAGCATTAACGTAATCCTACAGGAAAACAGTAATATCAGCGATGTTTATGCGACTCTGCTAAAGCCAAAGCCAGACTTAAACCCCATCTTGGATTCATCTTTAACCAAAAGACAAAAGCACCTTAAGTTAAAGTATCAATTGGCAGATTTTTATCTTTATGTACTGGACGATTTAAGAGACAGTGCCAAGATTAAAAACTTCATTGCCACGAACCAAGCCATAAAGGATAGCCTTGCCAAGGCTAAGCAGCTTATTTTGGACCCGACCTATTATAGTTTGGTTAAAAAGGCACCAAAGCAAATCGTAATGGTTAGTCCCAATATATTCCCTTATGCCAAGGAGTTGTGGTTAATGGACTTTCAAACGGTAAGGCAAATTGAAGTGAATTTTAAAGATCGCTTCGGAGAGTATCGTGCTAAGAACGCATCTAAATTAGAAATGCTTTATCGCTTAGAGTGGGATAAAAATAGTGTTGCCGATTATAACCGCATGAGTGCGATTAATGCCCTTGTGCAAGAGGCGGAAGATTATGGTCAGTTTGGCTTTCCCACCGCCCGCTCTCTCCAAAAATATTTACTCCCAAGAAAGCCCTTGCATTATCTGGCTCTAGCCGATGCACTTTATAATATTGATGGCTCGGACTGGTATCGCTTCCGCTTATTCGATATAAAAACAGGAGCGATACTGTTTAATAGAGAGGATAAAGAAGGTTCAGAAATTACCGACCGAGAAATTGCTCAGGGGATTATAGATGACTTAGAAGAGATAGGCTTAATCGACTAATCGGATTAAGCAAGGCATCAATGAAATTTGAAGAGGTGATTGTAAGGACGCAGGACGAAGCAATCTCATTAAGGATTGCAGAAAATTAATTTATCATGAGAAATAGTAAAGTATACATCAGCATATTTTGCCTAAGCTTTAGCATGGGCTTAAATGCTCAGAGCCTCAATCTTGAAAAAGTGCTGGCCGTGCCGGGTTCGGAAAAAATCACCAATAAAGTATTGAGTATTTTTGAATTAGAAGAGGCTTTTGTCGTTTGGAACCTTGCTAAAAGAGGAGAAGACGGCCTTTTTATAATTGATAAGAAGACAAAAAAAACACTCTTAGAAAGTTCACTGGAGGAAATATCACCGATAAGGCCTATTGCAATGGGTGTTTTGAAGGATCAATTTGTGTTGATTGGTTTAGATCCTAAGAAAACTTCGCTCTTTAAAAAAGATAAAGCCTATCATGGTAACCCGTTATTCTATACCTGCTTCGATGCTACGGGAAAAATCGTGAAGCAGGGAGACCTTTTTAATCTGCCTAACATTAGCGATAATTTACGCCAGTCGGCGGCGGCCTTTTTTCACCCATCGGGTAATTACCTAGTGGTTACTTCTAGTAAAGAGGGAGAGAAGAAAACCTTATATACCAGCGTTTTTGATGCAGACTTTAATTTTTTAGGGGAAAGCTCAGAGGCCTACGATGATAAGATGGTATTTATGTCAAGCTTTAGCGAGAGCAGGAGCAACGCCGAATTAGATGAAGAAGGGAACCTTTACACCCTTTCGCAGGATGGAAATTCAATTCGCATTGCCCAAAGAATTGATAATTACGAAACTATCGAAATCGCCCTATCTCAAAATGGACTGGCCGTCGGGGAGTCATTAGGGAATATTAAATTACAAATGTTAAACCCAGACAGCCTCTTGGTTTCTGGGCTTATTCTAGCCAAAGGAGAGGCGGATGAGAAGCCGGCAAACCTATTCTTTAACTTTGATTTTAGCCAGTTAAAAGGCCATTACAATATGCTTTTAAGCACGATGGATAGAGAGGTTCTTTCCGAGAAGCTTACGTACTTTACGGAAGAGGAAGAGGCTTTAATACCCCCATCATTTACGAGTATTCAAGAGGATGAAATATCTTTTGGTCAATATTACCACCGTAGACAAGAGATTTTGGCCACAGGTGATTATCTCGAAATTGTGGAACTATGGACTTTATTGAGATATGCATTTCTACATGATTACCTTATCATCAGTCGTTATAAGGCCGACGGCACTAGAGTTTGGATGCAGGTTGTCGATAAATTTCAACATCGCCAGACAGGAGCAGCATTTGCTTTAGTAAGAGACTTTTCGGGCTTTGTTTCACTTTTAGGAAAGGATCAGTTAAGTCTTACCTTTAATCAAAAAGAGGGTGCCGATCGTAAAGCTAAACCGCCCAAGAACCCATTTTTACAGTGGAAAATAAATCTAAAAAAGGCGGAACAAACGCGGGTTCAGATAGACCTTAAAACAGGAGCAGTGATTAGCACCAAGGTCAGCGATTATGATGAGAACAAAGCCGGGTTTACCAAAGGAAGATACAATGAGGATGAATTTCAGTTCGGCCCCTACTTTTTAATTTGGGATGCAGACTTGGAGCAAGATGTATTGGTGCGTATTAAGAAATAGTGTTTTGGCTTACAACTGAACTCGAGCTAAGTTTAGCTTCAGATTTCCATGAAGTTTTAGGCCGAACTCAGGTTAAGAGGAACAAGGCGGTTCTTTTTATGAAAAAAGTATTGGTAAAGACATTAAGAAGCGGCTGCTTTCTCTAGCCATTTTTTTCGCGAGAGCTTGCTATTAGGACGAGGCCTCTTGTTGAAGCCCACTATTAACGAGGAGTCGTAAGGCTAATATTGGATTGAAGCCAGATTAATAGTATGGGGGCTTAAAGCTTCACTTTCAGCGTCGATTTATTCCCGGCCAAGATTTACCTTTGCCGGCCATGAGTGATTTTTTAGGAACGTATCAAGGAGTAGATTCCTTAAGGTCTTTAAAGCCAACAGAGCTGCCCGCTTTTTGTGAGGAGCTGCGTCTTTTTGCGCAGCGAGAAGGTCAAAGTAAAAAGGGCCATCTACTTTCTAGCTTAGGAGTGGTCGAACTAAGCGTGGTCCTACATTATCACTTCAATACTCCTGAGGATATCCTGGTTTGGGATGTGGGGCATCAGGCCTATTTCCACAAAATTATTACCGGCCGTAAAGAGGGCTTCCGCAAGAATCGCTTGAAAGACGGACTGTCGGGCTTTACCAATCGTTTGGAAAGTGAATTCGATCCTTTTGGCGCCGGACATTCTTCCACGGCCCCTTCGGCGATTGCGGGTTTTTGGAAGGCCGCTCAGTTGAAAAATGAAAAGAGGCAGTGCATAGCGGTTATTGGCGACGGCGCTTTTACCGGCGGAATGTCCTTTGAAGCCCTCAATTACTTGGGCCAAGAACAGGCCGATGTGTGGATAATTTTAAATGATAATGGCCAGAGTATCGATGAAAATGTTGGCGCTCTAAAGAAGTTTGGTAGATATCAAAACCTGGCAGAAAGCCTAGGTTTTTATTATAAAAAAGTAGAGCAAGCTAATTCAGTTCCCGCTCTTTTAAATGCTTTCGCAGATGCGCAGGAACAGAATGGCCCGAAATTTATTCACCTTAAAACTGCGAAGGGATTAGGCTTATTAAAGACCTCTCGTCCCCTGGCAACAGCGGAGCTTGCCAGCAGCCTCAGTTTTCAAGATGTGGTGGAAGCGTCTTTGATGTCCGAATTTCAGGCTAATGCTAATTTGGTGCTACTGAGTCCCGCTATGCTTGCGGGCGCACAATTAAACAGCCTCAAGGGGGCTTTCCCCGCTAGGGTTATCGACGTGGGCATTGCAGAGCAGCACGCAGTTACTATGGCTGCAGCAATGGCTGCAGCGGGTTTAAAACCAATCGTCCACCTCTACAGCACCTTTGCGCAAAGGGCAATCGATCAAATTATCCACGATGTAGCCCTACAAAAACTAGCCCCCGTGTTTCTTATTGACCGCGCTGGTTTGGTGGGAGAAGATGGGCCCACCCATCACGGAGCGTTTGATATCAGTTTGCTCAGCAGCATTCCGGGCATACGCATTGCCGCTCCTTCCGGACAAAAGGCTTTACAGGAAATGATTAGCTGGTCTCTTAAGCAAGAAGAGGCTTGTTTTATTCGCTTCCCCAAAGATAATATTGATTTAAGCAAGGAGTCTTTGTGGAAATCGTATCGTCCGCATTGGTGGCAAAATAAAAAGCAAAAAGTAATTTTAAGCTTTGGTTCCTTGGCGGTAGAAGCGCAAAGAGCAGTGCAAGGCAGCGACTTTGGCCACTTACATATTCCCATTCTAAAACCATTTTCTGATGGTGATATAATGGCGCAGTTACAAGACAGCGAATTGGTGATTTGCCTAGAGGAAAACGCCTATGCAGGCGGTTTGGCCAGTAATTTGGCACGGCTAAAAGCAGAACACAATGCAAAGTGGGAGTTAGAAAGTCTTTGTTTACCCGATCGCTTTATAGCGCACGCATCTCGTGCTGAACAATTACAAATGCTAGGCCTTGATGCTACGGAGCTAAAAAGATTCCTAGCGCGTCTTTCCTAAAATTCGTGCTACGTATTTCCCTACCACATCAAACTCTAAGTTTATCGGATCGCCAGGCTTAAGGCTTCGGAAACTGGTGTGCTCGTAGGTATAGGGGATAATAGCCACAGAAAACCAGTCCTCTTCAGAGTCGACCACCGTGAGGCTAACGCCATTAATGGTAATCGAGCCTTTTTCTACGGTAATATGATTAGGGTTTTTTGGATATTGGATTTGAAACTCCCAGCTACCGTCTTTTTCGAGCACAGACTTACAGCTACCCATCGTATCAACATGACCCTGAACAATATGACCATCAAAGCGACCACTGGCGGACATACAACGTTCGAGGTTTACTAAATCGCCAATTCTTAGTTGACCAAGACTACTGCGGTTTAGCGTTTCTTCAATGGCGGTTACGGTATAGTTGTCACCATCAATAGCCACTACCGTTAGGCAAACGCCATTATGAGCTAAACTTTGATCAACCTTAAGTTCATCGCTAAAAGAAGAAGAAAAAGTAAGGTGCAAATTTGTACCCTCTGGGCGGAGAGTTTTTAACTCGCCCATGCTTTCAATGATTCCAGTAAACATATATTCGATTATCTAAATAAGTGTACAAATCCAGTGGCAACTTGTTCGCTCGGGTTTCCTAAACTTTCCGGGCGATAGCTACAAACATAATAGTAAACCCCTGCTGGAGCGGGGCTATTTAACTGCTGCGAATCGCCTATCCAGCCTGGCGATAGAAACTCTTCCACGCTTTTAGCTTCGTAAACTAAGGTTCCCCAGCGATTGTAAATTTGTATTTCCAAGTCTTTAACCTGATCAATTTTAGTAGGTAGGAATAGATCATTTATACCATCTCCATTAGGTGAGAAAACATTGGGAAAACCAATAGTAAAACAGCTTTGGATACAAACCTCCTCACTTAAAGGACTTTCATTACTTACTCCACCGGGGTCCTCTCCCGCATCATCTACGGCAGTAATTGCATAACAGCCAAAAATGGGTGAGTCACTAACAAACTTGATGGTAGAATCGCCGGTGGTGGGGATGCTTAAAAAGGGAACATCACCAAAACCGCCATTACCGGTGCGGAAATAAATATTAATCCGCGCAACATCATTGCTGCAATTGTTAAGATCTTGAAGTCTCCAACTAAAGTAGATGGTATCCGGACAAACGTTCATTAGGCTAAACTGCGGAGTGCAGGGCGCAATAGTATCACGGGCAAGGTTACAGGCTATTTGACTGCGATTTAGCAAAGGACGAGGCAGAGAGTCACTGGCCGTATAGCGGCCAACTGCTTGAGCATAGTAGCAGTAGCTTTCGCCATTCACTAGTCCAGTATCGATATAACTAGGGCTAAAACTTTCGGCAATGCTATCAAAACTTCCGCTACCGGTAGGGTTTTCTCGGTAAATTACAAAGCGATCGTTTTGCCAAGGAGTATCAAATTCAAAATTGACTTGCATACCACGGTCAATACCATTGGCTTTTAAAAACACCGCACTAGCGTCACTAGCAGAGCCCACAAAATTCCGACTGGCCCCAGAATATAAGTCTACCACGTAAACATAGGAGCTATCTAAAGTATTGAGGACTTGGTCATTAAATTGTCCATCGCCCAAGCCACTTTGCGTGGAAATGAGGACTTGGTTAGCACTATTATTCAGACTACTCCTTTTAAGTTCATACTCATAGGGAGGAGGAAAAACAACACTATCAAATTCAGGTGGTGCAATCCATTCAACAGCAATTTCCCCCGCAGTGGCTGAGGTGCTAACTACGTCTACTTTGGTTAACAGGGGAAGATTCAGCGGCAGGGCGGCACAAAATTCTTCCGAAGCATAACTTTCCGCTTCATCAGCAAAATAGGCGACCACCATATAGCAGTATAATTTCCCGGTTTCAATATTGTTGCTATCGAGGTAACTACTAAAGGCAACCCCATTACTTAAGGAGTCAATAAATTCATAACCAGTATAGGCGGGGACGCCGGTTTCACATGGGCCAGGCACAAAGCCGTAGCTTCCTTCCCTTCGGTAGATGAGGTATCCTGCCGCTTGGTTGCAAATACTGGGATCCCAATCTAAACGCAAAGCTCGTCCCTCTGGTCCGGCAGCGGGGTTTTTTGGCGCTGGCGCGATAACGATTATGTCGGTGGTATATAAATCTACTAAGGGGATATCATTAAAGGCAGGCGCATCTTCGGCCTTAAAAGTAACTTGATAAGGTTGCTTCCGTACGAGGTTGCAGGTAGTCGCCCAATTGAAAAAGCCTGTTATAACAGGTAGTCCGGATGCCCCCGTAAAGGTAGCGGCGGGATTAGTAATAAAGGGCCCACCAAAGGCGGTAAGTTCCACAATATCATTATCCACATCGTCGGCCTGAACGGGAAAATTTAAATTTGTACCCGCTTCTACGCAGAAAGGGCCAAGGGGCAAAACTTCGGGGGGATTATTGGGGCAGTCTTCAATATCAACTTGCAAGTCACGCGTAACATAGCCGATGCGAACATAGCGTCCTTGTGCATTTTTTCGAAACTCTACCACTTCAAAGGCAAAGTTGTACTGTCCAACATTTTGAGGAACATCCCAATAAAAAATACCGGTTATGGGGTCAATTTTCACAGAGTCTTGCACATACTGGGAATCGTAGATAGTTTGAATCGGGTCACCATTTTCAGATCGCGAAAAAGTTAAACGGTAGGCAAGGCTATCTCCATCAGGGTCAAATGCTCCGGGGCTATGCTCAAAACGCTTGTCTTTGCAACCGCGTTCAACGGGGGGATTGGTTAATATTGGCGAACTATTCGCTCCTAAGCTAGGGGAAATAAAAAGTTCGGTGGCAATATAAAAAGGCACTTGATCGCTATTGATAATATTACTAATACCGGCGTTACGGTTACGATCCTCCATGAAAATAATGTAACTACCTGCCGCTGGATAAGTATGTGATCCGGTATACGTGTTTTTACGAATGCGGTTAACCGGATCGATAATTACACCATCTTTTCCATTGAGGCAACGCAGATTACTACCATTATTTCGCAAAAGAATGCCTGAGCCGCCATCTCCCCAGTTAACAGTTAATTCACAGCGATCTGCACAAAGTTCACAGGCCCTCGTGTAGGTGGTTATGGTAACCTCATAGGTAAAGCCGTTTAGCCAGCGATAAGTAATTTCGCCCGCACGATTATGCGTCGCTTGTAAAGCGAAGAAGCAGAGGCCGAAAAGTAGAGTAACGATTTTTTTCATTCTTATTAAGGCAGGTCATTTCATTATAGGCTTAACGTAAAAAGAAGCTAATTGTGTTGGCTTTGAAAAGCTTTTATTGTTTCGCGGTCTGAAATGATAACTTTGTCCAAATTTAAAGATTCTTTATTATGAATTTTAGAAGCAAGGTAGCTAATGAGAATTTGGCCCATGAAATATATCTTATTAGTGACTTTCAACAACTGGATAATGCCCCTCTATCGGAGGGTCAGCGCCAATATTTGCAGGGCAACTTAAAGCCAGGAGGCTTTGTTTTTTTTCCTCAAAGTCCAAATAACTTATTTATCGCTTTGGCAGATGAGCCCACAAAGGAGCCTTATGTGCAACTGGAGAAATTAAGATTACTAGCCAATAAGCTCGTTTCTAGTTTGAGTGCAGAAAAAGCGGAGAAGGTTTTATTGATCTCGTCATTAAAAGATGTTCAGCAAGCCGCTTTCGCAGAGGGGCTTGCTTTAGGAGCCTATCGATTCACCAAATATTTCGTGCGTAAGAAGGAAACTCAGTATTTGCAGGAAATTGTTTTTAGTCAAATCAGCGCAAGCACGCTAAAAGATTTGCAGGCGGTGGTAGAAAGCACCTATATAGCCCGCAACTTGGTAAATGAACCCTTAAGTTATTTGACGGCAACCATGCTGTCTAAAGAAATTGAGGCTTTAGGAAAGACCAGCGGCTTTAAGGTTGAGGTTTTCAATAAACAGAAGATTCAGGCCCTAAAAATGGGCGGTATCCTTTCTGTTAATCTCGGTAGTCAAGATCCCCCCACCTTTAGTATTCTAGAGTATAAATCTCCTCAGGCTAAAAATAGTAAGCCGATAGTTTTAGTAGGCAAGGGAGTAGTTTACGATACGGGCGGTTTAAGTTTAAAGCCAACTGCCGGTTCCATGGACTCGATGAAAAGCGATATGGGTGGAGCCGCAGCGGTAATAGGGGCTATTAATGCGGCCGCCAAGGCAGAGCTTCCCGTGCATGTGATTGGTTTGATTCCAGCAACAGACAATAGACCAGGCGAGAACGCTTACGTTCCTGGTGATGTTATTACCATGTTTGATGGTACTACTGTAGAGGTGCTAAATACTGATGCTGAAGGAAGAATGCTTTTGGCAGATGCGCTCGCCTACGCTAAAAATTATAATCCAAAAGTGGTGGTAGATCTGGCCACTTTAACAGGCGCAGCAGCCATGGCTATTGGTAAATACGGAGTGGTAGCGATGGGTACCGCAGAAGATGCGGAATTTAATAAACTCGATGCAGCGGGAAAGGAATGCTATGAGCGAGTAGCGCGTTTTCCTTTTTGGGACGAGTATGATGAATTGCTGAAATCGACGATTGCCGATCAGAAAAATATTGGTGGCCGTGAGGGGGGAGCAATAACAGCAGGAAAATTCTTGGAGCATTTCACCGACTATCCCTGGATACATATTGACATTGCCGGTCCGGCTTATTTAAACAGTGCAGATCATTACCGCAGTCAAGGTGGCACTGGTGTTGGCGTTCGCTTGATGTATCAATTTCTAAAGTCTATATAATGAATGATAACAGAGCTAAGCCCATTATTGGGATCAGCATTGGCGATGTAAACGGTGTCGGCTTAGAGCTAATTATCAAATCTTTTGCCGATGCGGAATTACTAGACTTGTGTACACCGGTAGTTTTTGGTTCTACTAAAGCCGCATCGTATCATCGCAATGCGATAGATATGCGCGATTTTAATTTTAATATCATCAAGGATTTATCGCAAATACAGCACGGTAAGGCCAATTTAATTAATGTCAGCGATAGAGAAGTAAAGATTGAATTTGGAGAGATAAGTGCAGAGGCAGGAGCATTAGCGCTGGCCTCTTTAGAGGCAGCATGTAGGGCCTTGGAGGATGCTAAGATTCACGCTTTAGTAACCGCACCGATTCATAAGAAGTCGATGCAAAGCGATTCTTTTCGTTTTTCCGGACATACGGACTACCTAGAGGCTCGTTTCAAGTCGAAGGCTTTGATGATTCTAGCCAGTGATGAAATGAGAATGGCCTTGGCAACTGTGCATATTCCTCTTCGTGAGGTAAGTGAAAGCCTTAGTGAAGATCTGATCTTTGATCGTTTGCAGACTTTAGCAAAAAGTTTACGCAATGATTTTCATCTACCGAAAGGGAAAATAGCGGTATTGGCTTTAAATCCTCATGCGGGCGATCAAGGAGTGATTGGTGTAGAAGATCAAGAAATGGTTTTGCCGGCCATTGAAAGAGCGAAGGAAGCAGGTATTATGGCTTTTGGGCCTTTTCCGGCAGATAGTTTTTTTGGAGCGCAGATGCATACGAAGTACGATGCGGTGTTAGCAATGTATCACGATCAAGGCTTAATTCCTTTCAAGACGATTGCTTTTGGTAAGGGTGTTAACTACTCGGCTGGCTTACCTGTTATCCGCACTAGTCCTGATCATGGGACGGCTTTTGATATTGCTGGAGAGGGGAAAGCTGATCCAAGTTCCTTCCGACAAGCCCTCTATTTGGCGATCGACTTGATTCGTAATAGAGGCATTAGTTCGGAGATTAATTCCAACCCCTTAAAAATCAAAGGGAAAAAAAAGTAGAAAGCTCTTGGGGAGATTAAAAATTTTATACATTTGCCCTCCCCAAAAAAAACAGTGGAAATGACGAAGTTGAAAGGTTTTTACATTCAATTCTCAGGACTGAAATTGGGGGAGCATCAGTTTGATTTTGAGATTGATGAAAAGTTCTTTGCCGAGTTTGGTTATGAGGAGTTCGAAAAAGCAGCGCTCAAAGCAGATGTTCTTTTTGTAAAGAAAGAAAATCAACTAGAGCTGAGTTTTACCCTTTCGGGCCAAGTTTGGTTGTATTGCGACTATAGCAATGAACCTTTTTGGTTTCCGATAAAAGCCGAATCTCACCTAACGGTGAAGTTTGGAAATGAGTTTGACGATAGCTTAGACGAAATTCTTGTTATACCCCACGGAGATCACAAGGTGAATATTGCTCAGTATTTATATGAAACGGCAGTATTAGCCAAGCCTTTAAAGGTGGTGAACCCCAAGGTTGAATCCAGTAAAATGGATTTCGATGCTAAGAAGTACTTAGTAAATGAAGTTCCTGAGGAAGAAGAAATAGAAGAGGAAGAAGAAAAAGAAGAGAATACCGATCCCAGATGGGATAAACTAAAAGACTTATTGAATTAATATTTAGATATGGCACATCCTAAACGGAGACAGAGTACAACTCGTCGCGACAAAAGAAGAACTCACTACAAGGCAGTAGCTCCAACAATTGCAGTTTGCGCTGTTACTGGCGAAGCTCACCTGTATCACCGTGCTTATTGGCATGAGGGAAAACTTTACTATAAAGGTAAAGTGGTAATGGAAAAAGAGCAAGCAGCAGCTTAATAATCTGAGCTTATTGCTTACGGTATCTAAGGCAGTTCATAAAAACTGCCTTTTTTTATGATAAAGCTTGGGATAGATTTAATGGGTGGAGATCAAGCTCCTTCGGCAGTGCTGGAAGGGCTTAACTTGACGTGGCCTCATCTTAAAGAGGGAACTTCTATTGTGCTGTATGGCACAGCAGAGGCTCTTACTCATGTCGATGATCACCCGAATCTTGAGAAAGTAGTTTGTAGCGATTTCATTGCTATGGATGAGCATCCTGTGAAAGCATTACAGCAGAAAAAGGATAGTACTTTAGTGCGTGCTTTTTCCGACGCGGCTACGCGAAAAATAGCAGCAGTAGCAAGTGCTGGTCACTCTGGGGCCATAATGGTTGCCTCTATGCAATTTCTTGGACTGGTGGAAGGCATTAGTCGTCCTGTGGTCATTTCCGTATTCCCGAAATTAAATGCTAAGTCATTAGTAGTTTTGGATGTAGGGATTAACGTTGATTGCAAACCCGAGCAGTTTCTAGAATTCGCCAAAATTGGCTCTCTTTATTCTGAAATGGTGCTGGGAGTTTCACAGCCTAAAGTTGCGTTGCTAAATAGTGGCACTGAAAAAACCAAAGGAAATTTACTCTATCAAAAAGCGCATGCCTTATTAGCGGATTATTCCGCCATAAACTGGCTGGGTAATTTGGAAACGCGCGACTTATTCGACAATGAGGCGGATGTTTTACTTTGCGATGGTTTCACAGGTAATATCGTGCTGAAGCAAGCCGAGGCTTTTTTTAGTTTAAGTCAAAAATTAGGATTGGAGCATCCCTTTCTTCAACAGCTTAATTATGAGAACCATGGCGGTTCTCCTATTTTGGGAATAAAGGGAAATGTAATTTTAGCACATGGTGCTTCTGGACCAGTGGCAATAAAAAACATGATTTTAAGCGCCGAGTCAATTGCTCTTGCTAATTTTGTTAGTCAACTAAGCAGTATTTAGCATTAATATATGGCAGTAAAAGCAGCGATTACCGCAGTAGGGGCTTACCTTCCAGAGTTTAGACTCACCAATAAGGTACTCGAGACAATGGTAGATACTTCCGACGAGTGGATTACCACACGAACGGGTATTAAGGAAAGAAGAATCCTTAAGGATAAGGGAGCAGGTGTCTCTTTTATGGGCATCAAGGCTGCTCAGCAAGTTTTAGATAAACGCGGGATTTCTCCTAAAGATATAGAAGTTGTAATTTTTTGTACGGTAACTCCTGATATGCCAGTGGCCAATACGGCTTCTTACCTTATTTCGGAGATGGGCATGACCAATGCCTTTGGTTTCGACCTGCAAGCGGCTTGTTCAGGCTTTTTGTTTGGCCTAACCACCGCTGCACAATATATCGAGTCGGGCCGCTATAAAAAGGTCTTGATTGTTTCGGGCGATAAAATGTCGTCTATTATTGATTATACAGACCGTACGACCTGTGTTATTTTTGGCGATGGCTGCGGCGCCGTACTGCTAGAGCCAAATGAAGATGGTTTAGGGGTTCAGGACAGCATTCTGCGCAGCGACGGAGTAGGAAGACAGTTTTTAAATATTAAGGCGGGAGGTTCGCAGTATCCCGCTTCTAAGGAAACGGTGGAACTTGGTCAGCATTTTGTACACCAAGAAGGGCAGCAAGTGTTTAAATTCGCGGTAACTAATATGGCCAGTGTTTCTGGACAAATTATGGAGCGCAACAATTTAACAGCCGATGATATCGCTTGGTTAGTTCCGCATCAGGCGAATAAGCGAATTATTGATGCAACGGCTAAGCGTATGGGCTTAGAGGCTTCTAAAGTGATGCTAAACATCGATCGTTATGGCAATACTACCAACGGTACTCTTCCACTTTGTCTTTGGGATTATGAAGATCGTTTAAAGAAGGGAGATAATCTTATCTTCGCTGCTTTTGGTGGAGGATTTACTTGGGGTGCCATCTATTTGAAATGGGCCCTCTAGACCTCATTATTTTTTTTAGTTTTGTTTCAACACGTTAATTAATATAATTATCCATGGACTTAAAAGAAATTCAGAATCTTATAAAGTTTGTGGCCCGTTCTGGTGCCGCTGAGGTAAACCTCGAAACTGAGGATTTTAAGATTGTAATTAAGACTGAATCAGCAATGATTCAAGAGCATCAACCTACCCAGGTTATTAGTATGCCTCAACAAGCAGCGGCTCCCGTTATGCAGGCCGCCGCCACCGCAGCAACTCCTGCCGCTCCAGCTTCCGCCGATAATACAGAGGCAAGCACCGATGACTCGAAATATGTCACCGTAAAGTCGCCAATGATTGGTACTTTCTATCGCAGGCCTTCGCCAGACAAAGAGCTTTTTGTTAACGTTGGCGACGAGGTTAATGAGGGTACGGTAGTATGTGTCATTGAGGCGATGAAGCTTTTTAATGAGATTGAAAGTGAAGTGTCAGGAAAGATTGTAAAGATTTTGGTAGACGACCAAAGCCCGGTAGAGTACGATCAACCGCTTTACCTGGTGGATCCTTCTTAGTCAACCAAAAACAGCGATTATGTTCAAAAAAATACTTATTGCCAATCGTGGAGAAATCGCTTTAAGGGTAATTCGTACCTGCAAAGAGATGGGAATCCCTACGGTGGCAGTCTATTCCAAAGCGGATAAGGAAAGTTTACATGTGCGATTTGCAGATGAAGCAGTTTGCATTGGCCCAGCGGCCAGTTCTGAGTCCTACCTTAATATTCCTAATATTATTGCTGCAGCGGAGATAACCAATGCAGATGCGATTCATCCTGGTTATGGTTTTCTTTCAGAAAACGCCAAATTCTCGCGCATTTGTGCGGAGAATGGTATCAAGTTTATTGGGGCTAGTCCCGATATGATTGATCGCATGGGGGATAAAGCCATGGCTAAAGAAACGATGAAATCGGCGGGTGTGCCAACTATTCCTGGCTCGGAAGGTCTTATTGATACTTTTGAAGATTGTCAGAGATTAGCTCTAGAAACCGGTTATCCAGTAATGCTTAAAGCGACTGCTGGTGGTGGAGGAAAAGGGATGCGAGCCGTTTGGAAGGAAGAAGGCCTTTTAAAGGGCTGGGAAAGTGCTCGCCAAGAAGCTGCTGCAGCTTTCGGAAACGATGGCATGTATATGGAAAAGCTGATAGAAGAGCCTCGCCATATTGAGATTCAGATTATTGGAGACTCACGCGGTAGAGCTTGTCATTTGTCAGAGCGCGATTGCTCGATTCAAAGAAGACATCAGAAACTAACGGAAGAAACGCCTTCTCCCTTTATGACATCAGAATTACGACAAAAAATGGGCGAGGCAGCGGTAAAAGCGGCTGAGTTTATTAAGTATGAAGGTGCGGGAACGATAGAGTTCTTGGTGGATAAGCACCGTAATTTCTATTTTATGGAAATGAATACTCGTATTCAGGTTGAACATCCTATTACCGAACAAGTAATAGATTATGACCTTATCCGTGAGCAAATTATGGTGGCTGCTGGTCATCATATATCAGGCAAGAATTACGAGCCTAAATTGCATTCTATAGAATGCCGCATCAACGCTGAGGATCCTGCGAATGACTTTCGTCCATCTCCTGGTTTGATAAAGACATTCCACGCTCCCGGTGGTCATGGTGTAAGACTAGACACCCATGTTTACGCGGGTTACATGATACCTCCGTATTACGATTCGATGATTGCTAAGTTGATTACTACCGCTCAAACTAGAAAAGAGGCTATTGATAAAATGCGCCGCGCTTTAGATGAGTTTGTAATTGAAGGGGTGAAAACAACCATCCCTTTCCACCGCGCTTTAATGGACGATCCAGAATACAATGCAGGTAATTATACCACGAAGTTTATGGAAGACTTTGTTTACGAACAGGCCTAATTATTAGGGTAAAAAATATTTAAGGGCGCAGTTTGCGCCCTTTTTTTATGCCTTAAATCAGCGGACTAAAACGTGTAATGTGCAAGCTTGGGCGGTGAGACAACTATTTAAGCGGTTACGAACATGCAGGATTAGTCTGAAGGGTATTTACTTTCCTCACAAGGCGGTGCCTTAAGAAAACTTACAGCCTAGATTTTTAGATAGCGAGCTAGTCTTGTGCGCGGGTAAACGATTCGGACTTAATAAAGTCAAAAAGGCGTGGATGGGCATAATTATTTTGTTCCTCAATCGGCTTTGAGTATAAAAACGCCCAATGAATTATTTAACTTTAAACTTACTGCTTAGCTAGTCTTGCTTTTAGTAGGAAAGAGGAGTTTTCTGAAATCAATTTATGGTTAAAAATGCGGGCTTCACCACCTTAAGATCCAGTCCATTATTTAGGCGCTAGCTTTAGGCAATTCGATTGTAAAAGGAGCGGTAAGTCCAAAGTGCGTATTGGAGAGGCATTGAGGCGCAGAGTATTACATAAGAAAGCCTCAGGTGATGGCAAATAGGCAAAACCCGAAAATACGTGGGGAATCAATTATTAGGGAAGGGTTGGCCTTAGCAGTCTGAAGCGAGTTTTCTATTAACCTGAGTTCGGCCTAAGATTATAGCCTCAGATTTTCAATAGAAGGAAAAGACTAATCTGGATCGTAGAGCGGCAGCGGGCTACAGCAAATCAGCTAAATGCAGGGTTTTCCCTTTTCTTGGAAATAAACGTATAAGCCTCTTCTAAAAAGCAGTTTTCTGCGCCTTAGCCCTTCACAATAGCCAGCTATTGCTTCACCGCTTCCGCTTAAAACCCACTATTTATAGAAGGTCTGAGGCCTAATTTTACATTGAACGCAGGTTTATTATGGCCCAGAAATCGGTTGTAAAGACTTTCAAAAACCTGATATATTTCCGTCGCTCATCGTGGAGCGCGCAGGACTTTGACTCAGCCCAATATCAGAGAGGAAGGTCTTGCTGATAATCCCTGTTGATATATCGCTAAGAGTACCGCATTTATTCACCTGTCCGAAAGTTAGAGCAACGAACTGGTCGTAAGTCCTGTATCTACTGCACCCTTTATCACTTTGGTGTACCTCGCTGCAACGGGTGATCATCCACCGTGGCACAAGATCAAGAATTTGGCGGATGAGTGGCTTATTGTTATTTTTGGTGTGCCTGTAGAGTTCCATAAAAAGTATTTTAGTTTCCAAAACCAAAATACTGGATTCTCAGGCACTTTTTATTTTAGACTTTCGGATAGCAGTGATTTAAGACATAACAATCAATGGTCTAGTTTTAGGTGAGCATCACAAACCTTCCTTTATAGAAAGAATATCAAATTTAATTATTCCTATCTAAAGTCATTGTTTAGATTGTCCGTTTCATAAAAGAGTCTGTCAAAAGGATGATTAAAGAAAAACGGCTTGGTTATATATCTGCTTACTCCCTTAAAACGCTTAAATTGAGGTTTTTGAACTTGCAATTTTAAATGGTATATTGTAAAACGAACAAAATGAACAAACAATTTTGGCGGATACTTTATTTTCAAACACCGAGACTTTAGCTAAATCTTATTCAGACATTTTAGGTGAGGCATGGGTTGCACGAAAAAAAGTGAAAAATACCCGATCATATAAGGCAATCGGAATTTCGGTGCTTATTACATTATTGTGGTTGCTTGGTATGGCTTATTATGATTTGTGGAGCCGTGTTTTTTGCCAATGGCCTGCTTCCTTAACAATGGTATTTGGCAGTATTGTTGCCGGTTCAACGCCTCAGGGAGGCGGAGCTATAGCCTTTCCTGTGTTCACGAAAGTTTTGGATATCCCTACCGAAATTGCACGGACCTTTTCCTTAAGTATCCAGTCAATTGGTATGACTGCTGCTTCATTGTCTATTATAATAAATAGACGGCCAGTGGAATGGCGAACAGTCTTAATAACTAGTGTTTCCGCGATCTTTGGCTTTCTATTGGTTGGTTATTTAGCATCGAATAGCGAGGCGCCCTTTCGTCCATCCTTATTACCGGGTGAATACGTTAAAGTAACATTTACAATTGTTTTAACTGCGATGGCTTTTGTTGTTTATACAGGAACAAGGGTAAGTCTGAGAGAAGTCCATCGGGTATTACCACCATTGAATAGGCAGATGTTCACAACCTTATTAATCATAGGTTTTTTAGGTGGTGTTACCTCATCATTGGTCGGTTCGGGCAGTGATGTTTTTGTTTATTTAGGTTTAGTAGTCTTTTTTACAATTGACCCTAAAGTAGGTGTTCCAACCAGTGTTGTTTGTATGGCTATTATTTCCCTTTTAGGTTTGGCCTTTTTGGGTGTTTTTGATATGCAGCTTTTTGTTGGTCTAAATGAAGTTGGTGACGTAACTTCTGTTGCGAAGAGACCTGTTACATTAGATTCCATTGGAAACTTAATTTATGCCAGTGGAGATGGCGCGTCAGCCTCTCGGTTTGATTTATTGGGATTATTGTTAGCAGCGGTTCCCATAGTTTGTTGGGGTGCGCCTTTTGGTTCGTGGTTAGCTTCGCAATTAAGCACCAGAAACTTAGTACGATTTGTTACTTTTTTAGCAATTACTGAAATAGTTTCAACCGCCATTTTTTTAGAGGCCTTGCATACCGATATGGCTTTATTAAGTTACGCAATCATCGGCACCATTGTTTCTCTAGTATCCTTACATCTAATCGCAAAAAATCGCAATCGACTATTTAAACTCCCAGAATTAAATTTTGATCAGAGTGTCAACTCAGAGCGAATTGATTTATCAGATAGTTTCCATCGCAAGAATAATTCTGTTTCATCATGAAGACGTGGTTGGATTTTACGAATTTGCTTTTTTTAGGAGAGAGCAATCACGGATTATATTATAAAGCGACCCCGCCTAAACGATTAAGTGTTGATAATGAGGTTGTCATAAAAGTTTTAGTTCGAGACTCAAGTGATGAACAATGGAAAAGTGTCTCTCAAGAAATACGTTTATTAAATCAATTAAGTTCTCCCTGGATCGTGAATATTTTAGAAACAGGTCATGATCAAGGTCGTTTGTATTATGCCATGGAATATGCAAGCATTGGAACCTTAGCTACGCCTTCTAGAGAACTATCCATGCACGAAAAAGTTGCGGCTCTTTCCCATGGTGTAAGAGGCTTGGCTCAATTGCATTCTAAGGGGATCATTCATCGTGATATTAAACCCGCGAAAATATTAGTACATGAACAGGGTGGAAAGTTGAATGACTTAGGCATTGCCGACAAACATCAACCTGAGGGAGACTCTATACCTACTGGTTCCATTGGGTTTATGGCACCAGAAGTCGCTAAAGGCTTAAAAGCTACGCCGGCAAGTGATATTTTTAGTGTAGGTGCAACCCTGCATTTATTATTGAGCGAGCAATCGATTTATCCCAATGTTCCAAGAGTCAATTTAATGGATGCCGTTCACCATATTGCCACACAAATTCCAATTATTATATTTGATAAATCGAAACCACTTTTAATGGGTATAATGCAGGAGTGCTTGAAACTAGACAACACGGAAAGAACAATCACCGCTTTAGAAATTGCTAATCAATTAGATTTAGCAATTGACAAGGAATTATTATAACAGGAAATTGACGAATTTAAAAAGAAGTTATTTTTAAAAAACATTAACCAAACATAAATTCAACCAAGAGGATACTATGCATGACATTACACCAAACAGATTTACGGCCTTATTCCCCAATTTATCGCTTGGCCTAAAAGCGAACGAATTAGATGCGTTATTAAATGCACTCGAATTTGAAGATATTAGTGCCGGTGAAACGCCGATTGCACAAGGAACAGAAACAGAAGCATTATATTTAATTTGGAGCGGTTCACTTAATGTGTACGTTAGTAGCGAAACAGGCGAAAAAGAAGTAGGCAAGATCAAATCGGGCGAAATGTTTGGTGAGATCACATTGATGGACCCTGGCCCAGCATCGGCTACGGTACGATGCGATGTAGGTTGTACAGCATTAGTTTTAATGCGCTCTGATTTGGAAACACTTTGGTCTGAACATCCAAGTGTTGCCGCTAAATTCATCCGGCAACTCTCACGTGAAGTAACCAAGCGTATACGCAGTTCTACAATCGATTTAAACCGTATTTATGCAACAAGTGATGCAGTAGGTTTAAAGGAGTCTAAATCCTTTGATACTGAGCTGCAAAAAGCGGATCTAATGAGAGACATCGCGGCATTATCAAAAATACCGCATATCTCTAATGTTGCTCTTTCTCAAGTGACAACATTAGCGGAAGCATTAGATATTGTGGAGGCACCCAGTGGTCATGTCTTTATGGAAGAAGGCGAAATAGATGATTGCATTTATTTTGTCATTAGTGGTTCAGTTCAATTAATCACCTCTGCCAGCGGTAAAGATCGCATTATCGATACCCATGAAGTCGGAGAAGTATTCGGTTTAATTTCATTAGTTGATAATGGCCCAAAATGGGCAACGGCAAAAGCAGCAGGATCGGTAAGGGTTGGCAGACTAGGTCGTAATGACTATTTGAACTTAACAAAAAATAATGCGCCATTGGCTTTGTCTTTGCAGCAAGCATTAGGCGCTCAATTAGCGAAAAACTTTAGAAAGGTAAGTACGCTGATACAAGATCAACTTGTTAATTTACCAACAGAAATAATTTCAGCACCCTTAAGTGATGATTCAGAGGTAGATTACGACGTAGCGGTATTAGGTGGCGGACCAATGGGTATGATTTATGCCCAATGGGTTAAACGTATGCGACCTGAAAGCAAAGTCGTTATCTTAGAAAGAAGACAAGTCCCCGGTTATAAAGTCGGTGAATCCACACTTTCAACCACGGTAAGGTGCTTTCTAGCGATGGGATTCACCATGCCTCAAATGCGTCGCTTATTTGGAAACAAAGGAGGTATCCGTTTTTGGTGGATGGGAACAGAAAGCAAAGAGCCAGAAAGCGAATGTGATATTACCGATTTGGAAGAAACTTTTCAAATTGAACGACGTGTCTTTGAAATGGCATTACAGCGTTTAACTAAGGAGCAAGGTATTGATTTTAAGGTTAATACACATGTTGAAATTGACGATTGTCAATTAGATGGGAAAGTTAAACAATTGGCATGTATTGATGAAAATGGCGAATCGTTTACCATTAAATCCCGTTTTGTATGTGATGCTACTGGCCCAGCGGCAGTCCTTCCACGTCACTTAGGTACTTATAGAAAAGACCCTGCGATTCACGACACATTTCAGACCAACTGCTACTTTGCATATTTTAGACAAAAGAAGCAGGTGCCTTTAGCGAGATGGCAAGAACCAGCCACTCGTCATTTATGCACGCCTCAAGGTTGGATTTGGTTTATTACGGTTCATTCGTGGGAAAGTGCAGATGATGAAACCATGTTGAAAATGGTGAATGACGTGATGGACCATGATTCTGAGGAAGATTCTGATGTACCACCACGAAAGTTCTTTCAAGAAAAGCATGGTACTGAATTTGAACCTATTACATCCATCGGTATTACCGTTCGTGATGATATGGATACCGCGAAAGATTTACCGATTCAAAAAAGATTTATGCATTATGCAGAAAGGTACCCAGCTTTTGCTTGGATACTTGAGCATTATGAATTAGTTGAAAAACCTTACCGAGAAAAGCGCCGCCCATATGCTGCATTCTTAGGTTTAGCGCACGACTCGACCCAAGTAGCAGGTAAGGGTTGGGTGGCAATTGGAGATAGCGCACAATTCTCTAACCCCTTATTCTCGCACGGTATTAACTACGGAAGTGGAACATCCTACATGGCTGCTGTTGATACTGTAAAAGCCCTAGACGAAAAAAATTATGAAGAAAGCGCTTTTGCAGAATACTCTAAATATGGCTCTGAGTTATACCCGGTATTAGTTCAAGAAACTGATATGTTATATCGCTCTTGGGCACACCCTTTAGCATTTGAGAAAACCATGAATGCTAAATTTCATTGGGGAGGCATAGATGTATTAGCCAAAGGCCATTATAGTAGCCGTGACCCATATGTATTTGATCCTTTAAATCCGACCTGGACAGGTTTAATAAAAGAGGTAAGAGAAATAGAAAAGAAGTTTGAAGCCGATCAAAGTGACCCCGAAAAAATGGCTCATGACATTGCCGCGATCATCGATCCATTTAATAAAATGTGTCGCGATATAGGTAAAACGAAGGGTATTGATTTCAATACCGTCTTTAATAATTTCGATGGTGACGGAAATCGAGTGATTAATAAATTAAATAAGCCTCGTGCTTACTTTAAAGTTTACCAGTGCCCAACGTGTAATTATTATCAAGACGATGTGTTAAAAGGCTGTCCAAATTGTGGGACAGATAATCCAGACCAGTTTATGGGTGATACATCAATCCTTGCTTCTTTAAAAAAAAAAAATGATGTAACAGCAGTAACGGCAAGTATAGAATCAACGGCCAAGGTCGAAACCTCAGCTTTAACAGCAGTTAAAGTAGAGGCTTCGACCACCCAAGTTAAGCGAACAAAAAAGATGTTCAATGAACTAAAGGTGGCAAGAGTTGCAGAAGAAACTGCCGACAGTAAGTCGTTCTACATAAGCGTCCCAGATGATTTAAAAGAGGAATACCTAAGCTATAGACCTGGTCAGTTTTTAACCTTATCGTTAGATATTGAGGGAGAGACACATAAAAGAGCCTATTCATTATCTAGCGCCCCAAGTATTGATGACGATTTGCGTATTACGGTTAAACGTGTTAAGGGTGGTATGGTAAGTAACTGGTTATGCGATAATATCAAGGCTGGTGATAGTTTAAACGCTCTCGCACCAGACGGACGTTTCACAGTACCAGATAAAAAGGGTGATTTGTATTTATTCGCTGCGGGCAGTGGGGTTACGGCGGTTTTATCTATTGCTAAAGAATTTTTAAATACTTCTGATCGTAAGGTGCGTTTTGTTTACGTGAATAGGAATAAAGAAGAAACCATATTCCGTAACGAGTTGGATGCCCTAAAAAAACAGTATAATAAGCGCTTTAAGGTTATTCATCGATTAGGCAAAGCAGAAGGTCGTATCGATACTCGTGATGTGCAATCATATTGTGACGAAATTACGAGCGGACTCTATTTTGTTTGTGGTCCTTGGGGCTTTATGGATGTTGTAGAAGAGGGCTTGTTGGATATGGGCGTTGATGATGATCGTGTTCATGTTGAAAAATTTGCATCACCAAAGAAGAAAGTTAAAAGCCAAGAGGCGCCAAAAGTTGAAGCGGTAGCAAAAGCTACGCAAGTGATAGCAGCGAAAACGATAACCATGAATATTTTTGGTGAAGAACACATCGTTCCTAATATGGAAGGTTGTTATCTAACTGAATCCGCTGCAGAAGTGGGAGTGGACGCACCTTTCTCTTGTGAAGAAGGTTTCTGTGGAACATGTATTTGTCGGGTAGTAGAAGGGACAGCAGAGATGGATATTGATGACGCTTTGTCGAAAGGACAAAAGAAACGCGGAATGATTTTAGCCTGCCAAGCTAGACCAACATCTGACAAGCTAATTATTTCATTTGAAAGTTAATAATAGTTAGGGTACTGGAAAACTTAATAATCACCCGACTTTTTTCAGGTAAATATTAAGGCTTTAACTAAAATAAATAGCGCTTAAAAGCCCTGTTTTGTCGATATTGTTCATAGTAATATGGCTTTATTTAGTTCATATTAATAGAAGGAAAGTAGCCAAATTATTAAACGGCTTATAATCGACGGAATAGGGCTTTTGATTTGTGAAAAATGTTTGCTGGGAACTGAGTTGAATGTTTATGATGGTGAGTGAGAAGGGGGCTTGAGGGAGTTCTCTGCGAGCGCCTTTAACTGCAGAGAAAAGTTTCGACACGTTTAAATAATCACGAATAGATTAAGTCAGGACCTAAGACGATTTTCTTGTGCTATGAATTATTTTTAGTGTGAACGATTTTACACCATCTGTCAATCAGGACATTGACAATGCTAAAAGAGCGATGATAATACAAAGTATTCAATGCCGTATCAGCCTTGGGTTTAAGGTAACTTTATGTAATTGCTTTAAGAGTCAGACGTAGATTCCTTTAAATGCAATTTACATATCAGACGTGAGTATCAGCAGATTTTCATTCTGATTACGACTCAAAATTATATTGTAAATTCCATTCCTTCTCTTGCCAGAACACATTTGGGATATCTTTTTTGGCATTCTTTTTCAATATTTGTTAAAAATACATCGTTATGGTCTGGGTCATGATGGGTTATAACGAGTTTCTTAACATTAGCTCTTTCCGCTACTTCTATTGCTTGCTCATAGCTGCTGTGTCCCCAACCACGGTGATTTTGAAGCTCTTCGCTTGTATATTGGGCATCATGCACTAATAAATCTGCGTCCTTGCAAAACTCTACGATATCTGCTTGAACCGAATTCCCATGTTCTAGATCCGTACAAACCACTAAAACTTTACCATTTTCCTCCAAACGATAACCATAGGAATCACCGGGATGGTTTTGTTTAATCACTTTGATTAAGGCACCATTGCTTTTCAATTCATTCTTTTCAATTTGCAGAAAATTGAATTTGGCACCCATATCTTCCAATGGGACTGGAAAATATTCAGTTTTCATTTGTCCTCTGAAAATATCCTCAAGGTTTATAATTTCTCTGTCTTTTCCCATAGCAAGTATATTAATGATCCCATTAGGATTATAGGCAGGTGCGAAAAAAGGAAAACCTTGAATATGATCCCAATGAAAATGAGTAAAGACGATAATTAATTCATCTTGAAGAAAGCCATCCTTAAGTAGATCGTTACCTAAATTACGAATACCTGTGCCTGAATCCACAATAGCAATATGACCATTATCTCGGGTTATTTTTATCGAGGTAGTATTGCCTCCAAATTCTAGAAAATCTTTATCAGAAACGGGAATGGCGCCTCTAGTACCGTAAAATTTTATTTTCATTACTATCGGGGATTTAATCCTTGCCTTTGGCAGTCATTAAGAAAAAATTATGTGATTTTCTATTAAATCGACTCAAAACGAAGGTCGGTCTATGATTTCTCTAAATTAACAATTTCAGTAAATAACAATTATTGGTTTTTAATCAGTGAATGACTTTGAAAGGAGTCACTCACTAATTGCTTCTCAAAAGGAATGCAAGATAGAATAAGCAGTAACTTAGCTATAGTTAAATTAAAGGTCTTTGAGTCATTCATTCCTTTGCCACCACTTACTGCAGTTGAACCGCTTAATAGAGCTGTATCAATATATAATGAAGGACTGAAATTTACGTTTTTGAGATTTAATAGGAAAATTATCTACTAATACTAACAAGTTTTAAACTAAAACAAAGCCATATATTTTTGTGTAAAATAACTTTGTGATGGAAATCGAAACACAGCATAAGAGCACCGCAGGTATTAGCTGCTGAAAGTTGCATATCGTTATTATTTGGGCCAAGCCTTTGATACGACTCTAAGTTGCTCTAAAATTTGTCAGTTTTGAAGTTCACAAAGTACATTTCCATTTTCCCTTTTCCCTTGGCTTCAATCTTACCGCGGCTTTCAAAAGTGAAATCTGACTCGTCTTTAAGCAAGCGATAGGTAGCTTCGCTAATATTAACCCGTCCCACTTCACCATGACTTTCCATTCGGCTGGCCGTATTTACTGAATCTCCCCAAATGTCATATTGGAATTTTTTAATTCCCACAATTCCTGCTACTACTGGCCCAGTATGTATACCAGCCCGCATTTGAAATCCTGTTATGTCTTTAAATTCTAATTCTTTACTTCTAGTAATCATAAAAGCTTGCATTTCTAGAGCACCTTTAATCAAGTTAGCCTGAGAAATTTGCGTTTTGGTACCTTGATCGAATAGCCCACTTGCTGCCATGTATGCGTCTCCAATGGTTTTTATTTTTTCGATGTTATACTTTTCGCAGATATGGTCAAAAGCGATGAAGCAGATGTTAATCTCATCTACCAACTCTTTAGGACTTAAGGTTTCCGCCGCATTTGTAAAGCCTTTGAAATCTGTAAATAAAATAGATGCTTGATTATAATGCTTGGCCTCGGTTTGGCCTTTGGCTTTTAGTTCTTCAGCTACTTCGGCAGGCAAAATGTTTAGTAAAAGGTCATCACTTTGCTTTTTGCTTTTTTTAATTTTGTTTCGTTGGCTAAGAAATGCAACTGCAAATAATAAAACCACCGCAAAGCCGCCCATAAAGACATTTCTGATAAGTTTATTTCTTCTTAATTCTTCTGTAGCAAGAACATCCTTTTTTTCTTGCTCTAATTTGGAGGCCGCTTCCTTTTTGTCATACTCATATTGAAGTTCAATGCGAGTAAGTTTCTTGGTATTCTCTTCATTAAAAAGGCTATCCTTAAGTACGATCATTTGCTCATAGTAATCTAGAGCTTTGCTGCCCAAGCCGAGAGCTTTATAGGACTCATACAAGCATTCACAAGCACCTTTCTGTTCGAAAGTAGCTCCCATTTCCTCACTTATTTTAAGGGACCTTAAACATTGACTAATAGCTTTCTTGTATTGACCTTGTTTTCTATAGGCATTTCCAATACCCCTTAAGGGATGCGTCATTTTCAATCGATCTCCTATTTCTTCGCTTATTTTTAAGCTACGTTCAAAATAGGAGAAGGCTTGCTCATAATTTTCTTGATTACTATAAATCTCTCCAATATTGCTAAGTGCAATGGCACGATCGTCTTTGTCTCCATCTTCCTCTGAGATCTTCAAACTGCGCTGATAGTAATCTAGCGCTTTGGAGTAGTCCTTTTGATTATCGTAGATAAGACCAATGTTATTTAGGTTCATAGATATGCCCCATTCATATCCCATTTCCTCACAAATCTTCAAACTGCGTTGGTAATAATCTAGCGCTTTCGGGTAGTCACCTTGAAAATCGTACATAAGTCCAATACTGCTTATGGCCCTAGCAATGCCGAGTTTATCTCCAAGGTCCTCTAAAATTTTTAAACTACGTTGGTAATAGTCTAGCGCTTTCGGGTAGTCTCCTTGTAAATCGTACATAAGTCCAATGCTGCTTACCGCCTTAGCAATTTCATTTTTATCACCACTTTCTTCTCGAATCTTTAGACCTTTTTGATAGTGCTCGATGGCTTTTGTATAGTCTCCTTTTTTTCTAAAGGTGTATCCAATATTGATTTGGGAAAGGGCAATTCCTTTTTTATCTGCGATTTCTTCACTTAGCTCTAAGCTTCTATTATGGTATTGCCTGGCTTGGATAAAGTCGTTTTTATGATAAAATGAACTTCCTTGGGTACTTAAGGCATCCGCCATTTGTTTTTTAAGGGCCTTTGCTTTAGCAAAGTTATACTCCATTTGGGAATAGTAGAAGGCAGAGTCAGGCTGAAGAGTGCTGTTGCCATTAAGGCCAATTGTGTGTATGGCTTTTAATCGTGTGGTGTCTGCTTGCGTTTCGTCAATCCATATATTCCAAAGGGAATCGGTCTTAACCTCTTGTGCATGGACTGTGAATAGCGAACAATGAATTGTAAACCAAGTAAGGAGAAATGAGAAAGAGGCTTTCTTTGCCTTTTTCATTTGACCATAAGTATGATATGTATTGTTAGTCATTTTCGCTATTGGCTATTCATTGAAACAAACCACATCTCCATTTCGCCTTTTCCTTTTGCTTCAATTTTGCCGCGAGATTCAAAGATAAACTTTAGATCATTCTTGAGAAGTTCATAAGTAGCTTGGCTTATATTTACTTTACCAACGCCTCCAGAAGACTCCATGCGGCTGGCAGTGTTAACGGTGTCACCCCAAATGTCATACTGGAATTTTTTAACGCCCACAATGCCCGCAACTACGGGTCCGGTATGAATGCCGACACGCATTTCAAAAGCAGGTTTGCCTAGGGTATCCATTTTAATTTTTCTAGCAGAAATAAAAGCTTGCATTTCTAGCGCAGCAAGCACAGTGTTTTTAGCAGAACCGTCTGATGGGACAGGAAGACCGCCGGCCGCCATATAAGCATCGCCAATGGTTTTTATTTTCTCAATATTGTATTTGCCCATTATATTATCAAAAGCTTCGAAACAAGTATTGATTTCCGCAACCAACTCTTGAGCGCTCAATTTTTCACTTGCTGCGGTAAAACCTTTAAAGTCTGAAAAGAGGGTGCTAACCATTTCAAACTCTCGTGCTTCGGCTCGGCCCTTTTCTTTTAATTCAGCGGCTATATTGGCGGGTAGTATGTTAAGTAAGAGGTTTTCGGATCGTTCTTTCTCTTTCTCGATAATTTTTTTGGCCCTATTAGTATATCTCAGACGGCTATAGATTCCACTGGCAATGATCAGAATCAAGACCCCACCTCCGACTAGCATATTGCGAATTTGGTTCTTTTGTTTTACTTCCTCTTGATGCTCTTCTTGCACCAAGCGTTCTCTTTCAACAGTAGCCATGCTATCGGCTAACATTCGCTTCTGAAAATCCATTTTTTGCAGTTTCAAATTGGTTTCTTCCGCTTGTAAGCTATCTGATAATATTAACATTTGTTCATGATACTTCAGAGCACTCTTGTCATTCCCAATCGCCTTGTAGACATCGTAAAGACATATACATGCTGCTTCTTGGCGATCAATTGAATTTATTTCCTTTGCGAAATTGAGTGATTTTTCACATTGACTAATTGCATCATCCGTCAAGCCCTGCTTGAAATAAACGTTACCAATTGAAACTAGAGAAAATGTAATTCCATACTTATCTTCTAATTCCTCATAGCTTTCTAAACTTTGTAGGTAAAAGTCTAGCGCTTTAGGAAAATCACCATCTTCTTCGTAGACCCCACCTATATTATATTGTGCGTCAGCGATCTCGGTTTTGTACTGGTTCTCTTGGTAGATTTTTAAGCTTTTCAGGAAATATTTAAGGGATCTAGTGTATTCGCCTTGCATTTGGTAAATTGAGCCAATGTTAAGCGTGGCGTTGGCCAAAAAATAGGTTTCACCAATTTCTTCGCAAATAGAAGCGCCTTGCTCAAAATATTCCAAGGCTTTATCAAAATTGCTTTGAATAGCATAGAGATTCCCAATATTAACCAAAGCACCAGCGATACCGGTTTTATCCCCTATTTCCTCATAAAATAGCATGCTTTTTTTATGATAAACAAGAGAGTTGGGATAGTCACCTCTAATTCGAAGTGAAAGTCCCTGAGTTGTTAATGCTAAGGCTATGTATTTACTTAGTCCTTTCCTTTCGGCAAAGTCCAACTGTTTTTGGGCAAAATAATAAGCTGAATCAGGTTGGTTGTATATATAGCCCTGGAGGATAAATTTGTGGATAGCTTGCAGTCTGCTTGTGTCAGCTTGTGTTTCATCCTGCCAGACCGTAAAAATAGAATCAAGCTTGGTTTCGGCCTTCAAGGAAATTCCTGAAAAAAGTATAAGGATTGTAAGAAGTAGATTTTTCATTTAATTCTCTTTTTCAAACGACGTTCAAGAGGAGTCTTCGCAAAAAAAATATTCTCCCTAGTTTGGCTGGAATGGTATAAAGCCAATACTTTCTAATACTCTAGGCTAAAATAGAGGTTTTGCAAATAGGCTTCAGCTTTTTTAATGAGCTTATATTTTTTCGACTGAATAAAAACACGGATCACTGCTTCGGATTTATTTTCCATTAAGAATCATTAGTGTCCGGTAAAACTTTTTAAAAGCGGGATTTCCCAGAAGTAAATTCCGCTTTGTGGTAATTTAGTTTTTCTCACCAACTAAAAAACCCTGATTAAAGAACTGCTAAAACGGCACCCCACCTCAATAATCTCTCCGACCGTATTGAAGCACATCATAAATCGTTATTACAAACGATTTATGACCTTCGACCACTTAATAACCTTGCTATATGCCGCCTTTAGTGGGGTGAGTTCTCTTTGTGAAGTATCCACCGTATTGTTGGATTGTGAGGGAAGGTTAGAACCTTTTAACCTGATTTCAACGTAGGGATCTAGCAAAAAAAAGAGGCAATTGTTTTGAGTTTTCTGTTTCAAACTTGATACTTGGTTTCTTTTCTTGAAAGGAATAAGCGATAAGGCTGGCGACCAGATTAGTTATGAAATTTCCAAAACTCCTATGCCTAGAAGTTTCAGCTTGAGCAATATTCTTCAGTTGGTCATTTATGTTCTCAATAACCGAG